>DJKW01000001.1:2663-87667 GCA_002434805.1 Patescibacteria group bacterium UBA6532
TTAAAGTGGTACGTGAGCTGGGTTCAGACCGTCGTGAGACAGGTCGGTCCCTATCTACCGTAGGCGTCGAGTTTTGAAGGGAGTCGTCCGTAGTACGAGAGGATCCGGATGAACCAACCTCTGGTGTACCAGCTGTCCTGTCAAGGGCACTGCTGGGTAGCTATGTTGGGAAGGGATAAGTGCTGAAAGCATCTAAGCACGAAGCCCACCCTAAGATTAGAACTCATAGGCCGGTCGGAGACCACGACCTTGATAGGGCACAGGTGTAAGTGCAGCAATGCATTAAGCCAAGTGCTACTAATCGGCCATACTACATTAACCTTAGCTAGTAATTAATAATCATGAATATATAAAAAGACGCTGCGGTGGCGGTTATACTGGGTTTGTCCCACCCGTTCCCATTCTGAACACGGAAGTGAAATAATCCAAGGCCGATGATATTGCCATTTAGGTGAGAAAGTAGGTAGCCGCCACCAGAGCGTCTTTTTATTTTGGCAAAAACCGATTATAATAAGTAAGGAGTAAAAACAATGAAATATTTATTTAATAAAGAAAATAAGGTCTTTTGGACCATACTGGTTGTAGTTTTCATTATTATCTCTTTAAACTTCTTTCAAAAAGAAATAAAGAACGCCTTTTATCTAATCTCCCTTCCTGTACAAAAACCCTTATGGCAGAAAGCAGACAGCATATCTAGTTTTTTTGGAGCAATTGGCCAAAGCCGGCAATTAAAAGAAGAAAGTGAAAAACTAAAATTAGAAATCCAAAAGCTGACAGGAGAAAACAGCTCTTTACGAGAACTTAAAAAAGAAAACGAAGTTCTCCGGCAAGCTTTAGATATCGGCTTAGAAAAAGAATTCCAATTATCGTTTGTCCAGATTTTTAGTAAAGATATTTCCCAGGATTTTCTTTTAATAAATAAAGGGTCAAAAGAAGGTATTGCCGAAGATATGCTCGTTATTACCCAAGAAAAAGTTTTAGCTGGGATAGTAAGCGAGGTATATAAAGACTTTTCCCGTGTCCGGCTTTTATCTGATAAGAACAGTTCTTTTGATGCGAAAATCTCCGACAGCAATATTTTCGGAATAGTAAAAGGGAAGGGAAGCTTGAAAATGTTTTTAGATTTTATTCCCCAAGACAAAGAAATTAAAGAAGGAGACCTTATAATTACCAGTGAGCTTTCGGGGAGATATCCCAAAGGTCTTTTAATCGGCTTTGTAGAGAAAGTCCAAAAAAACGATATAAAGCCTTTCCAGCAAGCAGAAATCTCTCCATTTTTTGATATTACCGGAGAAAACTTCTTTATTGTTAAAAAATCTAATGATTAAAAACGTTCTCCTTTTAGTCTTGTTTTTTTACTTTTTGGCCGTATTTCAAGCCATCTTTTTAATTCGCTTCAATTTCCCAAGTGAAATTTTTAATCTTATCTTAATTTCCGTCGTCCTCTTGGCTTTTTTTGAAAAACCCCTTGTTCCTGGTAAGTCGGGTGGGTATTTGAGCATTTTTGGGGCGATTATCGGAGGATTTTTCTGGGATATCTTTTCTCCCGGCCTATTTGGATTTCACATCTTCTTTTTATTAGGACTAACATTATTGATAAAGCTAATCTTTTGGAAATATGTTCAAATTCCCATCATTAAGAGGGTTTAAGAAATTAAAGGGATTTAAAGGAGAAATAGAACCGCAGGAAATTTTTTTAGACAAGCTCGCTCAAAAAAAGGAAGAAGAGCTGGGGCTTTCTGAAAGAAAAATTGAGGTTCTGCTTTCAGAAAACCTTCTCCGGTTGTTTTATCTTTCCTTTTTGATTCTAATGCTTGTTTTCTTGGGAAAAACCTTGCAACTCCAGATTTTCAACAATGAAGAATTCTTCTTGAGGGCAGAAGAGAATAAATTAAGGGTTTATCAGGTTAGGCCTAATAGGGGAATAATTTATGATCAAAATCTAAAACAGCTTATCTGGAACGAATCCAGCTTTGATCTGGTTTTAGATAAGAGAGATTTTCCCTGGGAAACACCGGAAAAAGAAGAGATTTTAGAAAAGGTTTCAAGTATTCTTCAAATAACTTCTTTAGAGCTGGAAGAAAAAATCATGGAAACCGAATCTCTCCAGGTTTTAATTAAAGAAAACATTTCGCATGAAATTCTGGTTTTACTTGAAACAAAAATAGATGAACTTTTGGGGTTTCAAATCGAAAAGAATATTGTCAGAGATTATCTTCAAGGACCGACCTTTGCCCATCTAATAGGCTTTACCGGAAAAATAAACTCGGGAGAGCTTAAAAATCTTAGCAATTATACAATAACAGACTATTTAGGGAAACAAGGTTTGGAAAAAGAGTATGAAGAAACACTAAGGGGAGAACCGGGAAGACTAGAGATATTAAAAGACGCCAGAAACCAAGTATTAAGCCAGACTAAGGTTTCTGATCCCCAGCCCGGTCAGAGTCTAGTGCTTTGGTTGGACTCTGAACTCCAAGAAAAAGTTCAAGAGGAACTAACGAGAACTCTCTTAAATTCTGGGACTAAAAAAGGAGCAGCTATAGCTTTAGACCCCAAAACTGGGGGAGTCTTGGCTATGGTTTCCCTTCCTACTTTTAATAATAATTCTTTTTCTAAAGGAATGACTCAAAAAGAATACGCAGTCATTCAAAACAATCCTTCAAAGCCGCTTTTTAATAGAGTTGTGGCCGGCCAATATGCCACAGGATCTACCATAAAACCCATAGTAGCTGCCGCTGCTCTCCAAGAAGAAATAATTGATCCCAAAAAACTAATTTTTGACCCGGGGTTTTTGGAAATTGAAGACCAGTACAACCCTGAAAAAATCTGGACTTTCCTGGATTGGAAAGTCCACGACTGGACTGATATGAGAAAAGCCATTGCTCAGTCTTGCAATGTCTACTTTTATATCATTGGGGGAGGATATAAAGAACAAGAGGGCTTGGGACCGACAAGAATTAAAGAGTATCTTTCCTTGTTTGGTTGGGGTAAAACTACCCAGATTGACCTCCCTGGCGAAAAAAAAGGCCTCCTTCCAGACCCCGATTGGAAAAAAGAAGTTAAAAATGAAGGCTGGTGGGACGGCGATACTTATCATCTTTCCATTGGCCAAGGAGATGTCTTAGCTACTCCCTTGCAGGTAGCTTCATCTTTTGTAGCGATTGCTAACCAAGGAAAGCTTTTAGAGCCTAAAATAGTCCAGAAAGTAGTAAACCAGGATAAAAAATTAGTTAGAGAAATAGATCCTGAAATCTTAAACGAAAACTTTATAGACCAAGAAAACCTTCAGGTAGTCAGAGAAGGAATGCGAGAAGCTGTAATTTACGGTTCATCGGTTCTCTTGAGCAATTTACCCGTTAAAGCGGCAGCGAAAACAGGAACCGCTCAAACGCCAAAAGAAAACTATTATCATAACTGGATTACTGTTTTTGCTCCATATGATGATCCAGAAATCGTTCTCACTATAATGATTGAAAGCGTCTACGGTGAACAGGTAGCTGCCCTTCCTGTAGCTAAAGAAATTCTCTCTTGGTATTTTAGGTAAAGCATTAAAATAAAAGAAATAAAAATAT
Source organism: Patescibacteria group bacterium UBA6532 (assembly GCA_002434805.1). Classification (GTDB taxonomy): domain Bacteria; phylum Patescibacteriota; class Minisyncoccia; order Minisyncoccales; family UBA6532; genus UBA6532. The sequence continues at coordinate 6,236 of DJKW01000001.1, forward strand.
ATTGAGGTGGGAGGCAAGTTCTCCCTCTTTTTTATTCACATATTTGAGGTTGACCCCGCACCTAATCTCTGATTAACAATCCTTATTTTAAAATCGGTCAATATTCAGCTTAATTCCTAACATAGATTAGGTGCGGGGTTGACAAAGTTTTTTAACTAAGTATTATAATCTAACATGTTAATTTTATGGAAAAATTTTTAACCCCTGAGGGTTTTAAAAAACTAAAAAAGGAACTTCAGCATCTAAAAGAGGTTAAGCGAAAGGATATGGCTCAACGTCTGAAAAAAAGCATTTCTTATGGCGATTTGAGTGAAAATTCCGAATACCAAGAGGCTAAAGAAGCCCAGGGTTTTTTAGAGGGAAAAATAGTTGAACTTGAAGAACTAATGACCTCAGCTGAAATTATTTCTCCGAAGAAGAATTCTGGAGTTGCCCAAATTGGCTCGACAATTTTGGTGAGTTCTGGTTTAAGAAAAGAGAAGTTCAGAATTGTTGGTGCTGAAGAAGCAAATCCTGTAGAAGGTAAAATTTCAGCTGACTCTCCTTTGGGAAAAGCCGTTTTAAATCAGTCGTCAGGCGCTAAGGTGGAAATAAAAACTCCTGATGGCAAGGTTTTGTATAAAATTATCAAAGTTGAATAAAAGTTAATAGTTTCTGGAGAACACCCTGACTTGAATAAAGTAGGGTGTTTTTTCTTTTGACCTAAATCTAAAAATGACATAAAATGAAAAAAGATATGCCAATTAGCAAACTTCGGAAAAATCGATTAAAAAAGCTGGAAAATATCAAAAAATCCAAAGCTAACCCTTACCCTGCTAAAACAAAAAGAACTCATCTTATTGAGGAAGCTTTGTTGAATTTTGAGAAATTTTCCAAGGGGAAAAAGAAGATAGTCTTGGTCGGTAGAATCAGGTCAATTCGAGAACACGGAGGTTCTACTTTTTTACACTTTGAAGACGGCACGGGAACAATACAGGGCTATTTTAAGAAAAACATAGTAGGCTTGAAAAAGTATAGATTTTTCTTAGATAACTTTGAAACCGGAGATTTTATTGAAATTGAAGGAAAACTCTTTAATACCAGAAAAGGAGAAAAAACCATTGAAGCTTCGGATTTTAAGATTTTAGCAAAATCACTTTTGCCCCTTCCTGAAAAATGGCACGGCTTAAAAGATGTTGAAGAACGTTTTAGAAAAAGGTACCTTGATTTAATAATGAACCCTAAAGTAAGGGAAAAGTTTAAGGTCCGCAGTAAGATTGTTAAAACCTTAAGGGAAATCTTAAACAAAGAGGAATTTTTTGAAGTTGAAACTCCAATTTTGCAACCAATTCCCGGAGGAGCTTTAGCCAAACCCTTTAAGACGCACCTAAACGCTCTAAATATTGATCTCTATCTTCGAGTAGCTCCAGAACTCTACTTAAAGCGTCTTTTGGTCGGTGGATTTGAAAAGATCTACGAAATTGGAAGATGTTTTCGGAATGAAGGAATTGACGCTTACCATAACCCAGATTTCACTATGCTTGAACTTTACTGGGCCTATCAAGATCGAGACGGCCTTATGAAGTTCGTGGAAAATATTTTTAAGGAATTACTAAGCGGGATTGGGAAGGGAAATACGATCAGTTACCAGGGAAAAAAGATAAATTTCAAAACTCCCTGGAAAAGAATCAAATATAGCGAGATTGATTTTGAAAAAGATAAAGAAAAACTAATTCAGCCCACCTTTGTTGTTGACCACCCTTTGGAAATAACGCCTTTAGCTAAAGCTAAAGATGATAATAAAAAATATGCCGATCGGTTTCAGTTAGTGGCTGGTGGTATTGAATTAATAAATGGTTTTTCTGAATTGAATAATCCTTTAGAGCAAAGAGAGCGACTCTCAAAAAACAATAAAAGGAAAGATGAAGATTTTTTACAAGCTCTAGAATATGGAATGCCACCAGCTGCAGGATTTGGTATCGGCATTGACAGATTATCGGCCCTGCTTACTGATTCCCATAGCTTGCGAGAGATAATTCTTTTTCCAACCATGCGTCCCAAGAAAAAATGAAAAAGATATTAATTGCTACAACTAACCCGGGAAAACTTTTAGAATATAGAGAAATATTAAAAGAACTGTCCCTAGAAATAGTCACCTTAAAAGACTTAAATAATCAAACAGAAGTAAAAGAAGACGGAAAGACTTTTAAAGAAAATGCCATAAAGAAGGTTAAGTTTTATTCAAAATTAACCGAATTTCCCACTATAGCTGAAGACAGCGGCCTGGAAATAGACTATTTAAACGGAGAACCAGGAGTAAAATCAAAACGTTGGCCGGGTTATGAAGCTTCAGAGAAAGAATTGATAAATCTGACTCTTAAAAAGCTCCAGGGCGTTCCTTTAGAGAAAAGGGGAGCCCAACTACGAGTGGTTATAGCCCTGTCTATTAATAAAGAGATAAAGCTTTTTGAGGGGGTTATTCGAGGAGTGATAATAGAAAAACCTATAAAAAAGATTATTCCCGGCTATCCTTTCAGAACTCTCTTTTATATTCCGGAAATTAAAAAAGTTTTAGGAGAATTAACAATGGAAGAAGAAACAAAAATAGCCCACCGGAAAAAAGCTTTAGAAAAAGCCTTACCAATAATTAAAAAATATTTATGTTAGACATTAAATTTATTCGCCAAAATCCTCAAGCTGTTAGAGACGGCTCCCGAAAAAAAGGAGTCAAAGTTGAAATTGACAAGCTTTTAAAAGTAGATAAAAAAAGGCGGAAAATCATTCTCGCTATAGAAGACATAGCAGCTAAAAAGAACAACTCCTCTAGGAAAATATCTCAAACAAAAAATAAAAAAGAAAAGAAAAAGCTAATTTTGGAAATGAGAAAAATCGATACTAATTCAGATAGATTGAATAAAGACTTAAAAAAGCTTAGCGTGGAGTTTAATGATTTAATGTATCAAATTCCCAATTTACCAGAAGATGACGTACCTTTTGGCAAGAATGAAAAAGACAATGTGGTTTTAAAAAAATGGGGGAAGAAACTAAAATTTGGTTTTAAACCAAAAGATTCTTTAGAAATAGGAGAAAACCTGGATTTAATTGACGTTAAAAGAGCAGCTAAAGTTTCTGGCACAAGGTTCGGTTATATTAAAAAAGAAGCAGCTTTAATTGAATTTGCTTTAATAAATTTAGCTTTCGATACTCTTAGTAAAGAAGGATTTATTCCTATTGTTCCCCCGGTCTTTATAAAAGAAGAAGCAATGCGGGCCATGGGATATATTAATAATAAAGAAGATTTAGCTGAAAGATATTTTTTTAAAAAAGATAAGCTCTTTTTAGTTGGAACTTCAGAACAATCAATTGGCCCAATACACCAAGATGAAATATTTAAAGAAAAAGACTTGCCCCAGCGCTATGTTGCTTTTTCAAGCTGCTTTAGAAGAGAAGCTGGAAGCTATGGAAAAGATACCAGGGGAATTTTAAGAGTCCATCAATTCGATAAAGTAGAAATGTTTAGTTTCGCTCATCCTAAGCAATCAAAAGAGGAGTATAAATTTCTTTTATCAATAGAAGAAAAGTTAATGCAGCAGCTTAAAATTCCATATCAGGTGGTTCAAATGTGCACCGGGGATTTAGGTAATCCTGTAGCTGCCAAATATGACATTGAAGCTTGGCTTCCCAGTCAAAATAAATATCGGGAAACCCATTCAGCTTCAAATACAACTGATTTTCAGACAAGAAGACTGAATATCCGCTATAGAAATTCAAAAACTAAGAAATTAGACTTTGTTCACACTTTAAATGGAACTACTTTCGCTATTGGCAGAATGCTCATTGCCATTATTGAAAACTACCAGCAAAAAGACGGGAGTGTAAAAATACCTGAAGCTTTACAAAAGTATCTTAATTTTCAAAAGATCGGCTAAAATGCCCACCTTATTAATTCTCCATGGCTGGGGATCTTCTTCTAAAAAATGGCAAAAAGTCAGAAAGATTTTAACTAGCCAGGGATTAAATGTTTTAGTTCCTGATCTGCCTGGTTTTGGCAATGCTTCATTGCCCTCAAAACCCTGGTCAGTTAATGATTATGTCGAGTGGATAAGAGAATTCAGCGAAAAAGAGAATCTTTCGCAGTTTTTTTTATTAGGCCATTCTTTTGGAGGCAGAATAGCTATAAAGTTTAGCGTAAAGTATCCGGAAAAGGTATCTGGTTTAATTTTATCCGGGGTGCCAGCCATTAGAAAAAAAATGGAGACTGAAGAAAACTTAGCTGGAATATTATCAAAACTTTCCTTTATACCCGGCTACCAGTTTTTACGGAAATTGTTTTATAAATATATTTTAAGGAAAACCGATTATATTAAACTTAAAGGAGTGATGAAAGAAACCTTTAAAAAAATAGTAGCTGAAGATTTGGCAGTTTATCTTCCTCAAATAAAAGCTAAAACTTTGATTTTATGGGGCGATAAAGACGACTATGTTCCCGTTAAAACGGCTTCCTTAATAAAAGAAAGAGTTATTAATTCAGAAATGATAATTTTTCCCGGGTCTGGCCACAGCCTTCAAAAAGAAATCCCAGACAAGTTATCTGAAAGCATGCTTAACTTTATTAAATAATCTTTATGTCACTGGAAAACTTCAGCGCCATCTATCTTCTGACATTTTTCTTCTGGATTTTAACTTTTAATAAAAGGTTGTTTTTTTGGTTTTGGCTCTGGCAGTTAAAAGAATACCATTTGGGAAGATTTAAGGCTCATTTTCAAACAGATAAGGGAAAACAACTAGTTTTAAACAAGTTTTTGGCAGGTAAAATAATTGTTTTACTGGGTTTTCTTTTAACTCCATTCTTTTTTTCTGCACCAACATTTAATTTATTTGCTGCTTCCTTGGCCATATTATTGTCAATATATCTAATTGAGGGAACTAAAGTTATCGTTGATATGTTCAAAAAACGGCTGAAATCTCCTGTTTTGACTAAAAAGACTGTTTTAATTATCGGCCTATCCTTTCTGGCTCAGTTTCTCTTTCTAGAACACGTCTTGAAGTACTTTTTTATATCTATTTTACTCTTAGATATTCTTTCTCCTTTTATTGCTTCATTTTTTGTAGGCCTCATTCATCCTTTAACTGTTTTTTGGCGCTGGCAGATTATTAAAAAAGCCAAAGAGAAGAGGAGTAAATTCAAAGATTTAATCGTCATAGGGATTACGGGTTCTTATGGTAAAACCTCTACCAAGGAAATCTTAGCTCATATTTTAAGTAAAAAGTTTAAGGTTTTAAAAACAAAAAAGCATCAAAATTCAGAAGTAGGTGTTTCCCAGTGCGTCTTAAATGAGCTGACTTTAGAACACGAGGTTTTTGTCGTAGAAATGGGAGCTTATAATAGGGGAGGAATAAAGCTCCTTTCTCATATTGTAAGTCCTAAGATCGGGATTTTAACTGGCATTAACGAACAGCATATGGTGACTTTTAAGTCTTTAGAAAACATTATTAAAACTAAATACGAATTAATTGAGAGCCTGCCAAAAGATGGAACAGCTTTCTTTAATGGAAGAAATGAATACTGCCTGGAGCTTTTTCAGAAAACAAATATAAAGAAAAGTCTTTATGGAGAGAATGTGGAGTTAGCTGGCATGGAAAACATTGAAGGAGCTAAAGCTGTAGCCAGAGAATTGGGTATGACAAATGAAGAAATTAACCAAGCTTGTGAAGAAATTAAGAGCAAGTTTCCGGGCCTTCAGTTAAAGAAAGGTATAAATGGATTGAATATTATTGATGCCAGCTATTCAGCTAACCCAGACAGTCTTATTTCCCATCTGGATTATTTGAAAACTTTACCGGCTAAGAAAATAATAGTCATGCCTTGTTTGATTGAATTGGGAAAAGCAGCTAAAAAAGTTCATAATAGAATAGGGGAGAGAATAGGAAAGGTTTCTCATTTAGTCATAATCACGACGAAAGATTATTTTGAGGAAATAAAAAAAAGCGCTATATCAAGCGGTTTTCCAAAAGAAAATATTTTGTATATTGAAGATCCAAAGAAAATTATTGAAAAGATAAAAGAATTTTCCAAACCAGGCGATATAGTCCTTTTAGAGGGCCGAATTCCACTTAAAACTAAGCTTAGTTTAATTATTGAAAATTGAAATAAAAAAGAAAGTATTTCAGTATGCAAATCATAAATTGTCAAATAAAAGAGATAATTAATAAAGAAGCTTGGGAAAACTTTCTTGCCGAGATTAAAGAGAAAACATTATTGCAGTCTTGGAATTGGGGCGAGTTTAACAAAGTTAGAGGAGATAAAATCTGGAGGTTGGGAATTTACGATAATGAAAAACTAATTGGAACTGCATTAACAATAAAAGTTAAATCAAAAAGGGGAACCTTTTTGTTTGTGCCCCATATCGTAAAGCTTCCCAAGAATATCTTAAAAGTCTTAACAGATCATTTAAAAGAACTGGCAAAGAAAGAAAAGGCTAGCTTTATCCGAATTGCTCCGGTTTGGGAAAAGAACGAAGAGAATAAAGAAATATTCAAAGAACTAGGGTTTAGAGAAGCGCCAATTCATATGCACCCGGAATTAACCTGGGAATTGGATATTATACCAACAGAAGAAGACCTTTTAAAGAACATGAGAAAAACAACCAGGTATCTTATCCGCCAAGCTAAAAAGAACCCTGATATTAAAATTGAACAAAGTAAAAATATAGAAGATATTGATAAATTCCAAAACCTTTACAAAAAAACGGTCCAGCGCCACCATTTTATAGCCTTTCCATCAGACTATTTAAAAAACCAGTTTTCTTCTTTTTTAGGTGATAACCAAATCTCCATATTCTTAGGGGAGTACAAAGGAGAGCTGATTTCATCTGCTATTGTGGTTTTCTGGCAAGGATTGGCTTTTTATCATCACGGCGCTTCTTCAACTAAATACCCAAAAGTACCTGTTTCTTATTTGCTCCAGTGGGAAGTAATAAAAGAAGCTAAAAAAAGAGGTTGCAAATTGTATAATTTCTGGGGCATAGCTCCAGACAACAATAAAAAGCATCCCTGGGCCGGGCTTACTTTATTTAAAATGGGTTTTGGTGGGTATAAGAAAGAATACATTAAAACTCAAGATCTTCCTTTGTCTAATAAGTACTGGTTAACTTATATCTTTGAAAGGATTAGAAAATTCAAACGCCATCTATGAAAAAGAGTAAATTATTTAGAAAACGCCATACTTTTAGAAGAAAAAAACCAATATTAAAGAGCAGGTATCTCTGGATTATTGGTTTAGTCCTCATTGCTTCAGTATCTCTTTTTTACTTTCTGACCTTTTCTGAAACTTTTCAAATAAAGAATATAGTTGTTACAGGCGAAGAAAAAGCATCAAAAGAAGAAATTATATTGATCGTTGAAGGAAAACTGGATAAAAGATTGTTATTTTTTAAAACAAAAAGTATTTTCTTTGTTAACTCAAAAGGAATAAGGGAAGATATTTTAAATGCCTTTCCTCAGATAGCTGGAGTGGAAATCAGCAGGGGACTCCCTGCTACCTTAAATATTTTTGTCGTAGAAAGAATGGGACTACTTAACTGGTGCCAAGAAAACAATTGTTTTTTGCTTGATAATGAAGGAATAATCTTTGAGGAAGCTTCAAGAGAAATAGACTTAATCAAAATTATAGACAAAGAAAACGCACGCTCTTTAGTTCTGGGAGAAAGGGTGATTGAGAAAAACTTTCTCTTGAATATTTTAAAACTTAAATCTAATCTCAATGATGATTTAAAGCTGCCGATTGTTGAGATTTCCATTATATCTAATGAAAGATTGAACATTAAAACGTTCGAGGGATGGCTAATTTATTTTAATCCCAAAGAGGATTTAGATTGGCAGACCCAAAAGCTTGACTTGGTCTTAGAAAAACAAATTCCTCTCGAAAAAAGAGAGGAATTAGAATATATTGAATTACGATTTGGAAACCAGGCGTTTATAAAATACCAGTGATTTATTATTCAATATAATAAATAAATATTGAATAGCCGATTTTAGTTACCGGAGTATAATCATTAAGCCAGTTAAAATAGCCAGACGACTCGTTAAGCCCTGGTATAGGAATTCCTCTGCCAACCTGGAGAAAGGTGGCGGAAACGGCAATCCAGCCCTTCTGAGGCTCTTCCCAGCTGAAATATTGGGCTTTATCTCCTAAATGATATATGGGATCAGCACCGCCAAAGTAGGCGATTTTTATTTCCTCAATATTGTTTTCATCTACCCATTGAGCCAGCCGTTTTAAATCCTGGCCCCAGTCTAAATTAGAGTCCACGGTATAAATATAGCCCTTATCCGGCCCTCCGACTAACTCATTAAAATAAGATAAAAAATGAGGATAAACTAAGGCTACGCTCGCTCCCTGCCATAAAAGAAGCAGGGCCAAAAGAATGTATTTTATCTTAAGAAAAGGTTCTTTAAGCCAATTTATTGTTACCTTGCTGACTAATAAAATTAGAAAAGGAAAGGTGGGCAAAAGATGGCGTACCCCGATATTAAGATTACTGCTTAAACTGGTAAACCAATAAAGGCCGATAAAAGATATCATGGCAAATTCCGGGAAATATGTCCTTAACTTTTCTAAGAATTTTCTTTTCCTTATAGACCAGAGAGCATAAAGAAGAGCAGTTAAGGTTAAAATATGAAAAGCCAATGGTACTTTTATAGCATAAACTATGGGGAAATAGCTTTTCCATCCTAAGTTAGAAATCTCACCCATAAAATAGGTGGTGTGCCCAAAAGCGGCTCTCTGAAATACCATAAAAAGGCCTGTAAAATACTGGCTGTAACCTTGCAGAAATGGATTTTCAGCTGCCCAGAAAATAGGTTCTTTAATAATATCAGGATAGTCAGCAATAGAAACCTTAGCATCGCTGAGTTGTCTTTCTGGAGGATAATTCCAAACATGGTACTGGTAAACAGGCCCAATAACCAAAAAGCTGATAATAACAACAAAAATCAGGGTTTTTAAAGCATTTTTAAGACTGCCTAGTTTTATCAGCCACCAGATGATAATTAAAAAGAAGAAAAAAGGAAAAAGAAGAATTACAGAAAACTTCAAAAGCTGAGCTAAACCCAAAGCAATTCCAGCTAAGATAATATTCCTTTTACTTTGGTTTTTAAGGGCTTTAATAAAATAATAAGTGGCAATAAAAATAGCGGCTGCCGCTCCAACGTCAGTGGTAACCAATCTGCCGTGGGTAAGAAAAGTAGGGGAGAAGGAAAAGAGAAATAAAGCAAGTAATGCGCCCTTATCTCCTATGAGCTCTCTTGCCCATTTAAAAACATATACTCCAAGGAGAATTAAAAGCAAAATCATTGGGATTCTGCCCCAAAAAATCATTTGATCTGTCGGGTTGCCGGCTTTATAAAGAAAATAGCTTCCAAATTCCCACTGGCCGTTAACGTCGTCTTTCCAGGCTTTAATATCGGAAGGAAAATTAATTCCATCTAAGAAAAGCAAAGGGACAGCGGATAGGTCCTTAATTAAAGGAGGGTGTTCTGGATTTAATCTCATATCTTTTTGGGTAAGATAAGAGTAACCAGCTGGCAAATGAGCTAACTCGTCCATGGTAAGAGAGTCGTCTTTTATGCTAAAAACCGCCATTGAAAACATTATGACAAGCAATCCTCCGGCAATAATTAATGTAAAACGATTAGACATAATTTAAAGCCATTTTTTCTTTCTAAAATAAAATACCATTAAACCTGTTAAAATACTCATTAGTCCTATTATAACCCAGAATCCTATGGCATTATCATCAAGAGGCAGATGAATGTTCATACCCCAAACCGAAGCGATAAAAGTCAAAGGAAGCATAATGACTGAAAAAACGGTTAAAAGCTGAATGATTTCATTGGTCTTACTGGAAAGCAATGATTGATTCGTATCCTCTAAAGCTAAGATTGTTTCTTTGTACGTTCTTAAGTGGTTTAAAACCTGATTGTGCGTCCCTAAAATGTCAGAAAAATAAGGTTTAAGTTCTGGTCCGAAAAAGCTTGATCCCTCTCTATAAAGGGAATCCAAAATCTCTTCTTGGGGTTCTATTATTCTTAGAAAATCAATGATATCTGTTTTCACAAAAGAAATTTCCAAAACCATTTCTTTTTCTTTCCCTCTGAATATTTCTTTTTCCACTTCATCGATTCGTTGATTTATTCTTTGCATCCTCGTTAAGCAATTTTTCCAAAATCCGCTTAAGGCGTAAAAGAGAAGCTGGCCAGTCCCTTCTGACATGTAATTCTTTTTTGATTCAGAATAAAGATTGCAGTTATCTAGAAGAGATTTTATTGGCAAAATTATTTTATGGTGGGTGGTAATTAAAGTATCTTTAGTAATAATTATATTTAACTGACGGGGCCGGGTTTCTCTCCTTTCCTTATTGAAAACGGGATAATAAAGAATCATAAACAAATAATCCTTATAGTGTTCAACCTTGGGTCTGTGACCGTGCACTTGTAATTCTTCCAAAACCAAAGGATGGAAATTGTAATTTTCCTTTAAATATTGAATGTCATCTTTGGTGGGATTTTGAAGATCAATCCAGGTTACTCTTGATCCTTTGGTTATCTTTCTCATTAAGTTATTTTATCATGTTTTTAAAAAACAATATTGTGGATAAAAACTTTAACTTGACGAAAATTTCTTATCATGATTATAATAACAATTGGAGATATGAATGGATAAAGATAGTATCATTGCTGGAGTCGTAGGACTACTTATTGGAATTACGTTCTTTCTACAAACCCTAAAAAGCCTTTCTACTTTCTCAATACTTTCTGAAGAAGCAACCGTATCTATCAGCATAGCTGTAGGTATGTTCGCAGGAATAGTTGTTTGGATAATCCTTAGATTAGATAATAAACATAAGAAATCGTTCTCTAAAGGGTAGTAACCATTTTTTTGGCGAACCCTTTATTTTTTTTATTTCTTTACAACTATCACTCTTGACAAGAGAGTGATAATGATTAAAATGAATGATAATGGTTACAGAGCGCCAAAAAGAAATCTTAGGAGGAGTGATTGAAGAATACATTGATTCGGCTCAGCCCGTAAGTTCTAAATTTCTTGAGATAGAATATGATTTTGGCATTTGCCCGGCCAGCATTAGAATTGAAATGCAGAAATTAACAGATGATGGATATCTTTACCAACCCCATACTTCAGCTGGCAGAGTGCCCACTGATAAGGGCTACCGGTTTTTTGTCGATGACTTGCTTGAGAGAGAATTAAAGGGCTTTAAAAAAGAACTTGAAATAGAAGATTGGGAAACACTCAAAGAACCCTTAATGACAACCCAAGTGATCACAAAAGGGGTTGCCGGAGCTTGTTCTGGCTTGGTAATAAGTTATCTTTTAAATAAGAAAATTTCCTGGAAAGAAGGCTGGGAAGGGATTTTCCAAGAACCAGAATTTAAAGAAGCTGGCTTTGCCTCAAAGTTTATACAAATGATTGACCAGTTTGAAAATAATGTTGAAGATATGGTTTTTGATTTGAAAGAAGAAGTCCGGGTCTACATCGGAAAAGAAAACCCTTTTCCTAAATCTCAAGATTTTAGCATTATAGTTTCTAGGCTGTCTCTTCCCAAAAAAGAACAGGGGATTGTAGCTATTCTGGGACCGAAAAGAATGACCTATCAAAAAAACATTAACCTGATTAACTCTTTAACAAGGTTATTAGAAAAACTTTAATTATGGCAGATAAAAAAGAGAAATTAAAAAATCTAAAGAAAGAATTGGAAGAATTAAAAAAGCAAAAAGAGGAATACTTGGCTGGCTGGCAGCGCTCTCAGGCTGACTTATCAAATTACAAGAAAGAAGAGATAGCAAGAATTGGAGAGCTTTTAAAATATTCAACCGAAGAATTAATTTTAAAAATCTTTCCAATACTAGATAACTTTGAAACAGCTGAGAAAGCTGTCTCAAAAGATTTAAAAGACAACGAACACTTTAAAGGAGTTTTGCAGATTAAGGCTCAGCTTAAAAGCTTATTAAAAAGTCTGGGATTAGAAGAAATAAAGACGGTTGGTGAAAAATTTAATCCTAACTTTCAAGAAGTAGTCAAAGAGGTCGAAATAAAAGAAAAAGAATCGGGTACAATAACAGAAGAAATTCAAAAAGGTTATACATTACATGGCAAGGTCTTGAGACCGGCCAAAGTAAAGGTTGTAAAATAACTGTATTTCATTATTAAAAAATAATTAATCAAACTTATGTCAAAAATTCTAGGAATTGATCTCGGCACCACCTTTTCTGCAATGTCAGTAGTGGAAGCCGGGGAACCAAAAATCATTGAAAATAAAGAAGGAGCAAGAACAACTCCTTCAGTTGTTGCTTTAACTAAAAACAACGAAAGGTTAGTCGGTGTTTTAGCCAGAAGGCAGCAGATTACCAATCCCCAAAATACTATTTATTCAGTAAAGCGCCTGATTGGCCGAAGATTTAAAGATTCTCAGGTCCAAAAAGACAAGAAACTTTTGCCTTATGAAATAAAGGAAGCTTCGGACGGCGGGATTGAAGTTAAAATGGGTGATAAGTGGCACAAGCCAGCTGAAATTTCAGCCATGATCTTGCAAAAACTAAAACAGGATGCTGAAGAAAAATTAGGAGAAAAAATTACCGAAGCCATAATCACTTGTCCGGCTTATTTTGATGATTCCCAAAGAAAAGCAACCAAGGTAGCAGGTGAAATTGCCGGTTTTAAGGTCAGGCGGGTCATTAACGAACCCACAGCCGCTGCCTTAGCTTACGGTCTGACTAAAAAGAAAGAGCAAAGAATTGTCGTTTACGACTTTGGCGGAGGAACTTTTGATATTTCTGTATTAGATATTAGTAAAGATACAATAGAAGTAAAAGCTACGGGCGGCGATACCCATCTTGGCGGAGATGACTTTGACCAAAAGATAATGAACTGGATAGTGGACCAATTCAAAAAAGACCAGGGCATTGATCTCTCTAAAGACCAGTTAGCCCTTCAAAGGTTAAAAGAGGTGGCTGAAAAGGCAAAAATTGAACTGTCTTCATCCTTGGAAGCTGAAATCAACCTGCCTTTTATTACTTCAGATCAGGCAGGCCCAAAACACCTTTACTATAAGATAACTAGGGCTAAATTAGAGGAACTAGTAAGAGAATATGTTGATAAATCAATTGACTTGGTTAAAGAAACCATAAAAGAAGCAAAGATGGAGCCCAAAGATATTGCGGAAATAGTTTTGGTTGGAGGACAAACCAGAATGCCCAAGATTCAAGAAGACCTTAAAAAGGTCTTTGGCAAAGAGCCCAATAAGTCAATTAACCCAGATGAGGTGGTAGCTATTGGAGCTGCTATTCAAGCTGGAATCTTGCAGGGTGAAGTAAAGGATGTTTTGCTTTTGGATGTAACCCCTTTGTCTTTGGGAATTGAGACTCTGGGAAGGGTAAACACCGTATTAATTGCTAAAAATACCACTATTCCTACGGCCAAAACCCAGGTTTTCTCTACGGCGGGTGACAACCAGCCTTCTGTTGAAATTCATGTTTTGCAGGGAGAAAGAGCAATGACTGAAGACAATAAAACCTTGGGAAGATTTATTCTGGACGGTATTCCTCCCTCTCCCCGGGGCCTTCCTCAAATTGAAGTAACCTTTGATATTGACGCTAACGGAATACTTAATGTTTCAGCCAAAGACAAGGCTACTAATAAATCCCAATCAATTAAAATTGAAGGGTCAACGGGAATCTCTAAAGAGGAAGTGGAGAAAATGAAAAAGGAAGCTGAACTCCATGCCAAAGAAGATGAAAAAAAGAAAGAACTAATTGAAATAAGGAATCTTGCAGATAATTTAATTTACAGCACAGAAAAAACTATTAAAGATGCAGGAGATAAAGTGACTCCTGAAGTTAAAAAAGAAATTGAAGGAAAAGTTGAAGCTTTAAAAAAGTTAAAAGACAGCGATAATACAGAAGAAATAAAGAAAACAGCTGACGATCTCTCTCAAGCAATCCAGAAAGTTGGAAAAGCAATGTACGAGAAAAAAGATAAGGATCAAAAACCAGAACAACCTCCGGTCAGCAAAGATAAAAAAGACACCCAAGAAGGGGAGTATAAAGAAAAAGAAAAGTAATCTATGAAAGACTATTACCAGGTACTAGGCGTTTCGCGCAATGCCTCTCAAGAAGAAATAAAAAAAGCTTTTAGAAAACTGGCCCATCAATACCATCCAGATAAAGGCGGAGATGAAAAAAAGTTCAAAGAAATCAACGAAGCCTATCAGATTCTTTCAGATAAGAACAAGAGGTCTCAATATGACAGGTTTGGCCAGGGTTTTGAAGGAGGAGCTCCATTTGGCCAGGGTTTTGACTTTGGGTCAGCTCAAGGTTTTGACTTTGGGGCATTCGGTGATATATTTGGAGACCTTTTCGGAGGTGGGGCTCAAAGAAAAGAAGATTTAAAAAGAGGTAAAAATATTGAAATTCAAATAGAAGTTCCCTTAGAGATAACCCTTAAAGGAAGAAGCAAAGAAATTTCTTTGGAAAAAATGATTTTATGCAATCGATGCCAGGGAAAAGGAGGAGAACCTGGCACCCCTCTCAATGAATGTTTTTCCTGCCGGGGAACCGGACAAGTTCAACAAATTATGAAAACTCCTTTGGGATCTTTTACCAGGATTACGATTTGTCCTGAATGTAAGGGAGAGGGATCTAAGCCCAAAAACCCCTGTAACGTTTGTAAGGGAGAAGGAAGAACTAGAGGAAAAGAGAGTATTAAAATCTTTATTCCAGCCGGAGTTGATACCAATCAAGTAATAAAGCTTGAAGGAAAAGGGGAAGCAGGAAGAAAAGGAGGAGAATCAGGCGATTTGTACTTTAGAATCTTTCTTAAAGAACATCCTATTTTTAAGAGAAGAGGGGATGACTTGTTTTTAAGAGTACCTATTTCCTTTTCTCAGGCCGCTTTGGGAGATGAAGTAGAAATACCCACTCTAGAAGGAACCAATATCTTGCTTAAAGTCCCTCAAGGTACAGAAACAGGAAAGATTTTCCGGATTTCAAGTAAAGGGATTCCTCGCTTTTCTGGTTTTGGCAGAGGCAGCATCTATGTTGAATTAGTTTTAAAAACGCCTAAAAAATTAACTAGAGAACAAAAAGAACTTCTAAAGAAATTGAAGGAAGAAGGAATATAATAAAAAGTGTGGTAAGATAAAAAACGTCACATGCCCCCGTAGCTCAATTGGTAGAGCAGTGGCCTTTTAAGCCATTGGTTCCCCGTTCGAGTCGGGGCGGGGGTACTTTTTATTTACAAAATATTAATATAAAGAAATAGTTGACAAGAAAACATCCTCATGTTATCTTATAAATAGAGGACATTACCAAAGATATTTATTTTAAAGCATCATAAACCGATGGCTAAAGAGCAATGGGATCTTATGGTGCTTTTTGATTAAAATATGGCTTATTCCAACAAATATACATTTAAAGATGTCCAAGAGAAAGCCCTTAGCTGGTTCTGGGTTATTATATTTATTAGTGCAATCTTCTACTTGCGATGGCTTTTAATAGAAATGCACGTACAGACTCTTGAGCTAGCTGAAGAAAGAAGAAGAATAGAAATAGCTATGGAAGAAAACCACAAAGAGATGGAACATTTCCAAACAGAGTTTCAAGCTGAAGTAGAAAAAGCAGCTATGGATTTTATTAGATTTCTCCAGAACACAAGTGAATATCCTTCTTATTACAGATATCTTCCACCAAAAACAGATGATTAATTCTTAAAGCAAAACCGCCCAGCGATGGGTGGTTTTTGTTTTAACTCCCATAATTTTATTTTTTAGATTATGTTATAATTTAATAATGAATTATGGTAACAAGGCTTTAGATCAAATAAGAGGATATGGTTTAGGTGTTTTTTCAAAAGATAATTTTGAACTTCTCTTTTGGGTATTTATTATCTCTTCTATTCTTAATCTTTTTTTTACTAATGGTAATTATTTTGAATTCTATTTAGGAGGAACAATAATCTTCTTTCTACTTCATAAGTTTTTCTAAAATATCTTTTTCCATTTTACTATCAATTATTCCTTCTTTTTTCCAAAATAGAATTATCCTAAAGATAGATAATCTATAAAATGTCGCACAAGATGTGTTATGGGATTTAAACAAGAAACTAATCATGACTGATTAGTTTTTTTGTCGACTTTTATTTGAAAATTTGTTATATTAATAAAGATGACAACTCTAGGTAAAAAAAGTTTCTTGTTGTTTTTTTTAGTTGTAGCTATTTTAGCTACATTTGCTTTTGGTTATTATATCGGCCAAAGACAGAAAGAATTAGCTCCCATAAAAGGAGTAATCAATACAGATCTTGGAGAACAAGAAGGAGTGGACTTTTCTCTTTTTTGGGATGTCTGGAGAATCGTCCAAGAAAAACACGTTGATAGAGGGAATCTGGATTTTCAGGAAATGGTATATGGAGCAATCTCTGGAATGGTAAAAGCCCTAGATGATCCCTATACTGTTTTCATGCCTCCGGCCGATACTAAAATATTCAAAGAAGACGTGACTGGAGAATTCCAAGGAGTAGGGATGGAAATTGGGATAAGAAATGGAGAGCTTACAGTGGTTTCTCCGTTAGAAGGAACTCCGGCTGAAAGAGCAGGATTGAGGGCTGGTGATAAAATTCTTAAAGTAGATGATACTTTTACTCGAGACTTAACTATTGATGAAGCCGTAAAGCTTATTCGAGGCCCCAAAGGAGAAGAGGTTGTCTTGACCGTTTTAAGAGACAGCTGGGAGAAGACAAAGGAAATTAAAATTATCCGGGATGTTATTGAAATTCCTTCTCTTAAATGGGAAATGAAAGGGGAAGACATCGCTTATATTAAGCTTTATCAATTTTCAGAAAAGGCAAAGACCGACTTTGATATAGCCGGGATTGAAATCTTAAACAGCCAAGCAAAGAAAATCATTCTAGATTTACGAGGCAACCCCGGAGGATATCTTGAGGTGGCTAGAGACATAGCTGGATGGTTTTTGGAAACAGGACAAATTGTTACCATAGAAGATTTTGGACACGATATAAAATCAGAAGAATACAAAGCAACCGGTAACGAAAAATTCCTATCCTACCCAGTAGTAGTTTTAATAAACCAGGGTTCAGCTTCCGGGTCTGAAATTTTAGCTGGAGCTCTCAGGGATAATCGTGGTATAAAGCTCATAGGCGAGACTTCCTTCGGCAAAGGTTCTGTCCAGCAGTTAGAAGATTTAAAAGAAAACTCAAGCTTAAAGGTGACAATAGCTAAATGGTTAACTCCTAATGGAGATTTGATCGCCGGCCAAGGATTAGAACCAGATATTAAAGTGGAGATGACAGAAGAAGATTATAATGAAGAAAGAGATCCTCAGCTTGACAAAGCAATTGAAACACTAAATCAGATAAGGTAAAATTAGAATATGCGTATTATACTTCTCAAAGACGTAGATAAAGTAGGAAAGAAATATGAAATAAAAAATGTGGCAGACGGTTTTGCCAGAAATTTTTTAATTCCAAAAGAATTAGCTAAGCCAGCAACGGAAAAATATATTAAGTGGGTGGAAACCCAAAAAGAAATCCTGGAGAAAAAAGCCGAAGAAGACCTTAAAAAATACCAAGAGTCAGCTTCAAAACTGGAAGGATTAGAAGTCACTATTCCAGTTAAAGTAGGAAAAGAGGATCAGCTTTTTGAATCAATAACTCCTCAAAAGGTGTCTGAGAAAATAAAAGAGCTTGGTATTAATGTTAAAAAATCGGAAATTGATCTGATAAATCCCATAAAAGAACTTGGCGAATTCCCAGTAAAGATTAAATTTAATCACAACTTAGAGATAGAAATAAAGATAGTAGTTGTTGAAGAGAAATAAGTTTGTGCCCCGATATATTTTCGTTGCCGGAGGTGTAATGTCTGGTATCGGCAAAGGGGTGGCTATAGCCAGTATTGGAAGAATACTTCAAAGCAAGGGTTTTAAAGTCACCGCAACTAAAATTGATCCTTACGTCAATGTTGATGCCGGAACAATGAACCCCATTGAACATGGGGAAGTTTTTGTAACAGATGACGGAACAGAGTGCGACCAAGATATTGGAAATTACGAAAGATTCTTAGATTTAAACCTTGATACTAATAACTATATTACAACTGGACGAGTTTATCTCTCAGTCATCAATCGAGAAAGGAACTTGGAGTATAAAGGTAAATGCGTTGAGGTTGTGCCGGATATTCCCAATGAAGTAATTTCAAGAATTAAAAAAGCAGTAAAAATTTCCAATGCTGACTTTGTTTTAGTGGAAATTGGAGGAACAGTGGGGGAATACCAAAGTGTTCTTTTCTTGGAAGCAGCCCGAATGATGAAAATTGAAGATCCCAAAAGCGTTCTCTTTATTCTCGTAAGCTATTTGCCAGTACCCGAGATGATAGGTGAAATGAAAACCAAGCCGACCCAGTATGCCGTAAGATCGCTGAACATGGCCGGTATTCAGCCCGATATCATTATTGCCAGGTCAATCATTCCTTTAGACAAACAAAGAAAAAAGAAAATATCCACTTTCTGCAATGTTTTAGAAGAAAATGTTATTGCCGCTCCCGATGTTTCCTCTATCTATGAAATTCCTCTTAATTTTGAAAAAGAGAATCTAGGAAATAAGATTTTAAAGAAACTAGATTTAAAGCCAAGAAAATCTGATTTAAGAAAATGGAAAAATCTAGTCAAGGTTATTAAGTCTTCCAGAAAGAATGTAAAAATAGGGATAATCGGCAAATACTTTCGAACCGGGAAATTTACCTTAACAGACTCTTATATCTCCGTTATTGAAGCTGTAAAGCACGCTGTTTGGTTTTATAAAAGAAAACCAGAGATTGTCTGGTTAAGTGCCGAAGATTACGAAAAAAATCCTCACCAGCTTGAAGAATTAAAGGATTATGACGGTATTATTGTTCCTGGCGGCTTTGGCAAAAGAGGAATAGAAGGAAAGATAAAAGCAATTGAATTTTGCAGAAAGAATAAAATTCCTTTTTTTGGCCTTTGCCTTGGCATGCAGCTGGCTGTAGTAGAATTCGCGAGGAATGTCTCTAAAATGAAAGGAGCCCATACAACAGAAATCATGACAAACTCCAAGTACCCGGTTATTGACTTTATGGCAGACCAAAAAATTCTTTTAAAGGAAAAAAAGTACGGAGGAACAATGAGGTTAGGGGAGTATAAATGCAAGATTAAGCCAAAAACAATCAGCTTTAAGGCCTATAAAACTTCTAATATTTCCGAGCGCCATCGCCACCGCTATGAGTTAAATAATAAATTTAGAAATGCTCTAGAAAAGAAAGGAATGGTTATGGCAGGAATTAATCCAAAAAGAAACCTGGTAGAAATTATCGAACTTAAGGACCACCCATTTTTCCTGGGAACCCAGTTCCATCCAGAATTCAAATCAAGGGCTTTGGAACCACATCCTTTGTTCAGAGAATTTATTCGAGCTTCTTTGAAATAAAAAAGGGCCTTTTAAAGGACCAACTTATAAAAATAAGTTTTTAATATTAATTAGGGTTCCACGCTTATAATCTTAACTATTCTCTGGGAATTATCAAATAATCTTTTCTTTTTAGTCTGAAATTTAACTACTCCTGATTTTAAAGCATACAAGGTATCGTCTCCGCCCCGCTTTACATTTTTGCCGGCTAAAATCCTGGTTCCTCTCTGCCTAACTAAAATCTGACCAGTTTTAGCTGACTGACCTTCATAAAGTTTTACTCCCAAATATTTGGGAAGGGAATCTCTTCCTAATCCCGTAGAACCTGTAGCTTTAGTCTTTGCCATATTAAAGGTATGTTATCACGACTTAGACAATTCATCAAGGAACATCAAGAAGAAATTATCTTGTTTATTGGAGTTATTTTAATTTCTTTGCTTTCTTTTGCTGCCGGCTTTATTACAGCAAAAAGTGAAGAAAAACAGCCAATTAGAATAGAAAAAAATCAAAATGAAAAACACCAAAGTAGCCATTATTGGAGCGGGGATATGCGGATTGTATCTCGCTTGGAAGCTTTCTGAAAAAGGGCATAAAGTTACTGTTTTTGAAAAGAAAGGAGAAATCGGAAAATATACTTGCTCAGGACTCTTTTCCCAAAAAATATTAAAGTTTATCCCCCAAAGCTCTTCTTTAATTAAAAATAAAATCAGCCATACGATAATACATTTCCCTAAAAAAAGTTCTACGGTTAAATTCAAAGAACCTTTTTTTCTAATGAATCACCCTGATTTAGATCAGCTGGTATATAAATTAGCTAAAGAGTCAGGAGCTGAAATTATTTTAAATTCTTCAATTAATTCTTTGCCAACTGGATTTGATAGGATTATCGGATGCGATGGAGCAAGTTCGTTTGTTAGAAAAAGTCTTGGGCTGGGAGAACCCTCCCTGCGTTTGGGAATTAAAGGATACTTTAAAGAGAAAAACGGCTCAAATTTTGTAGAAGCCTGGGCCAAAAAACATGGGTTTATCTGGAAAATACCGAGGGGTGAAAATATCGAATACGGTATTATGGCTCAACCAAAAGAAGCGAAAGAAATCTTTGAAAAATTTCTAATGAAAAATAATATTAAATTAGACGGGCTGACAGCTGCCTTCATACCTCAGAGATTCTTAATTCCCAAAAACCCCTCAATTACCCTTTGCGGGGATGCAGCCGGTTTAACTAAACCCTGGAGCGGAGGCGGCGTTATTTGGGGATTAAAAGCAGCTGAAATTCTTTTAGATAATTTCCCTGACTTTTTAGCTTACAGAAAGGAAGCGGCAAGATTCTTTATTCCCAAGATAGTTTTCTCAAAAGTAGCTACTAAAATAATTTACTTTTTAGGTTTCAATATTCCCGTACTCTTGCCTTCAAAAGCTAAAATAGAAAGCGATTACTTAATTTAAATATTAACTTATAAAATATGATAGAAAAATCCCAGGTTATTAAAACGGTAAATAAAGAGGTGCTATACCACCTTGGAATTATTCTTGACGGAAACCGAAGATGGGCTAAATCAAAAAATCTGCCAGCTATTATTGGTCATAACGAAGGGAAAAAAAGAGTAAAAGAAGTCTGCCGCTGGTGCAAAGCCAAAGGAATAAAAATAATTACTCTTTATGCATTTTCAACCGAAAACTGGGAAAGATCTTTAAAAGAGGTTAAATTTTTAATAAAATTGATTGAAATGTCAATAAGGGAAGATATGAAAGAAATCCACCGTGAAGGATATAAAATAAAAATTATCGGAGAGAAAGATAAGCTGCCAAAATCTTTTCAAAAAGTAATAAAAGAAGCTGAAGAATTGACTAAAGATAATAAAGGAGGGATTTTAAACCTGGCTATTTCTTACGGGGGAAGATTAGATATAGTGCAAGCTGTTAAAAAGATTATAAAGAAGGGGATTTCTCCAGATGATGTTACCGAAAAAATGATAGATAAAAACCTCTGGACAGCCGACGTTCCACACCCTAATTTAATTATTAGAACCAGCGGAGAACAGCGGCTTTCGGGGTTTTTAACCTGGCAGTCAGCTTATTCTGAACTCTATTTTTCTAAAAAATTATGGCCTGACTTTACCGAAAAAGACCTAGATAAAGCCCTTAAAGAATATGCCCAGCGACAGAGAAGATTTGGAAAGTGATTAAAAAAAAGCCTCAATTTACTTGAGGCACAAAAGATTTTATCTTTTAGTTTCCCCCTCAATATTATGACGGTTTTTCCGTTAAAGTATTACACCCTTAAAGAACAAGCTTTAAGGGTGTTTTAATAAATATAGTTCAAGCTGTTTTGGTAAAGGGGTTGATAAAATTAAAAATAAGGTTTATATTGTAAATAATTAAAGGAGGAATGAATGAATGAGCCAAACAGGTTTAAGCAAGAAAGAATTATTCGAAGAATTAAAGAATCCTTCATGTAGATATATAGAATGCCTCATTGTCAACGATATAGGGAAATTGTGCGAAAATACTGACGAAAAATCCAGAAAGGAAGGGGAAGAAGCTTTAAGGGAAATACTAAAAAGCAGTAGTGACAAAATTAACAAAATCACAGCTTTTTTTTGGCTTTCTGTTTTAGAAAATTTAGGGAAGCGAACTCTTCTTACGCTGAAAGAATTTAAAAACAATCCAGATAACAAAGCTCTAGTACAAAAAGCACAACGGTCTATAGAAAAATATAAGGAAAACCAATCTAATTAAAAGGGGTACTTGTACCCCGTTTTATTTACAATCGCCAATCAGGCGGTTTTTTGATAGAATATAAATATGAAAAGAGGAATATATAAACCCTGTAAAGGAAAACTAGATTCTTGTCATGGTAAACCAATAAAGATATTGGGCATTTCCAGCAGTAAAAGGAGCGCCAGAGGATGTGCCAGAGAAGACCCCATAAGCTTGTATTATCTTAAGCTCGCCCTAAAAACAGCAGCAAAGCAGGGAGCTAAAACCCAACTAGTTGATTTAAGGGACTTGGAGATTGGGGACTGTAAAGGATGTTACAGCACTTGTCCGGCCCAATGCCGTTTTAATGAAAAAACCAATCAGTGCGATTGCTATCCTTTTAATGAAGATCTTATTTTTATTGACGAGAAAACCGTATTGCCAATAAAGAAGGCTTACGATAAGCTAAGTAAAAAAGATTTCTTTGACTTGTATTATGATGAAGAAAGGTTCGCTAAAAAAGACGACATGACAATGGTTTACAAAGCAATGAGAGAGGCAGACGGCATAATCTTTGCCACATCTACGAATTATTACGGCAGGCCAGCCATGTTCCAAGCTATGTTTTCCAGATTCTGTGCCTTAGACGGAGGAGTAGAAGAACTTTGGGGAGACGGGAAAAACTTAAAGAATTCCATAAAATACGCTAAGAATCCGAAAGCGAAGTATAAGCAAAGGCTTTACGGTAAATGGGCAGCTTTTATTAACTCCAGCAAGGAAGGAGACAGCGTAACACCAAATCTCATGAAAGCTTGCTCTATGATGGGAATGAAAATACTCCAATTAGGAGTAGCTTATAGGGTTAATTGGTACGATGACCCAGCCCATAGAAGCGATGCTAAAAACTCAAAGAAAGATGAATATGCCTTGTCTTTAGTGAATCACATTGGAAAAGAAATGGTTAAACAGATTAAAAGCGGTTCGAGAAAATACGGTCTTTACTCTAGAGTGGTTTAAAGTAAAATGTGGTCACTTCTTACCAAAAAAATACCCTGGTGGATGGTAATTTTAATTAGTCTTCTTTTGGGCAGCCTGCTTGTCTTATTGGAGGTTTTTTTGATATAAAAAAAGTCCGCCAGAGAAAATCTAGAGCGGATTTTTACTTAGATCGCGGTCGTTGGCAAGAAGATGAACTCTTTTTCCGTCAGTGAGTTCAATAATGAGACGATGGTCTTCTGTAAGATCATGTTCTCCCTTAATTTCAACAACGATTCCTTCAAGCGTTTCCTCGGGCTCATCTGTTTTCTTATTTTTTAAAAAAATCTTATCGCCAACGGAATATTTACATTCTCCATCCAATTTCAATTCCTCATTTTTTAACAACTAAGCATATTATTATAAAAAATCGCCAAAATGTCAACTTTTTGTTAATATTAAGATGGTTATGAAAAAATCTTTACTAAAACCGAATCAGAAAAAGAAAAGAAAGTGGGGTCTTGCCAGTCGTCTTGAACATCGGAGAATAAGGAACAAAAAGAGTAAAGGAAAGAAAAAATATTAAAATGAAGATCATTACTAAAAAAGAGATTCTTCCAATTGCTTTAATTGCCCTAGCTTTTATCGTTGGAAGCTTTTTGTATCCTGTTTTACCAGATAAAATGCCTACTCACTGGAATATTCAAGGAGAAGTTGATGCCTGGTCAACTAAAAATTTTGGTGTTTTCTTTTTTCCGGTTATAACCTTAGGAATCTATTTTCTAATGACCTTGATTCCCTTGATCGATCCTTTGAAAAGAAACTATCCAAAATTTCACACTCCTTATTTTTTCTTTAGGACTCTTTTTGTTTTCTTTTTTGTTGCCATTTATTTCTACACCCTTTCGGCTGCCCTGGGAACAAAAATTAATATAAACTACTTCATATTTCCTGCTATTTCGATATTGTTTATTTTAATAGGGTTATTTATTCCAAAAATAAAGAAGAATTATTTTGTCGGCATTAGAACCCCTTGGACGCTCCATTCAGAAGAAGTCTGGGATAAAACCCATCAATTTAGCGGAAAGTTGTTTGTTGCGGCCGGAATAATTGCTCTAACCAGCCTTTTCTTTCCTAAATATTCTTTTATAATGGTTATAGGACCTATCTTATCTGCTTCATTTATTTCCATAATTTATTCTTATTTTATCTTCCGGAAAATCGGAGGATTTAATCAAAACTTATGAACAAAGAAATTTTAATAATCGTTTTAGTTTTAATCATTGCTGGAGCTGCTTATTATTTCATCTCCCAGCCAAAAGAAAAAGAAGAATCCCAACTTCCTAATACAGAAATTTCGGAAGAGGAGGGGACTGGCAAAATAGCTAAAAACGGCGATACTGTAAGCGTGCATTATACAGGCACCCTAGAGGATGGAACAAAGTTTGATTCAAGCTTAGACAGAGGAACGCCTTTTACTTTTACCTTAGGAATCGGCCAGGTAATAAAAGGTTGGGATCAAGGAATTTTAGGAATGAAAGTAGGAGAGAAAAAGACGCTAACAATTACTCCGGAATTAGCTTATGGAGAAGCGGGAATACCAGGGATCATACCACCAAACGCAACGCTTATCTTTGAAGTTGAGATCATGGGAATTCAATAACTGTTATATAGTTAATATTGTGCGACATTTATTCCTTTAAATCTCTGCCGCTGTGGAATTTACGGTGAACGTCCCTAAGACGCTTATTTGTCACATGGGTGTAAATTTGAGTGCTGGTGATACTTCTATGGCCAAGAAATTCTTGAATAGTCCTTAGATCAACACCTTGATTTAATAAATCAGTAGCCATTGAGTGGCGAAGTGTATGAGGAGTGGTAAAAATAGGGATGCCAGCTAAAACTGCGTATTTTTTAACAATTCTTTCTATGGAACGGGACGTAAGACGACTCTCAGTATCCTTTTTAACTCTATAATTTATAAATAGGGCTTTTTCTTTGTCTTTGCGGGTCTCCAGATACTTCTTAATCCAAGAAAGAGCTCTGTCTGAAAAGTAAACTGTCCGAGGATGACCCCCTTTGCCAATAACTCCGAGTTCTAAATCCTTTTTATCTTTAATATTGGTAAACTGTTCTTTATTTAAAGCTTCTAATTCAGCTATTCTTAAACCGGTTGAGAATAAGGCTTCTAAAATAGCCCTGTCTCTCAAACCTTGTGGGATGCTTATATTGGGAGCCATTAAAAGCTTCTCTATTTGATCTAAAGTAAGGAATTTTACGGCTTTTTCAGTTCTAGCATCCTTTGGGAGGACTATTTTATCTGATGGAGGCGCAACTATGTCTTTGGCTGTAAAGTAGCTTAAAAGGGCTCTTAAAGCGATTAAATAGTAGTTCTGGGTGATTCTCTTTAAAGGACGTCCATTTTCTCCTTTATAACGAGATAGATACAGGCGGTAGGCCCAAATATCCTCGGAAGTAAGCTCATGAGGTAGAAGAGCATCTTTTTTGGTCTTTTTTATCCATATAACAAACTTTTGGAGATAGCGCTGATAGTTTCTTTGAGTTTTATCTGCCAAACCTTTTTCTACTTCACAATAATCTAAAAAATCTGGAATATGCTTAATAATGGGTATGTTTGATTTTTTCATAATATAAGGGGACTGTTATAAAGCCCTATTAAATGTCGGTTTACCACTATTGTGCGACATTATCTATATTCATAATAACAGGCCAAAAAGGCCTGTCAACCACTTCCCCGTACCAATATCACCCTCTTACTTGGAAACTATAAGGCATAACAACGCTGTAATCTTTTTTCTTAGATAAATAAAATATTTTTCTGACAAATGGATGGCTACCAGACGGCGGCTTTGAAAAAAATCTGTATTCTGAATGCTGTTCGTCCATTTTAATCTTAAAGCTTCCTATCGGCTTAACAAGAAAACCGAATGTAATACAAAACATGTCTTTTTGATTAAACTTCCCAGGAGAACAAAATAACTCAAAGACACCCAAAAACTTCTTAATATTAATTTTCTTAATCCCCAACTCCTCTTTTACTACTCTATGAGCCGCATCTCTTATCTGCTCATTTTTATAAACCCTGCCACCAGGCGTCCACCAAAATCCTTTACAAGGAAAATGTTTTCTTTTCAATAATAGATATTTCCCTTTAGACTCTAGTAAAATATCGCAGGTTATAACCGGGGTTAATTTTGTTATTATTTTGTAGGTTTTGGGAGGAATAAATCCAGACATGATCTATTTTATCAACTCTTTAAATCTCTCCCAAAGACTTTTAGTAACTCCGGGCAATTCTTCTATTAGTTCGTCTTTTTCTTTTTCAAACTCCTTTTTAATGATTGGTTTTTGTTTTTCAATTTCTATGCCAATCATATCTCGAACTCTATACCACCAATAATCAATTTGTGGCTCTATAAAGGATATCCAAAAACTTTTTCCATAATTCCACATCTTTTGCCAAACAGGTTTAACTTCATTTTGCCATATCCCGCTTATGATACCGGGCAACTGTTCTTGAGCTTCTTTACTAAACCTCTCCCCTATTTCTTTAGCCTCTTCCATAGTTTCTGGAGCTGTTTTTACTTCTGGGAATTCTTGAGCTAAAACCAAAGAACTTGATAAAACCAAACCAAATATTATAAATAGGGTTGACAAAATTATTATTTTTTTATATAATATATTCATAGGATAAGATAGAATATGATTAGAATGCAAAAATTGCTAAAAGATCTTTTTTCTTGGCCATTCAAAATCTTGATATTCTCTATCTTCTATTTCTTCTTAGGCATAGCTGGTATCCTAGAAGAGAGACAAGATAGAAAGAGGAAAAATCAAGAATCTCAACGTAGTGTCGTCTTAAACTAAAGGAGACTCTTTTTTATTTTATTAATTCCTTCGCCTCTTTTATTCTCTTTAGTACTTTTTCTTTCCCTAAAATTTCAGCTATCTCAAATGGTCCGGCTGAAGATTCTTTTCCAGAAAGAGCCGCCCTCAAAGGCCATAAAAGCTTTCCCCTATCCCCCATTCTTCCTGCTTCAATTAATAAAATCTTTTCTAAGTTTTCTTTATTAAAATTAGAAAGTTTGATTTTAGATAACAACTCTTCTAATTTATCAAGAGAATCCTTAATTTCCTCATCTGTCATCTCTTTCCATTTTAAGAGGCCTTTATTATATTCTATCTTGTCTTTGAAGAAGAAATCAACTAAGTCGGGAAGCTCAGATAACTTCTTTAATCTTTCCTGATATATTGATATAATTTTCTTTAATTGCTCTATATCTGGATCTTCTTTTATTAATTTAGCTTTTTTTAAATAAGGAATAGAAATCTCGGCTAATTTCTTTATGGATTTTTGGCGGATGTAAAAACCGTTTAAGTAATCTAATCTCTTAATATTAAATACTGCCCCTCCTTTTTGAACTTTTTCTAAAGAAAATTCTTTAACTAAAGATCTTAAAGAATAGATTTCTCTTTCTGTTCCCGGATTCCATCCCAAAAAGGCCATAAAGTTAACTATAGTTTCTGAAAGATAACCATCTTCTCGATAATCAGATACTGCTGTAGCTCCGTGCCTTTTACTTAATTTACTGCGATCTGACCCTAAAATTAATGGCAAGTGGGCATATTCTGGCCTAGGAAAGTCTAGGGCTTCCTGAATTAAAATCTGCTTTGGGGTATTTGGAAGATGGTCTTCTCCACGAATAACGTGAGTAATCTTCATTTCAAAGTCATCTACAACCACAGCAAAATTATACAAAGGAGTAGCTAAGTCTTTAGCTATGGCAATATCCCCTATCAATAACGTATCAAATTCCAAATTACCTCGAATTAAATCTTTAAACTTCATCTTTTTTCCAGAAACTTTAAAACGAATAACAGATTTTTTTCCTTCAGCTAATCTTTTTTTTACTTCTTTCTCTGGAATCTCTCTGCACTTGCCAGAGTATTTGGCCGGCTCGCCAATACTCATTAAATACTGCCTTTCAGCTTCCAGCTCGTCTTCTGAACAAAAACAATGATAAACTTTACCTTCTTTAAAAAGCTTCTTAAGATATTTCGCATAACTGGACAGACGCTCGCTTTGTTTGTATGGGCCATATTCCCCTTTAACATCAGGCCCTTCATCCCATTTAATCCCTAACCACTTTAAATTATCAATAATATCTTTCTCCCATTTTGGGTCAGATCTCTCTAAATCCGTATCTTCTATTCTTAAAACAAAACTGCCCTCATTCTTTTTAGCAAAAAGATAATTAAAAAGGGCAGTTCGGGCAGTACCGATGTGTAAAGTTCCCGTAGGTGAGGGTGCAATCCTCACTCTAATTTTATTTCTTTTCGGATTATTATTTGACATAATCTCCTGCTTTTAGCTTAACATACCTTAAAAAGTTTGGGAATTAGTAAAAAAAAGGCACCATTAGCTTTTATATGCTATTTTGGTGTCATTTATTGTTTTTTTTACTAAATGAGTTAAAGTTTCTCTAACTTCTATCAATTCTTTTAATGCTATTAATACTGTTAATGTCATCTGATTAATAAGAATTTTTATACGCATCAGATCCATACATTTAAGATTCCCGGATTTAAGAAAACTATAATATAGTTCTCTTGCCCATATTCTATAGCTTCTTAAAAGAATTATTCTTTCACTCACAGTAATCGTATTTTTTTTTATGTTCATAGTCTGAGTTACCGAATTATTTACCAGTGATGATAAACAATTCGGTCGCACAGACTATTTTAATTTAAAGAACTATTCTCTTTTTCCAACTAACGAAATACTTTCATTAGCTCGAAGAAAAGCGTGGGGTGGATAATATATATACTAATCTTTTCGTCCTCTGGAGAATATGAATGCTATATTGAGAACATTCTCCAGAGGACAGCAACTCCGACTTTCTGACTCAAAGCAGTAATATTGTAATTCCACCCCTTTTAATTTTAAAAAGTACTGTTTTTATCTTTATTCTCTTGTATTTATAGTATAGCATACCCTATCAAGCTTGTCAAGCCCTAATCCGCTTTCCTACTTTTTATTCCCTTGATTTAAATAATCAACGATGTATTGAGAAATTATTCTGCCAGCTTCTGGCTTGGAAAACTCTTTAGCTTTTTGAGACATCTTCTCTAACTCTTCAGGATTGGAAAATAGATATCTTAATTTTTCCAAAAAGAAATTTGGGGTTAAGTTCCCTTCTTCAATAACTATAGTAGCTTTTGCCCGAGAATAAGCATAGGCGTTTTTAACTTGGTGATTTTGGGCAGCTCCCAATAATGGCACTAAAATGCTTGGTTTTCCAAGAGCTGAGATCTCAAAGATGCTCCCTGATCCCGCCCGGCTCAAAATCAGACCGGAAGCCTCGTAAGCGTGCCTTAAATCAGTTTCCTTTAAAAAAGGAACTAAATGATAATATCTTTCCGATTTTTTAGTTAAAACCACTTTTGCTTCAGCTTTTACTCCTTTAAAGTTATTTTCTCCGCACTGGTGAATTACTTCAAATTCTTTTAAAAACTCAGGCAATATATTTAAAATCATATCGTTGATTTTCTGAGCTCCCTGAGAACCCCCCAAGATTAAAATTATTGGCTTTTCTCCGCTTAAATTAAATATTCTCTTTGCATCATCCTTTGATCCTTTTAAAACCGCTTTGCGGATGGGATTTCCAGTAATAATTATTTTTTTCACAGAAAAGTATTCTGTCTTGGGAAATGAAGTAAAGACTTTAGAAGCAAACTTGCTTAAAAACTTATTTGCCAGTCCCGGAGAAATATCAGATTCGTGAAGCAAGATAGGAACTTGTAAAATCCAGCCGGTAACAACAACAGGCAAGGAACCATAGCCTCCTTTGCTGAAAATTAGGTCAGGAGCTAAAAAGAAGATATGAAAGAAAGACTGGAAAATTCCAATTGGAACCTTAAATAAGATATCAATGATATTTTCTAAAATGCTTTTTGGGGTAAGATACCTCCTGATCTTTCCCGCTAAAATTTCTTTGACTTTAATCCCCTCTTGGGAAAGTAAAATATTCCCAAATTCGTCTTTGGGGCCGATATAATAAAAGTCTAAGGATTTTTCTGATTGATAAATCCTTCTTATCTCCCTGGCTACAGCTAATATTGGCAGAATGTGACCTCCGGTACCGCCGCCGGTAAAAAGTATTTTCATACGCTTTTTGATATATTAAGTAATATTCCAACTCCAATCAACTCAGCTACTAAAGCTGACCCTCCGTAGCTTATAAAAGGAAGAGGGATTCCGGTTAAGGGTAATATTCCCACCATGGCCCCAATATTAGTTAAAGCCTGAATGATAATCCAGCAGCTAACCCCCAAGGCTAAAAGCTTAGAAAATTTATCTTTAGCTCTTTTGGCAATCTCAATCCCCCGCCAAAAAAAGATTAAAAAAGCAATTATTAAAATAAGGCTGCCGATAAATCCAGTTTCTTCGACAAAGACAGCAAAGATAGCGTCTGACATTGGCTGGGGAAGAAAGCCTAATTTTTGAACTCCCATTCCCAATCCCAATCCAAATATTCCTCCAGATCCAATAGCGATTAAAGCCTGCTTTACCTGATATCCTATTCCCATGGGATCAATATCGGGATTCAAGAAAACCAAGAGTCGGTTAATACGATAAGGGGCGATATTTACTAAAACAAACAAGGAAGCTAGGGATAAAGAAACTATCAAGACGCTGTGAAAAATTGGTCCTCCAGCCGAAAAGTAAATCAAGATTGCTACTAAAGTAATTATTCCTAAAGTGCTAATATCCGGCTGGGCAATTAAAAAAGAACCGATCACTCCAATTATTATTAAAAAAGGAATAAACCTGTCAGTGAGACCTAGGGTAAGATTGGAAAAGTTAAATCTCTTAACTTTGGTTCTCCAGGTTTTCTTTATATTAGAATTTGGAGTTAAATAGTCAACTCTGGAAAGCCAAGCTGCTAAATAAATAAAAAATGTTATTTTTAAAAACTCCGATGGTTGAAAAGAAATAGGACCCAAAGAAATCCAACGTGAAGCCCCCCAAAAAGAACCTCCTAATGATGGCACAAAAACAAGAGCCATTAAAATTAAATTTAGAAAAAGTAAACGTGGTGCCCATTTTTTAAAATCAAATAAAGAAATCTTAAAAGCTAAAAAAGCCAAAATTATCCCAAGAATTAATCCGTATATTTGATGGGTTAAAAAATAGTACGGGGTGCCAAATCTGTCTAAAGAGGTTAAAGCCGAAGCGCTGGCTAAAGCTAAAATGCCTAAAACGATTAAAATAATTACGGCACCTAAAAGAATATAGTCTGGATGATTATCTTTTGGCATATTTTTTAACAAACTTTTTAAATAAATTTCCTCTTTCTTTATAGTCCTTAAAGATGCCAAAAGATGGCGAGGCTGATGAAAGAAGGCAAATTTTCCCTTTCAAAGTATATTCATAACCCAGCTTAACAGCATCTGACATATTATTTACGAAAAAATGCTTTGGCGCTTTAATCTTTTTCTTCTTTGCCAAAGAAACAATCTCTCGCCAGATTCTCTGGCCGGTGGTCGGAAATAAAATAACTGTTTTTATCTTGCTATCAAGGATCGTTCTGGCTAACTGGCTAAAATCATAATGCCTTTCAAATCCGCCCGTAATTATAGTCTGAACATTCTCCCCTAAAGCTTCAATAGCCAAAATAGAAGCTTTTGGAATAGTGGCTAAAGAATCGTTATAAAACTTTATTCTCTTGAATTCTCCTGCAAATTCCAAGCGGTGGGGCAAACCCTTAAAACCTTTTAATGTCCTCTTAATAATTTTCTCTGGGGTTTTAAATATCCTGGCTACAGCTTTAGCAGCCTCAAAATCAGCTTCATAAAATCTGCCCTGGAATCTGACTTTTTTAGCTAAAGAATCCTTGGCTATCTTTAAAACAATCTTGTCTTCAGCATTAAAAACCAGATAGTCTTTTTTTGTTTGAAACTTAGTTATATTAGCCTTGGCCTTAATATAATCTTTAAAGCTGGAGTAATAATCAAGGTGCTCTCTATAGATATTCAAAAGAACAGCAATATGAGGACTTTTCTTAAGACCTGCTAACTGATGACTGGAAAGTTCGTAAACATAAATATCCTTTTTAGTGGCAGAAGGTAAAAATTGCAATACTGGTTTTCCAATGTTTCCTACCAAATAAACCTTCTTTCCCCAATTCTTTAATATTTGGTAGATCAAAGAACTGGTAGTGCTTTTTCCTTTAGTACCGGTAATGCCAATAATTTTCCCGGGACAATTTTCAAAAAAAATCTCGGTTTGAGAAGTAACTGTCTGGCCTTTCTTTAAAAAAGGCTTAATTACTTTTGTGGGAATGCCGGGTGACTTAATTATAATATCATAATTCTTAAGAGATTTAAGATAATCCTTTTTTATATCCTTATCCCCTACTCCAAAGGCCTTTTTTGGAAATATCTTTTTTAAAAATTTAATGGTATCTTTGCCCTCTCTCTTAAATCCGAGTATTAATATTTTTTTCTTTTCTAAATCTTTTAACTTCATTATATCTTAAAAATAACATAAATTGAGTTAAAAATAAATAATGGCGAGATAATCTCGCCGTAAATAAAAAAGCTCCTACTCTTAAGCTCTAAAATCTAATTCTGAACCTAAGAGTAAGAGAGGAAGAAAATACAAGATTTTCTTCCTTTCCCTTATTTCCACTGCCGAGCAATGGATGGACGCAAGCTGGAAATTTGAAACAATCAGTATCAATAATCTTATATGTCTTGTTTTATACTAATGCCAGTATCCGCTCTGATTCTTTTAGTAAAGAACTGTTTACGTCCAGAGAAATATTGTTATTTAACCATAGCTCTCTGGAAGCAAACAATATTTTATTTTTAATCTACTTTCTTCTACATTCTTATTGTAGCATACCTATATAATTTGTCAAGTATTTTAGGTCTTTTTTAAACCTAACGGGCAAATTGTGTTGATTATTCCAGGACTTCATTGTTCTTTGAGACTCTTTCTTTAAATTAAGATGCTTTGGCAATATCTTTTTTTCAAAATACTTTAATAGAAATGGTAATTCATTCAATTTACTGGCTTTTTCCCAGCTTAAATAAAAAGCTACTAAGCTTTCTTTTTTTGTTCCAACGCATTCAAAAGGTTTAAATTTTCTTTCTCCAATTAACTCTTTCATAATTACTAAAAGTTCTTTTTTAGTAAAAAGGTTCTTTTTAAAAATCCTGATTAGATCTCTTTGTTTTAAAAATGGATAGAGCACGGCAAAGACAAAAAGACACTTTGGACATTTGCCGCACCACCCTTTAATAGGCTTCTTTCTGCCTGAATTTGTTTTATGGGCTTCGTTACAGCTCAGAAAAGAAAAGAAATATTTTGGGTATTTTGAAAACAATTTAGCTATTTGAATTTCATATAAAGGCCTTAAAAAGCTAAAATATTCCACTTCTTTTGCCAAATACTTTTTAGAATATTTTCTGAATAAATTTTCAAACTGGAAGCTTTTTGACCACTGATGGTTAATATTTCTCCCTAAATACTTTAGATTTCCTTCGTTTGAACTTCTCTCATTAGAGAAGGCAATAAACTTATGATCGAAAATTAAAGCGAGCAAAACGCTCAAAAAAGCCAAATAGGCGGAAAACGGGGTGTGGCCGTTTAAATATCCCTTTTGGTTTAATTTAAGCAAATTCTTATCGATTCTGCGCTCCACTATTATGGGATTTTGGCAATGAGCAGCCTTCATTATCTTTTTTGAAGCTAAAGTAGGATTTAGAGAAAAACAATTAATATTTCTTTTTAAAATTTCCATAGTTATTACCGAATCTTTCCCTCCGCCCACCGGAACCAAGACTTTACTTGTTTTAAGCTTTCCTCGGTACTGCTCTCTTCTTTCAGCTCCTTTAAAATCATTTGAAATTTTCAAAAAATTAGGGTCAGTAAAGTTAATATTATTCTCGTAAAAAAACTGGCCCATTCCATTAAAGATTAAATCCTTCCACCACTTAATCTGCTCTTTATTTAAATATCCGGCCTTAATAATGATTTCTGGAGAACTGGCTGCTTTCCAATAGGAAAGAACTTCTATTAACCCTATATGAAAAACTAAATTATTTAATACCCTATCCCCTATTAAAGCCAGCCTTTTCTTGTCAATTCCCTTAATGGTTATTTCTGGAGAAAAAATAATATCAGGTTCAATCTTAAACTGAAAAAACATCTTAAAATTATTATTTAAGATGTTGTAAGAATATTTTTCGTAAACGAATTTAGGATGCTTTTCCCTTAAATTTTTAACTCTGTTATTGGTTTTCATTTACTTAAGTCAGTTTAGTATAACAGAATTTCCCTGCTAACCCAATAACCTTATACCAACTCCTATAACAGCTGCTACGACGCCGATAATCCAAAATCTCATGGTTACCTTGTAATGAGGCCAGCCCTTAGCTTCAAAGTGCAAATGAATAGGGGCAGCTAAAAAGATCTTCTTTTTAGCAAATCTTTTAGAAAGAAGCTGTAAAATTACTGACCCCGATTCTATAACCAATAATAAGGCAATAATCGGTAAAACCAAAACCGAATCGGTTAAGAAAGCAACTACGGTAAGAGCCGCAGTTAAGCCCATAATTCCCGTTTCTCCCATATAGAATCTGGCCGGAGGAATGTTAAACCAAAGAAAAGCCAATATTGCTCCCACTATGACGGCGCAAAAAGCAGCTATATCAAATTGGCCCAGGGCCAAGGCAATGGCAGTAAAAGCTCCGAAGATAACCGCAAAAGAACCTCCAGCCAAACCATCCAAGCCATCAATCACCCCGCCAGAATAAGTTGCCATCATTACCAGGACAAAAAAAGGCAGATACCAAATACCAATTTCAAAATTACCTATTCCTGGAACATAAATGTATGACCAGCCTAGCTTGTAAAAAAACCACCAAGCGCCGATAATCCCCAAGGCAGCAATCAACAAAAGCCGGTATTTCAAACTCAAGCCGCCTCCAATATATTTTCCTTTACCAATAACTTGCAAAATGTCGTCTGACAAACCGACAAGGGATGCTGTTACTAAAGCAAAAAGAGGAAGCCAAGTTTGAGAACGGCTGAGAAAATTAAGCTTTTGAAAAATCCAAATATCAGTTCCAGATAATAAATAAAATACAAAGGCAAATATTAAGGGGATTGTCCAGATTAATATCCCCCCAAAACGAGGAATATTAGTTTCTCCTTTAGAATGGAATTTTTGAAAAATTGGGGTTCCTCCCCCGTCAATTGCTACCTTTCTCACCTCTTTGCGCCAAAGCTTGTATTTATAAAGGAAATGAGTTAAAAACGGGGCTGTTAAAAAAGCTAAAATAAAGCCTCCAGTTCCCAGGGTAAAAATCTTAATAATATTAATTGTGCTTTCAGGGCTAATATACATAATTACCATTTATAGGCTTTGGGAAGCCAGTTTATTAATTCTTTCATGTCTTTAAAGCGGTCTTCAGAACCCAAAATAACATTTACGAGATAACCCTTGCCTTTTGGCGCCTCTAAAATTAAAATAAGGCATCCTTGGGCTTCAGGAGTCCAGCCTGTCTTACCGCCAATGATTCTTGAAACCCAAGGCTCATCTGCCGTTAAAAGCTCATTGGTATTAATAAGCTTGTGGTGAAAAACGCCGTCTGAATCATAAAGGTCATATTCTTTTTTAGAAAGAATCTCCCAAATTAAAGGATAATCAAAAAGATTATCAACTAGTTTTACTAAATCTTTAGCAGTAGAGTAATTTATTGGATCTTCCAAGTCGTCTGGATCAAGACCGGTAGAATTTACAAAAAAAGTGTCTTTGAGGCCGAATACATTGGCTTTTAGATTCATCCAGCCAAAAAAATTATCCTCTCCCACTAATTGAGATATGGCAAAAGCAGCATCATTGCTAGACTCTATTAAAAAAAGGTAAAGAAGATTTCTAATACTAAGTCTTTCCCCGATTCTCAGATTTCCGAAATCACCTTCTTCTTCTACTGCTTCTTTGCTTATCTCCACAACTTGATCTAAATCATAATTTTCCAAAACAAGATAGGCTGTCATCAGCTTGGTTAAAGAGGCAATGGGCAGTTTTCTCTCGCTCTCTTTATCAAAAAGAACTCTGCCTTCTTTCTGAGAACTGGTAAATAAGACAGAAATTATTGTCTTGGCTGAAAGTTCGAGTTCTTCTATTCTATGATCTCTTATTGGCTTTAAATCCCGTAATTCTTTTTCTAAAACAATGGTTTGAGCTTGGGCGGATAAAACTTCAGGGTTTTCTGCCATTTCCCGCCAAAATAAAAAATGCTCGAGATTGCTTTCTAAAATATTGATTCCCTGCCAAAGAGGAATAGCTACTAATAAAGCAGCTAAAAAAATTATTATTCTTTTCTTCATCTTTTTCTTTTCTTTGGCTTAACAATCTTAAGGTATAACTCTTTTAACTGCTCTTCACTTACTTCATCAGGGCTATTCATCATTAAATCCTGGTTGTCTCCTGTCTTTGGAAAAGCCATCACTTCTCTAATATTGGGTTCATTGAGAATTACAGCCATAAATCTATCAATCCCTGGAGCTATTCCTCCATGAGGAGGAACCCCGTAGTCAAAAGCTCTTAAAATGTGACCGAATTTTTCTCTTACCTCTTTCTTTTTGTGTCCCATTACCACGAAAACTTCTTCTAATATTTCTGGTTTATAGCTTCTTAAGCTCCCGCCGCCAACCTCATGGCCATTCAAGACAAAGTCATATTGATGGGCTAAAACTTTTCCCGGGTTCTTTTTCAGTTCTTTAATGTCTTTAATTTTTGGACGGGTAAATGGATGATGGACAGTATCCCATCTCTTTTCTTCTTTCCGCCATTCAAACATGGGAAAGTCAACGATAAAAGCAAAAGCCAGCTCATCTGGATTTTTTTTATCCCTTCTTAAATCGGGCTTATCGGTCTTATATCT
Organism: Patescibacteria group bacterium UBA6532; assembly: GCA_002434805.1. GTDB lineage: Bacteria > Patescibacteriota > Minisyncoccia > Minisyncoccales > UBA6532 > UBA6532. The sequence continues at coordinate 43,383 of DJKW01000001.1, forward strand.
TTTCATTGCCTCTTTATATGAAATTCTCGGAAAAGGAATTTTGGAAATTCTCTTTTCCGGAAGGAGCTTTCTAACTAACTGAATAAAAAGGCGCTCTATTAAATCCAATATTTCTCCTTGGTCCATAAAAGACATTTCCAAATCCAGCTGGCTGAATTCAGCTTGGCGGTCAGCCCTTGGATCCTCATCTCTAAAACAGCGGGCTATCTGAAAATACTTTTCAATGCCGGCAACCTGTAAAAGCTGCTTGTACTGCTGGGGGCTTTGAGGAAGAGCGTAAAATTTTCCCGGATAAGTTCTTGAAGGAACCAAGAAATCTCTTGCTCCTTCAGGAGTAGATTTGGTTAAAATCGGGGTCTCTACCTCAATAAAGCCTTCTATTTCCAAAAATCCTCTCATAAACTGGATAACCTTTTGCCGGGCAATTAAATTTTTTCTCAACCTTTCTCTCCTTAAATCCAAATAACGATACCTCAATCTCTTCTCTTCTGTTATTTCATATCCTGAAGTATCAATAGCAAAAGGAAGAGTTTTCGCTTCAGATAAAACTTCTAAATCCTTAACAGAAATCTCTATCTTCCCGGTTTCAACTTTTGGATTAACCATTCCTTTTGGCCTTTCTTTTACCTGGCCTTGGACTGAAATTATCCACTCTGGCCTGATGGTTTGGGCCAGCTTATATATTTTCTCTTCTTTCGGGGTAAAAACCAGCTGGAGGACCGCACTTTTATCTCTTAAATCAACAAAGATAATTTTACCGTGCGATCTTAGAGATCCGACCCAGCCGGAAACCTTAACCTCTTTTCCAATATATTTCAGAGTGTTGATATTTTCTACTCTTTTCATAATTTTGATTATATGGTTTCTTCAATTTCTAATAACTTATTATACTTTACCACTCTTTCTCCGCGAGCCACGGTTCCTGACTTAATAAACTCAGCTTCAATGCCCACGGCAAAATCTGCAATAAAGTTATCGCAGGTTTCACCCGATCTATGAGAAACTATTATCTTCCAGTCAAAATCTTTAGCCATCTTAACTGCCTCCATTGCTTCAGTAACCGTTCCAATTTGATTAATCTTTATAATAACGGCGTTAGCGGCCTTCTTTTCTTGGGCTTCTTTTATTTTTTTGGAATTAGTAACCAAGAGGTCGTCTCCAATAACCATAATCTTTTTTCCAAATTTCTTTGTAATTTCCTCAAACCCTTCCCAATCTTCTTCTGAAAAAGGATCTTCTAATCCTAAGATTGGATATTTTCCAATCAAGTCTGAATAATAATCAAGCAAGCTTTTTCTTGTTAATTCTTTTGATTCAAGCTGGTATTTTCCTTTCCGATAAAACTGGGAAGCGGCGCAGTCTAAAATAAATTTTATCTTTCCTTCATAGCCGGCCTCTTTGACTGCTTTTTCAATTAAATCAAGGGCTTCTTTAGAGCTCTTAAGAGGCGGGGCAAAACCGCCTTCGTCTCCCACGTTAACGGCTAAATCAGAGTATTTTTTTATAATAACCTGCCTGAGCTGATGATAAACTTCTGTTCCAGCTCTTAAACAATCTTTAAAACTAGAAAGCTCTGGAACTATCATGAACTCTTGAATGTCTAAATCATTTCCGGCATGAATCCCCCCGTTTATTACATTAAAGCAGGGCTTTGGTATAATGCCCTTTTTGCCTGAAATTTCAGCTAAGTGCTGATAAAGAGGCATTCCTTTAGCCGTAGCTCCAGCTTTGGCCACAGCTATAGAAACCGGAACAATAGCGTTGGCTCCCAGTTTTGACTTATTTTTAGTTCCGTCCAATTCTATCAGTAATTTGTCTATTTCTTTCTGGTTGATTGGATCTTGCCCTATTAACTTAGGAGCAATAACCTTATTAACGTTTTCCACTGCTTTTAAAACACCTTTACCATGGTATCTCTTCCCCCCATCCCTTAATTCTACAGCTTCATATTTACCCATAGAGGAACCCGATGGAGCTGCGCCAAAGAATGATCCCTGATTTGTAATTAAATAAACCCCAACAGTGGGATCCCCTCTGGAATCTAAAATTTCCCGTGCTTTTATGGATTTAATTCCAGCATCTTTCATTGATTTATTTCCTCTAAAAACTTTTTAAGCTCGGGTCCGAACTTAGGATGATTTAAAGAAAAGTAAAGATTGGTTTTTAGCCAGCGAAGCTTGTCTCCGCAATCAAGCCATCTCCCTTCAACTTCGTATCCGTAAATCATTTTACCGTCTTTCACCATTTGCTTGAATGTATTAGCTAGAACTATTTCTCCTTTTTGGCTGGCCGGGGTTTTTTTAAGATAATCAAAAACTTCAGGAGTTATAATATATCTTCCCAAAACAGCTAAATCAGAGGGGGCTGTATCAATAGATGGTTTTTCAATAATATTTTTAATTTTATGCAGCCTGGAAGCAATTTTTTCAGTATCTACCACCCCATACTGAAAGAGTTCTTTTTTAGGTAATTTCTTTAAAGCAAGAATCGGCTTTTGACAGGTTTTAAAAACTGAAAGAAGCTGGGAAAGGCAGGGAATTTTTGAATCAACTAAATCATCACAAAAAAAGACTGCACAGGGTTCTTCTCCTATCAGTTTTTTCGCTTGTAAAATAGCGTGGCCGTCGCCCAAAGGTTCTTTCTGGATAACATAAGTAAAGGAAAGCTTCTCTGAGAGTTCTTTTAAATTTTTAAGTTCATCTAAAAGATATTCTTTATCTCGGCTTTTTAAAATCTTCTCCAGTTTTGGTGCATTTTCAAAGTAATCTACAATCTCATGGTTCTTTTTAGCCGGACGGGTGACAAAAATAATCTCTTCAATACCAGCAGCTATAGCTTCCTCAAGAAGATACTGGATAATAGGTCTATCAGCTAAGGGCAAAAGTTCTTTGGGAAAGGCCTTAGAAAGCGGTAAAAATCTGGTACCCAAACCAGCAATTGGAATAATGGCTTTTCTAATTTTTGTTATCATCGATTATTTTAGGAATTCTTTTTCTTAAAAAGGCGGGTACATCCCATTTTTTTTCTTCTTCGAGTATCTTTTCTTCCATCTCTTTGGCATCTTTTTTTAAATCTAAAGCGCTTCGCCTAACCTTCAAGTTATTAGTGCTTTCTTTTGGCTCTGTCTTATTTTCAATACTAGATGGCAGAATGACGGGAACTATCTCTGTTTTAGGTTTTAAACGAGAAGCAGATTTCTTTGATTTTGAAATTAATGGTTTCTTTTTTCTCTTTAAAGCTGGTTTCTTGGATTTTTTCTTTTTTGGATGTGAACTCTTTTTTGGTTTTTCGGTTGTCTTTGGTTTTCTTTTTGGTCTCCTCTTTGTTCTTTTTCTTTTCTTTTTTTCTAAAACAACGGGAGGAGGCAAGGTCTCTATTTTAACAATCTGCTTTGGTTTCTTTTTAGTTCTTTTGCTCTTGCTTCCGGTAGCCAGTAGAGTTATTTTTATCTTTCCGTTATATTTATTATCCTGGGCAATGCCGAAAATAATCTTTGCTCTTTTATTGGAATCACAAATGGTTTTACTGATCTCTTCAACCTCTTTCATCCTCAAATCTCTTCCAGCGTAAATGTTAAATAAGATTTTATCTACTGTAAAAGAACCCCCTTCTAAATGATCTTTGTCTTCATTATTGGGAAAACTGTATTCAGAAAGAGGATCAAGAAGTATTTTTCTTGCCGCTTCTTCGGCCCGATTGGGCCCCTGGGCCATTGTACTGTTTAAATAGATCAGCTTCCCTCTGCCGTCTAAAATTGCTTTTAAGTCGGCAAAATCAATATTAATTAAACCGGGTGAATAAATCATTTCAATAAGGCCCTCCAGACCTTCAACTAGTTTCTGGTTAACAGCGGAAAAAGCTTCTTGAAGAGGCGTTTTTTTGTCAATAATTCGGAAAATTCTTTCGTTGGGAAAGACCTGCAGAACATTTAAGTTAGGAGCTAATCTTTCTAAGCTGTTTTTGGCAATTTGATATTTCTTTTCTCCTTCAAACTTAAAGGGCAAGGTGAAAATTCCAAAGGTCATCACTCCGAGGTCTCTGGCAATTTTGGCAAATTGAGGAGCAGCTCCAGAACTAGTTCCCCCGCCTAAAGAAGCTACTAAGATACACAAATCAACTCCTTTAAAGAGTTTTACTATTCTTTGCTCTTCTTCTTTGGCAGCCCTCTGTCCAATTTTCCAGTCCATTCCGCATCCCAAGCCATGGGTTAGATTCTGGCCAAAGTTAAAAGTTTTTACTAATCGAGAAACCGATTTTAAAGCCTGGAGATCAGTGTTAGCAGTTATAAAATCTACTTTTTTAACCCTTGAAGCAATTTCAGAAATAATAGTCCCTCCTCCTCCGCCAATACCGATTATCCGAATCTTAGTCTTATGAGCCTTATTTTCTTCCAATCCGCTCCTTTTTACTGTCTTTCTTGCTTTTACCTTTCTCTTTTTCGCTTTCTTCGTTTTTTTTCTTTTCTTCAGAACTTTTTTAATTTTTCTCTTTTTCTTTTGAATTTTCTTCCTTTTTTTAGCCATTTTTTAAATATATTAATATAATTATGCTTTATTTAGCTTATCATCCAAAGAATTTTTCTGCAACTTAATATTATAAACGAATAATTATTGATTACGAAGATAAATTTTCTGAGAAATTAAAAAACTGATTATTAATAAAAAGGCGGTTAATGACATTATTGGGAAAGTGATATAGCCAAACTCCATTATAAATATCTTAGAGCAAGAACTTAAATTATTCAAAGTAGAACAAATAATCTGAGGAGGGTCGCCTACTTGAAGATAATAATGAAAACCAGCAATTAGAGTTCCAACTAGAGAAAGAACGATACTGTAATCTTTAATGTTTTTCTTCTTTTTCCAGAGAGCCATTCCTAATAAAATTACTTGAGGATACATAAATACTCGTTGAAACCAGCAAAGTTTACAAGGTTCCCATCCTACTATCTCTGAATAAAAAAGACTTACAATAGTAGAAACTAAAGCAACAATAAAAGCCAAGATAATTGCATTCTTACTAAAAAAACTTAAAATTACGTTTTTTTCTTTTTCACGAAAAACAAAAAAAGAAATAACCAATAAAATTATGGTAATTTGGCCAATAAGAGTAAATAAAGGAAAGATTTGATTTATTGTTAATACAAGTTCCATAGACTTATTAAGGAAGCTGACAATCGGTTTTCTCTGATAAATGCTTTAATGAAAGGACTCTGGGTTCTCTACTTCCATCAGAAAACTCCCAGGTCGGATAAACCTCAATTTCCTTTTCCTTGCACTCTCCAGTTTGCCTTCTCCCGTCTGGTGTTGAACATTCAATATATGGAAGGAACTTTTGAGATTTACCAAATATTTTCTTTTGATCCTGACAATGTGGACACCAAAATGCTCCATAAAATATTACACCTTGTTCTTTTAAACATTGAGCGAATTCATCAAGTTCCCCGGGTTTGCTTTCATAAAAGAATAAAAAGAAAACAATAGCGACAATTACTAATCCTACGACTCCCCATATAATAAGTTTTGTATTCATATTTTTATTCTACCAAAAAATCGCCTGTCTGGCGATTAGTCTATTTGAAATAAAAAAAGCCCATTAATGAGCTTCTATGTTTTCTTTTGAATAAAAGAACTTTCACTTTGCTATCGATTTAATATATTCTTCTAAACTTTTTGATGTAGCGTCTTTGACCTTCTCTTCTGACTTTTTAATTATTTCTTTTACTTCATCTTGATTTATATTAAATTCATTAGATATCTTTCTGATTACTTTATCATCATTCTGTTGATTCTTTTTAAGATTAATGAATTTCTTTGATATTTTGTATTCATCCTTTGTCAATAAAAATTCTCTTTTTTTGTTGTTTTTCCTCAATATAAATATACCTAGAGTTAATTTTACTAAACTGTAATTAAAAGTCAAACCATTGTAGTAAAAAAACCGCCTAAAAGACGATTTTTAGATTACTCTGAGTTTAAAGTTCTTCTTTATTTGAATTTGGAAAAACTTTCGCCTTTATATACATCGATTTCGTTATGAATTAAATCTTGTAAAACATTCCAGACTATAATACTGATGATCAATCTATTAATAACCATTAACTGTTCAGTAAAAAAGAGGAAAAATTGTGTTAAAAAAATAGAAATAAGCACTGCTGTTTTAAACATTAGATAAGCCCTTAAACGCCGACGAATTAGCATTAAAAAAATACCTAAAACAACAAATACTCCAGATCCAAAAAGTGATAATAAAAGGCCCCACCAATAAAAAGGCAATTCTGGTGTTCTTTCTCTAAACATTGCAGAAAAATTCAAGACAGTTAGAATGCTGAAAAAACCAATAATAGAAGTTGCAAAATACGGGTTTTTAGTAATTTTTAAATAATATTTCCTTTTAATGTTCTTTAATCTTGTAGTCAGCCGTTTTTTCTCAAAAGGCACCATCTTAATCTGTGTAATCGCATGTCTTAATGTTTGGACAATTGAATTATTTGAATCACTATCGTTTAAAAATTTAACTGCCAGTTTTTTTTCTTCTGAATCTAAGCCATTTAAAACGCCCTCTTTTATTAACTCAATGGCGTTTATGAGGCTTTCTTTCGCTGATATTCCCTTAGACTCAATGAATAATCTCGATATTAAGTATATCAAAATAAGAATTACATAAATTAAAGCAATTGTTGGTTGAAAGAAATAATTATTATCATGGGTTATAAACTTGCCCAACTCATCAATAAAAATCCCGAATCCAATACCACTTATAACTGCAGCTACAAGTTTAATCTGACGATTAAGAAATGTAATCAGTCCAATTATGGCTATCGTCATTAAGAGTCCTCCCCATAACATATGCGCTATGTGAAGCGATTCTCCGCCAATTTGAATATAATTAACTAAATTCAAAAAAAATCGGATAAACAATATAGCTGCAACTGCTGAAATTAAAAACAATTCTATATGATCTCCTGCTTCAACATTTCTAGTAAAATAGTTAAATTTAATTTTCATATTTTGGTTATCTAATTTTGAGTTAAAAATTTCTTTATTTTAAATATTTTTTCCCTTTTAATTTATCTGGTAATAAATCTTTTTCAGTATATTTATCATATCCTTTGCCATAATCCAATTCCTTCATAAGTTTCGTAGGCGCATTGCGCAAAGATAAAGGAATCGGCAAATTGCCATACTCTTTTACGTCTTCCATGGCAGCCATATAAGCATCGTAAGATGTTCTATTTTTCTTACATTTAGATAGATAAGCAACTCCGTGAGCTAGGTTTATACCGCATTCTGGCAACCCAATGGTTTCTACGGCCCTGAAGACATCATTAGCTACTACTAAAGCTGTTGGATGAGCCAGTCCAATATCTTCTGAAGCGAAAATAACCATTCTTCTTGCTATAAACTTAGGATCTTCCCCAGCATCAATCATTCTGGCTAAATAATATAAGGCAGCATCTGGCTGTGAAGCCCTCATACTTTTAATAAAAGCCGAAATAGTATTATAGTGCTCGTCTCCCTGTTTATCATATCTTAAAAACTTTGATTGAAGAGTATTTTTTAAATTCTCTATATTAATTTTATTATAAAGACGGGATGTATTCTCCAACATTGTAATAACTTGCCTTGCATCTCCATTTGCCATAGCAATTAACCAATCTTTTGATTCTTTATCCAGCTTAAACCCAGTTTGTTGAATAATAGCCAGCATTTCTTTGGCTGAAAGTTCATTTAAAACAAAAACTCTGCAGCGTGAGAGTAGGGCTGGAATTACTTCAAAGCTTGGATTTTCTGTAGTAGCTCCAATAAGAGTTATATCCCCTCTTTCTACAAACGGAAGTAAGAAATCTTGCTGAGATTTATTGAAACGGTGAATTTCATCTAAAAACAAAATTTTAGATTGGTTTTTAATCTCTTCAGCTATTATTTTTCTAATATCCGCTTTTCCCGCTGAAACAGCAGAAAGATCATAAAAGCGGGCCTTTAAACTATTAGCATATATCCTCGCTAAGGTGGTTTTTCCCGTACCCGGAGGGCCCCAGAGAATAAAAGAAAACAAATGTTTTTGTTTTATGGCAATATTTAAAGGTTTTCCCTCCCCCACTAAATGTTCTTGCCCTACAAATCCTTTTAAGGTTTTTGGCCTTATTTTTGAGGCTAACGGTTCCATTTAATTATTCTACCCTTTCTTGGTTTTGGATTATTTCACTAAAATCACCTTCAATAATATGGGCCTCTGGTGTGGCATCAATAACCGTCTCTTTGGTGATAACTACTCTGTAATATTCTGAAAAACTCCCTTCAGCATTATATTCAAGCAGCCAAATACCTGCTTGATTCTTTTTCATGACGCCGGTTGAGAAAAATTTTAAGGGGCTTGGTTGAACCAACCATCCCTCGTATTTAATTCCCTCTTGAGGATCTGGTAAAAAAGCTGTAACTACATGATATAATACACCGTCTTTAACAAGGCGGTAAGCAATTCCTGAAGAATCACTCTCATCTACAACCTTAAGCACTGCTGATTGAGTATTAATATCACTTGTGATTATAGTTAAGATACTTGGCTTTTCTTCTTCATTAAAAGACTCTTGGCCGCCAGGAAAAATACTGTCCCTAGCAATAAAAATAATAATACCTAGAACAATAACTGAAACTATGATAATAATTACTTTTTTCATAATAAATTATATATTAATTATTATTTAAACCCTTATCCCGGTATAGTTTTCCACGACTATTTACTTCACCTCTCGAGTTTGGGACCGGTAATATCAGCATCATGGCTATATCCCACGCCCTTATACGTTCCTTTATAATCAATATCGTCAGATAATTCTATTTTTGTAAGCCACTTAATCCATTTGTAGCCCCACTTATTCTCTGACACGAGCTGAAAAGGAAAACCTCTTTCTGGCGGTAAAACTACGTCGTTAATTTTATAAGCAAGAATAATATCATTGTCTATTAAAAAATCTAAAGGTAAAGAAGTTGTGAAACCATCACTCGCATAAAAGATGACTGCTTTGGACTCAGGCTTAACACTAGCCTCTTCCAGAATATCCTTGATTAAGAATCCCTCCCATAAGATTTTTGCCCTCCAACCAGTAACGCAATTAAGTTCAACTACTTTTGAATATTTAGGGAAATTCAAAACCTCTTGGTAAGTGTATGCTTTTGGGGTATTTACAAGACCAGTAATTTCTAGCTTGTAATCTTTAATATCTATATATTGTGTGCCACTAATAGATGTTTCTTTTAAGTCAGCAATAGATGAAAGATTCTGGCCTTCATATTCCCTAACTTCTTTCTCTTGAAGTTTTCTAATACTCTCTGGCTGCCATGGATCACTATAAATAAACAATATGGTCGAGATAGCTAATATAAGAAAAATGAAATGCCATAGTTTAAAATGTGCACCACCTAACCCTATTTTCCTATCTAAAAAATTTGTTACGTATCTTATCTTCATTAATCTTGTCTGACGTTTAGAGAAAGTCAGATAAAGACTTCTCTAAACTTTGATTATTTTATATATTTCTCAAGCAATTCAAAATCAATTTTATCAAAATGATCATTATCCTCAACTATTTTTAATTCGGCGTTAAGATATTTCGCCAAATCTTTTCCATGTTGAAGTGGCACTACCGGATCTTCTGTTTGATTAAAAACTATAAACTTTTGGCATGATTTTTTAATCACTTCCCAATCAAAATCCGTTTCTAAAAAATTTTCGATTCCTTCATACCCAGAACCAAGTTTCTTTATTGGTGAAGCAATAAGGATGCACTTACCAACCTTTTCAGTTATTTCTTCTAGATACCTAAGAATTGTTGGCCCACCTAAACTATACCCAATAAGTATTGATTCTTTATCTGGATGAAAGTTTTTTATAACCTGAACCCACTCTTCTTTTTGAGGATGCAAGGTATTAGGCATATCAGGAACTACTACCTCATAACCTAATTTTTCCAACCTTTCTTTTTCTTCTAAAAACCAATGTTCTCTCGAGTTACTCTCCCATCCATGAATTATTAAAACTCTTTTTCTCATAATTTCTTTAACTTTTGATTATTTTACTTTAGCGTAAAGATGAACGTCCATGAACCTATTGTTTTTCTTATAGTGTTTCTTCATAATTCCTTCAAATTTATAACCGTTATTTTCTAAAACATGCATTGAAGCTTTATTAGAAGAAAAAACAGTAGCATAAATTCTTTTTAGTTTTAATTTCTTAAATCCGATCTTTGTTGCTAATTTTACAGCTTCTGCCATAATCCCTTGTCCCCAATATTTTTCAGCTAACCAATACCCTATCTCTGCTTTATGTCCTTTAATTTTGGAAAAGCCAATTGAACCAACTAATTCATCTTCAATATCAATAACAAAATTAATTTCTGATTTCTTTTTCTCTTTATTAAATTTTAAATTACAACTAACCCAGAAATGAGCATCTTTCTTAGTATATGGATAAGGAATCCTTAAAGTATTACGATAAATCTTTTTATTATTTATATTCTTTCTTAAAGATGCTTCGTCTCCTCTTTTATACGGTCTTAATATAAACATTTTTGAACGAATAATCACCATAAATTTTTATTAATTCTTCTCATAAATTCTTTTCCACCAAAATTTCCCCTGCCAAAAACCAAATAAAACCCCAGCAATAAAAAGAACAACAGTTCCTATGTGATGGATTGTGAACCATTGAGACCACGAAAAACCAAAGCTATATTTTGGGAAATTACCGATTAAAAAACCAATATACCAAGTTTCAACCAAACCGTGAATTAAGAGTTGAAGTAAAATACCTAAAAATGTGAATAAAATTATATAAATTTTCTTTTTCATTATTTCATTCTACCAAAAAACCGCCTGTTTGATAAGACGGATTTTGCGTCGTCTAAGAAACGATATTCGAACCTATTTTATTGGATAAAAAAAGCCGTGAGTTAAGTAACACACGGTCTTTGGGCAATAATGAACTAACTTTTTTTAAGGCTTGATTCTATTCTTTTACCGTTATAGTCAATATGGAAGAATTTAGTATCTTTTCTTGCTCTAGCTAATCCTTCGTAGAAATCCATTACAAGCTCATATCTCTCTTCATAGGCAGGTTTTCCGTTGTGGTCAATATGGAAGCCTTTGCTGTAATTGTCTATACTTACTCGAGCTAATCCTTCGTAGAAGTTACCTACATCATCGTATCTCTCTTTATAGGCAGGTTTTCCATTATGGTTGATGTGGAAGTATTCATTACCTTTTTTTACCTGAGCTAATCCTTCGTAGAAGTTACCTACATCATCGTATCTCTCTTTATAGGCAGGTTTTCCATTATGGTTGATGTGAAATCGTTTATTGTCTTTGCTTACTCGAGCTAATCCTTCGTAGAAAAAATTAGCTATACAGTCATAACCGAATTTCTTTTCTATCTTTTTTATATCTTCTTCGTTAATCATTCTTATCGCGCCTATTATTACATTATATTATTAATTTGTCAAGACTCTTTACTAAAAAACCGCCTTTATGGCGATTTTGTCTCGCAATCTATAATGTCCGTCCTGGAATAAAAAAAGCCGTTAGTCTTTTTTATACTAACGGTCTTGATATTGGTACGTACAATGTATTATTACGTAATAATTATCTTCGAATGTATATTCTCATATCTTGATTCTTCAAACTTTATGCGCCACCCAACGCTTTCGTAGATTAATTTGAGCACTTCTCTAACATTTTCTTCCGGAAAAGGATCAGCATTTATTGATATTCTTCCTTTAGCTTCCAGAACAAATGATGCATTATCTTCATTAATCACTGAATCAATTTTTTTTTCCAACTTATTAAGTATTATTAATTGTCCAACATCAAGAGCTTTCTTAAGGAAAGTTTCCTTTCTGACAACCATATTATTTCAACAGTATTGTAGTATAAATAATTAAGATAATCAAGTTATAAAGCCAAATCCTTAGGGACACAGCTCCTTTTTTTTATTTCAGGTCCGACAACGTAACTTGAACGACGTTAGAACCTATTTGGAATAAAAAAGCCCTAAAAGGGCTTAATGAAAAGTAATAAGAAATTATAGAAATAGCTTTATAGTTTGCCTTCTTTTGCCTTTCTTATTGCTTCCCTTATTTGTTTCTCTACTGTCTTTACTATTGCGTTCTCTATTTCTAGCGTAATGCTAACGTTCTCTTCTGTTAATGCTTGTTTTACTTCTACCTCTTTTCCTTTTATTGCTTGTTCTATATCAAGCTTGAAACCGTGGCCTAAATTATATTTGATTCTTCCTGTTGCACTAAGTATTGCTCGAAACGCTATAAGTTCTATCTTATCTATATTATCCATTTGAATTTCATATTAGTAGATAATGAAAGTTTATCAATCAAAAAATCGCCTGTATGGCAATTAACCTGTTTGGGATAAAAAAGAGTGTCAGATCTTTAAAGAAATGACACTATACTGAGGCAATATTAGATTATTGCCTCAAATAAATTTTCTTTTTCCTTAACTCCTAAAGGTTCACAGAGGCGAGGATGTTGTCCTTTTGTTATTTCTATATCATGTGGAGGATGGCAATGTATGACTATATCTTCCTCTTTCCTCTTTACTGTAATCGATTCTGCTACAGATGTTAAGCTCCCAAAGGATTCTACTCTCTAATCATTATATCCCACTTTATATGCGTGTTTTCCGTTAATAGAAGTTATTCTATACACCCAGATTTCTATCATTATCTATCACTAGTAGCTCCTATATTAAACATATTCAATAATTTTGTCAAAAAAAAAACGGGCTTCTATTAATTTCGGTGGCGCGAGACAAGAACGAAATCATCTCGCAAGGTGGCTTAGCAGATACTGATCTTGACCGAATTTCTACTACTAAGTCACCACAGGAGCAGCCCATTACCGTTAAAAGAAGACCGTTTTTATCTAGAGGGGAAAATGGAAAGAATAGATGTGGTTTTCTATTTTTTAACTCTGATCTACTCACGTAAGATTTTGGCAGTCTTTGGCCTGCTTTGTAGAACAAGTTATATTATTTTTTTACCCTTCTTATTCTTTGTTCCGCTTATCCCTTTCTCCTTTAGTTAAGATATTATCAAAGTTAAAATAATTGTCAATAAAAAAATATGGGTAAAAACCTATGTTGGTTTTACCCTTTGTCTAGTACTTATTCCACAGTATTTTCATTGTTGCCAATTTTTTATCTATTTCTTTTGAAAGATACCATTTGATGTGGTATATTTCTTTAAACTTTACCATAGCGATGCGGTATTTTTCCTTCCTGGTATATAAACTTAGATGCCTTAAATCTTCAAGCATCACGTTAGTTAAGTACTGTACTGATTCCTGAAATTGCTCAGTAAGTTTCCTATCTTCGTTTAATTTTTGAAAGAACTTTAGAGCTCTTTCTTTTCCAATCTCTTCAACAGTTTCCTTCAAAACTATACTGGCATCTAATTTTGGTATACTGAAATCCTCGGCTATTTTAGGCAACGAGTCAAGACAAATATCAATATTATGTTTCTCTTCTTGAACAGTCAACCTTATTCCTCTTTATTTTATAAAAAACTTAATATTTTATCAAACAAAAAAACCGCCATAGAGGAGGTTCTTTGTTATCTTAAACAGATAATGTTTATCTTTCTATTCGCTTGCATGTCTGTTTCTTTATTTCAACCATAGCTCCCAAAGCCCAACAAATTCCCAAGAATGCAATAATCCCACCAAGAAAAGGAAGACCTGTGAGGATAGAGAAAACTACTACTCCTAAAATCATTGTCCAGACTAATGAAACTTCTTTCTTTTTGCCTGCCCATTCTAGTAATTTTTGGCCTAAAACAATTCCTATAAAAATTTTAGTTAGATACAAAGAAATGAGATAAACAGCCAAAGCAATTAAAGATAATGGAATGCCAATAACGGTAATAGCCACCAAAAACAAAATAACAGGAGTGATAATAAGATAAACTACTCCCCAACCAAGACTGTCCCAGGGTTTATCTACCATTCTTTTTCCTATTGATTTACTGGTTTTAGGAGCTAGAAGAATTATAATCAAACCAATTATCAATAAAGCAAAAAGAGCCATTATCTTTCCTATAAAAGAAGAAATTCCAAAATCCTGCTTAATAGGAATAACCGGTAAAATACTTTCTTTGTATATGGTCTCCCCTCCTATCTTAGCTCCTTCTTTTATCTCTGCTTTCGTTGAAGCGGTGTAAGTCAAATCTCCTTTGATATCAGCTTGATGATATAAAACGAGATGGCCCTCTTCAGCATCAATTTTTAAGTCAACGTTACCACCGATTTCATTAGCCAAGAGTACGGCTCCACCACCTCCTCTAACATCTCCACCAACTTTTCCTCTAATCTCAATATTGCCGGCAAAAGATAAAACATCCCAGCCAACTTCAGCATCCTCTCCAATAACCACTGTTCCTCCGAATAGACTTACATTCTTGCCAACTTTGCTGTTAACTTCTACTGTTCCTCCAACAACACGAATGTTACCTGTCACATCTCCCTTAATTCTGACAGTTCCGCCAGCAACCAAAACATCTCCTTTAACAGGTCCTGTAATATTAATTGACCCTCCGGCAATAATAACATCTTTTTGAGCTTGGCCGTCAAAATCAATTACTTCACCTGCTTTAATAAAATTACCTTCAATTACTTCTTCGCTGCCAACATAAATATTTTGCTTACTATCTTCAATTGAGGCTCCGCTAATCAACGGCAAAGCAGTTAGAGAAATAATAACTGCCAATAGACTAAATGATAAGAAGAATCTTTTTTTGTTAAACATAAATTAAAGTAATTTATTAATTCTTTTCTCGACCTTTATTATTGTAACATATTCTTATTCTGACTTTTGCTTGATTATCTCCCGTAATATTCCCTCAATTAGTTTCAGGCTCTTTTCATTTATTATAGAAACAGCCAGTACCTCTCTCTTTGTTTTTTTAAGCAGGGCTACTTTCTTTTTAATATCTTTTTCAGAAAGCAAGTCGCTTTTAGTCAAAAAAACGTATTCTGGTTTTAATAAAAGCTCTTTATTATAAGCCTCGAGTTCCTTTCTGATAATTTTATAGTCTTTCAAAGGATCTTGGGATTCAGACGAAATAAAATGGAAAAGGGTTTTTGTTCTTTTAATGTGCCGCAAAAACTTAATGCCCAAACCCTTGCCTAAAGAAGCGCCTTCAATAAGGCCGGGGATGTCGGCTAAAACGAGCTCAAAATAAACTCCCAGGTTGGGACTTAAGGTCGTAAAAGGATAATTGGCCACTTTGCTTTTAGCTTTGGTCAGCTCGTTCAATAAGCTGGACTTTCCGACATTGGGCAGTCCGACAAACCCGA
The DNA here is from genome assembly GCA_002434805.1 of Patescibacteria group bacterium UBA6532. Lineage (GTDB taxonomy): Bacteria > Patescibacteriota > Minisyncoccia > Minisyncoccales > UBA6532 > UBA6532. The sequence goes on from DJKW01000001.1 coordinate 58,747, forward strand.
CATCAGCTATCATCTTTAATTCCAGCCTTAATTCGTATTCCTGGCCTAAAGAACCTTGTCCAAATTCCTTAGGACTCGTATTAGTAGAAGATCTGAACTTAAAGTTCCCCCATCCTCCTTTTCCGCCTTTAACTATCAATAATCTCTGCCCTATGGAAATAATTTCTGAATCCTCTTTTAAGGACAAGTTATGAATGACCGTGCCGACAGGTACCTTTAAAAAAAGGTCTTTGCCGTCTGTGCCGTCAATGAATTTCCCTTTGCCGTTTTTCCCGTTTCCAGCTGACAGTTCTTTTTTAAAGCGAAATTGATTCAAGGCGCTTAAATCAGAAACACCTTCAAAGTAAACACTGCCTCCTTTGCCGCCGGCTCCACCGGTCGGACCAAGAGACATTTTAACCTTACTGAAAGCCACAGCCCCTTTGCCGCCGTCGCCTCCTTTCACTTTAATTTTGATGTCGTCAATTAACATATTATTTGATCATTTTACGTAATTTACAGTATTCACAATCTGGATCGTCGCAAGTCTTATCCCAAAAAGACAAAGAAAGAATTTCTTTAGCCACCGCCTTTATCTGTTTTTCAAGGGCAACCATTTCTTCCGGGTTAATATCAAATAATTCCTTTTTATAATTACCCTTACTATCTGGTTCTATAAAGTTGATTTCCCCGGCCTTCATATTGAATTTCCCTTCCTGGTAATGATTCAAAAGAAGGTTATAAAAAACCAACTGGCGCTTGTAATCCCCTTTGCTGTTTTTAGTCAAACCCTCTATTTCATTTCGGGACCTGGGCTTTCCGGTTTTATAGTCTATAACATTAATATTATTTGAAGAATCAAGAAGAATGATTTTGTCCAATTTTCCACTAAGTATAATACCACCACCCAAATCAATGCCTTTAATGCTGAATTCATTAAGTATATTCTTACTCCAGGATTTGTAATAGTGGTCGTAATATCCGGAAAGCGCAGCTTTCCCCTTGCTTAAAGCCTCTTTATAGTCTTTTTCCTGGATGGGCTGGCTATTTAAAGATTCCACAAATCTATTGATAAGATATTTTTTGCCGGGATTCTCTCCTTTGCCAAACCTGTCAAAAAAGCTTTTTAGAGCATTGTGCACGGCCGTACCGAAAATCAAATGTTTATTGGGAGCTCCGGGAATGCGAAGCAAGTTGTTATAAAAATATTTCCAGGGGCACTGAAGATAATTGTTCAGGGCGGTCGGCGAAAACATCTGCTGGTAGAAAAGCTGGTTCAAAAACTCTTTCTCTTTGGCAGTTGAAGGAAGCGATGGGGTTAAAGAAAACTCCAAATCCTCTTTCTTTTTAAGCTCAACTTTCGTCTCAACCTTTTTTATGAGTTCTGGCTTAATTTCCATTATGAATCTTGAAGGCAACTGCTCTTTGCCGTTCTGATTCTGTTTTGCGTAAAGTATTGAAGCCTGCTTTCTCACTCTGGTCAAGGCAACATAGAATAAATTGCGTTCATCTTCATCGCTTTCTCCGCTAAAGCTTTCTTCAACCTTCTTTAATAAAGAATAAACTCGCCGCGGCAGCTTAATGTGTTCGTAGTGGCGGCGGGATCCCCAGTGGCCGTCAACCGCATTAATAATGTAAACGTATTCAAATTCCAATCCTTTTGATTTATGGGCCGTCATCAGCCTCACCCTGTTGGGAGCCTGTTCAAATACGGTTGTTTTTATCAAAACGTTGTGCTCTTTGATAATGTCCAAATATTCAAAGAAATTCTCTAAAGTATAGTCCTTATGGCTTTCAATCAGCGACTTTATTTGGTCGAATAAAGCATGGAGCTTGGCCAGTTTTTCAGCGGCTGATGGCTTGTTTAAGATATAGACGAGAAATCCCGACTCCCGGACAATGTCTTCAAAAGCCTGAACAGCCCCTTTGTTTTTTGCCCCTCTCTTAAAAGAAGAAACTTTTTTATATATTTCCAATAATTTATCTATTTCTTCTATGCCGGCTTTTTCCATTACCTTGCGGTCTTTAATAACGTCATAGGGATCCAACGGCAAACTGGCAATCTTATAAACATCAAGAGGAGGAATCTTAAAAATATCAATATGAAGCATTTCTACCAGTTCTGAAGGAGAACCGAAATTCTGAACCGATTTTAAAATAATAAGGAGTTTTCTGATATCTTCGTCGTTTAAAACATCCTGGTTAGATTCAATGACAAAAGGAACGCCGGCTTTTTCCAATATCCTGGATACTGGAATGACGTCCCTGTTGTCTCTGTAAAGGACAGCTATCTGGCTGGCTAATACTTTTTGCTTTAAGAGTTTTTTAATGCTCTGAGCCAAGAAATACTGTTCTCTCTCCTGAGTCGGCAGGATATAAAGATTGATAAGAGATTCTTTGTGCCCGGCTTTAGCTAAAAGCTTTTTGCTGTCTTTAGAGTTAAGGTCGTAAGCTGCATTAAGAATTGTCTGCGTTGAACGATAATTGCGCCAAAGCGTAATCAGTTTGACGTTCTTGTAAAGATTCTTAAAATACATGAAGTTTTCCATAGAAGCTCCCTGAAAGCGGAAAATAGCCTGTTTTTCATCTCCGACGATAAAAATGTTCGGGTCTTTGTGGTAGCTCGCCAAAAGTTCAAGAATTTTATTCTGAGCGGTATTGGTATCCTGGTGCTCGTCAACCAGAATATACAAATACTGCTCTTGAAGCGTTAAAAGCAAATCATTGTTTTTTTTCAAAACAACCATAGCCTGGACAATCATGTCGCTGTAGTCATAGAACCTTAAATTGCTCAGGGATTTTTGGTACTCATCATATATTGAAATAAGCTCTTTGTTGCGCTTAATATGCTTTTGCATGTCTATATACTTCCCTTTCATCTTTCCTTTATGCGCTCCTTTCTTATGATAAAGATCTTCAATTTTTAAAAAAACTTTTTCCTGGTCATTGATGATTTGAGAAAACTCTTCAGGCAGCACGCCCTGCTGCTTTAATTCATTTATGGCGTTGATGATAGAGCGAAGGTAAAAATACCTGCTACCAAAAGGCCTTAAGTTAAAAAGCTCCAAAGAATCTATGATCTGTCGGACAATCTGCACCTGGTCAACGTCTGAAATATTGGTTGAACCGATAATGTTTGGAAAATCATCCGGATAGTTCTTGATAATGTCGTTAGCGAACCCGTGGAAAGTCGTGATGTTGACGCGGTAAGCTTCAGAACCTATCAGTTCTGATAATTTTTTGCGCATGGAAGCTACGGCTGACTCTGTAAAAGTCAAAGCCAAAACGGCTTCTGGAGGAGTGTCTGTTTCAGCTAAAATATTAGCGATCCTCATTGTCAGCAAATGCGTTTTTCCGGTGCCTGGCCCGGCAATAACCATAACAGGCCCTTCAATAGCATCAACGGCCTGTTTTTGTTCTGGGTTCAGCTTTCTATAAGCAATCTTAAATTTGTTCTGAGATACCTTTCTCATATTTTTACCAGTCAACTTCATCAACTTTTTTGTTCTTTAGAGGAATATTGTCTTTTTCCGGACAAACATCTAAATATTCGCAGTAAGAACACAATCTATTGATTTTAGGCAAAAGAGCAGTATCGCTTTTAGCTTCTTTAATGACATTGATAACCTTCTTCTCAAGCCCTTTTATTTTCTCTTTATTCCAAACAATGTCATAAACTTTGGAATACTTAAGGTAAATCAAGCCAGCCCTGATTTTTTCGGCAAAGGGATTAAGGTACGAGGCGATGATGGCGTAAAAAGGAATCTGAAGGTCTTCTTCTATTATTTTCTCAACGCTGCTTTTATAAGGCAGCTTGCCTGTTTTATAATCCCAAATAGAAATGGCTGAATCCGAATCCTTGTCGATTCTGTCTATCCTTCCAGCTATCTTAAAACCGTTAATATCGCACTCCATCCAATCTTCCAAGGATAAGGGAACAATTGATAAATCAGCTTTCCTTAGATAATTACTCAGCATGCCGATAGCGCCTATCCCGAAAGCCCTTTCCTGTTCCAGAGAACCGAATAGCTCTCTTCTCTCCTGAGCTGACCAATACTCATTACTCCGATTGTCTTTAGGCATCCTCGCCCAAGCATGCCTAACCATAGACCTTAAATCCTCTTCTTTTCTTTTATTTATAGGAACCTTTTTAATATCAAAAAAATCATTGAGCACGCTGTGAATAACGCTGCCGACAAAGCTTTGGGGGGTTTCAATGAATACGGCTTTAATATCCTTATCATTATGGCACTTGAACTTAAAAGGACACCTTAAATAGTGGTTTAAAGCGCTAGGGAATATTTTTTCTGGGAATATGTAAGCCATATTCCTTATTCTACCAAAAAACCGCCTTTTGGGCGATTGAGTCAGTAAACGACGTTAAAACCTGTTCGGGATAAAAAAAGAACCAGGCGAGTTTCCTGGTCTATTTATATTTAAACTCTAAGAGTATTTTTTTCTCACACGGCTGGCAAATATGATATTTCATTACTTTTGATGGTATTTCCACTGTATCTGGATGTGTGAACAAAATTGCTCATGGTTTTTTCTCGACATCAAAATGATCGCCGCATCTATTACATCTCGGTATATTCATCTCACCTACCTTTCAAAATATCGGTCTGATATAGAAAAACCATTTTTAGGATTGAATGGTTTAATGAAACATTCAACCAACGATGGTTCTGGAAAGAACTCCCTTGTTATTTTTACTAACTCTATTGCAAGACGATTCCTTACTTCTTCCGTCCTTTCTGGTTTAATGAAAATTTCTGCCTCAATGATAATTTCACTTCCTAACCCTTTCTTCATCATGTCTGGAGGAAAGAATACTGAAACTTGCGTTGATTTTATTTCTAATTCTTTAATCGCCGCAGTTTTCTCCATAAGCCTGTCTGTAAACTTCCCTAATTTCTCTTCTGTCACATCAACCGGTATTCCATAAACTGTGATTATAGGTATTTCAATCTTCTCCTAAGTTTTACCTTATAAAGATATTAATAATTTGTCAACCAAAAAACCGCTAAAGAGACGACTTTAGAGATATCTTACCAATGCGTCTTGACCGGGGTAGTTACCGCTTGACCTTTTTTTAATAATGTGTATAATGATAATAAGCTTATAAGTCGAGTTGTCTTAAAGTAAGTCTTTAGTAATAAAGATCCCAAATAAGTAGAGCGACTTAGGAGTTAAAAAGGTCGCTTTTTTAATTCGTAATTAGTAAAATAATATGGCTTTTAATGAATCTGGTTCCGACAGAGGATTTCCAAGAAAAATGTATCAAGGAAATTGGAAATGTTCTGAGTGCGGAAAAGAAATAACAGAGCTTCCATTTGAGCCCTCTGGCGACAGACCTCTTTATTGTAGGGACTGCCACGCTAAGAGGAGACCTCAAAGATTCGGACGCTAATTAAAACAAACCTCCCCCGCATTATTGCGGGGGTTTTGTTTTGATTAAAAGAAAATTTTAGCTTGCAAAAAAATCAAATTTATGTTTTATAAGGAGTAGATGTTTTACAATTTGGAGGAAAGAATATTATGGAGATTAGTTTTTTAAAAACTCGCTGCACTCATTGTGGTAAAACAAAAATGGTAGAAGATGCCGTCTCTGGCGAAATCACTTGTAAAAATTGTGGCTTTGTAATCAAAGAAAAGAAAGAAGAAACAGGTCCTGAATGGAGAGAATTTCCAGAAGAAAAGAATACAAAAAGCCGTGTCGGTCTTCCATCCTCACTTGCTGACTACGACCAATGGTTAACAACAGACATCGGAAAAGGAGAAAAAGATGCATTCGGCAAATTTCTTCCTTCAGGATCACAAACACTTATAAGACGGCTAATAACATGGGATGAAAGAAGTAAGCTTCGCGAGCCAGGGAAAAGAAATTTAATACAAGCCTTTCAATACCTTAGTCGGCTAAAAGACAAGCTTAACCTCAGTGATGCAATAACAGAGAAAGCCGCATATATATACCGAAAAGCATTGGAACGAGGAATCATTAGAGGAAGATCAATTGAGCTTGTTATAACAGCTTCCCTCTACGCTGCCTGTAGAGAGACTACTACGCCGCGTACATTGAAAGATTTTTCGGAAGCCGCTAATATCCAAAGAAAAGGTCTGACACGATCATACCGTCTCTTACACAAAGAACTAGATTTAAGAGTACCTGTAGTTACCCCTGACAGGTTTATTCCAAGAATTGCCAATGCTTGTAGGGTAAGTGAAAAAACTAAGCGCCAAGCATTAGAGATTTTAAAAAAAGCAGTGGAGGAAAGAATAAGTGCTGGAAAAGATCCAACAGGCCTAGCTGCTGCTGCACTCTATTTAGCTTGTGTACTTACAGGAGAAAGCGTAACCCAAAAAGAGATTGCGGAGGCCGCTGGAGTTACAGAAGTAACAGTTAGAAACCGATATAAAGATTTAAGAAAAAATCTATCAGATATTCAAAAAATACTAAAATTACCAGAGCAAAATAATAAATTCTGGTTGTCCCAAAGATGGTAATCTAAAAGATTACCTCTTTTTTTATAAAAACATCTCTGCCAGTCGCAGGCGGAGAGCTTGCTTTGGTGGATAAAAAAAGTTCTCTTTTTAGACTGAAGAGAACCTTAAATAGTGTATTCTATTACTCTATTTTTATCATCCAGAGTTTCTTTTTCAAGTGGCACTCTGGTAAGTAAAAGTCTGAGTAATTTGAGTGAACTTAAGATATTATTGGTTAGAAAAACTTCAACTGTTCTATCTAGAACTCTCTCTAACTGTTCCTGTAAAAAAACAGATGTTTCACTTGTATCAACTATGACATATCGCTCCCTTAAAATACGTCTTTGAAGAGAATCTATTTTTTCTTGAATTTCTTTAAGTTCTTTCAGTGAATATTCATCAGATTCAATCATTTTTTATCACTTTTAAAAGATATCAATTTATTAAAAGTTTGTCAATAAAAAAATGCCTGTTTGACGAATAAAAAATGGCGAATTAGTTTCCTAAAACGCCCTTAATTTTTTGATAGTTGATTAGTCAGATGGTTGGATATCAGATTTCTCGAAACCACAGTTTGAACATACAAGTTTCCCTGGTTTTCCTTTATTCAAGAAAGATGCACATTTTGGACAACGAGCATATTCGCTTACTTTATTTAATGTTTCTATTAATCCATATTTATCATCTTTTTCTTCATTATCATCAGGCTTAATACTGATTACTTGCATTTTATTTTTTTTATTTTCCAAAGAACTTTTCTCCTTGAATAAAGATATAACTATCTTCCTAGAAAGTCAAATTCTTTACTAAAAAATCGCCTTCCTGGCGACAAGCAGTTGCGGGACCTAGATGACCTTAGAACTATATTTCAATATCAAACCAAATACACTTACCTACCAAAACTTTCCCGTTTTACTAATCACTTTTATCAATTATTTATTTTACCCCAAAAATTACTAAAATAGTGATTTTTTAGATAGGTAAAAAATTAATTTGCTAAATAAAATAAAGCAAATAAATAAATCAACAAAGCAACCCTTACTTTTTTATAGAAGACTTTTTGATTGATACCACTTTTCTCCACTTAGCCAACATTGTAGGATTTGAGGAACATATTCTGCAACTAATAGGAGCTACTTTCTTTTTTAAAGTATTTTTTTTCATAATTTATAAAGAAATTAAATCTTTAATTCTCGACCTTTATCTTTTAATAAGATATCATAATAAAGCAAATTCCACAAGGGATACAAGCAAGTATCTCCTTTCTGTAATGAATTTAAAATTTTATCTTTTTCTATTGCTCCTTTATTTTTGGCAGATTCCCTCTTAAACCACTTTGATGTTTTTTTATCAACAATATAAATAGCATCTCCTAAATATAGATAATCAACACCTTTACCTTTTTTAATTTGGACAACAATACGCATATTTGGTTCTTTATTTATTATAGCAATTTAAATATCGCAACTAAAATCTTCTCCATGAATATCTCCTTTGGTATACGCTATAGCCCTGCATCCTCCACATATATACTTAAACCGACAAGACTTGCATTTTCCTCTTAGGTTTTCTTTAAAGAATATATTTGTTTTTTTAATTTTTTTTAAAATGTTTTCTAGGGAATCAGAGTATAAATTTCCTAGTCTATAAGGAATATAAGCACATGGATAGATGTCTAAATTAGGTTTAACGTAAAAATTTGCTATTCCCGCAAGACATCCGGCAAACATCTCACCGTTATATATATTACCATACTCCTTTAGTTTTTCTATATATTTTTGATTAAATAAATTAATCTTAGGATTATCTGTTGTAATGCCAATTTTATATTTTTCAGATAATGTGTAAATTTTATTAAATAATTCTTTATCCGAAACCTTATTTTTTTCCCAAAAAGAGTAATTTTTTCCAGAGGGAAGAATATTTTGTAACGCGATACGTTTAAATTTTTTTTTGTCTAAAAACCCAATTAAATCCTCTAAATACCCGATGTTCTCTTTTTGCACAACACATTTAAAAATCACGTTTCCGCCACCTGATTTAAGCCTTAAAGCGTTTTCTATTATTTTATCAAAAATACCCGCAATGCCCCTGATCTTTTCATGAATCTTTTTGGGACCATCAATACTTATTTGTATAAGATCAATTTTAGACTTTAATAAATTATTCAAAACCGAATTATTAAATATCCCATTAGTTGTTATTGCCCTAAATAAACCTTGTTTTTTCGTAATATAGAGCAAGTCAAAAATATCATCTCTTAATGTTGGTTCTCCGCCTGAAAAATTAATTTCTTTAAAACCTAACTTTTTAGCATTTTCTATAATTTTTTTAAGTTTACGAAAATCCGGCTCTATTTGTCCCTTATTAATAGCCTCTCTTACGCAATGCTGACACCGCAAATTACATCTGTTAGTTATATCTATTTGTAATACCTGATATTTTTGCATAAATTTATTTATTCAAAAATGCACAGTATGGATCACAAGAATATATATCGCCAGTTAAGTGATATGTATCACAAGGACATCCTCCAAAACAAATGTCATAGTATTTGCAATCTGTTTTAATCAACTTTTTCCTCTTGTGTTTCCATTCTAAACCAGTTTTTGAATTCCAAATTTCTTTAAGGGAGTTTTTATACACATTTCCCATTACAAATATATCATCAAAACCATATGGGCAATGTGTTACTCTTCCATCGGGCCATATGAAGCAACTATATTCTCCACAAGGACAGCCAAAATTATGCGTTATAATAGATTTTTCAATTTCTTTTGCAGATTCTTTAATTTCTGAAGCATTGTTTCTTTTCTGTATCAAACATTCAATTTTATTTACTTCGGCAATATCCAATATCTTACTATAAATCCTATTAAGGTTTTTATCTTTAATAAATAATTTATTATAATTAATTAACCCCTGACCTGTAGGATGAAATAAACCAGCCGAAAAAAAAGTTTTTATTTTTTGCTTACCTATATACTTTAAAAAAATTAAAATATCCTGATAATTTATTTTTGTTATAGTAGTAGTGAATATGAACGGAAGCTCGTATTCTATGCCCAAACGAATATTCTTTTTTAGTTTCTCAAAATTATTCTTGTTAGTTCTACAAAATCTTTTTAATATTTTTTCAGAAAATCCATGGATGCTAATATCAATATGAGACACTCTCAGTTTTGCTAGTTCTTTTATGATTGCTTTATCAAGAACAGTAAAATTAGTATTTAAATGTATCCGCATCTTTTTTCTTTCGGCATATCTTAATACCTCCATTATACGTCCATTTTGGTATAAAAAAGGTTCGCCACCCGTTATGTTGAGATTATAAACCCTGTTAGCTTCCATCTCATCTATAATATTTTTCACTGTTTCAATATTCAAATCTTTATTTATCCCTCGATCAACAACACAACAATGCATACAATTAAAGTTGCATTTATCGGTAATTATAATTGAGACCTCTAGAGGAAATATTTGTCTTTTCCATTTAATTTTCTGCATATTTGAATTTTTAATTTATTATAAAATAATCGTTCCTATATGTTTCTGAAAGATATTTCGTTCTATTTGTGTTAATTAAACCAATAACTTTATATCTCCCCTTTTCTCTATTGCCCACATTATATTTTCTAAAATAATCAGAATTACTTTGGGGTTTGCATTTAAAACTAAACAAAAAAGATTTAACCAACTCATTTGTGGGAGAAAAAATCAAAATTTCTATAATCCCCTTCAAGGTATTATTTCTTCTATTAGAAACTCTTAAATGAATGGTTATATCTTTATTTTTTGAAACTTTCCTAGGATATATACTCATATTTATTGTTTTACCTTTTTTCTATCTATAATGGGCTTACTCTGAACAGGCTTGACGTAAAACGGAGAACGCGTCACGTGGACGACGTTATAAGCGGTTTTACTTAGGTTTCTTCTTAAATTTATATGTGTAAGCAAAAACTGGCGTATTATTGTTAATCTTATAGGCAGGATTATGACGCCTAAATGCTTTTATAAGTTCCTGTCTGTTTTTATATGTTTTATAGTGAGTTTTATCCTTTAGGTCTATCTGTCCGACAGTTGTTATAATAACTTTTGTTATTTTTCCGAATCCAAAAATTTCTTCTGTCTGGCTATTTTCAAAAGCCACAACATCGCCTTTTTTTAACTTATGGTCTCTGAGTCTCCAGGTACTTATTTTCCCATCAAAAACCTGTGGGACAATACTCTCGTGAAACCCCATTTTTGGCAAATTTTTCATATCTTTATCCTACCAAAAAACCGCCTTCTTGGCGATAAATAGTTGCGGGTCGTGGACGATATTAGAACCTGTTTTTGCTTAAATGAATAAAAAAAGGTTCTTTCTGAGAACATCTTTTTTGGCTTGTTTTTTACTTCAACTGTTGACACCGATGAGCAAGATTAGATAAATCTTCTTTACTTAAAACTTCCTCTGCCATTGGATATAGGCAATCATTTTCTTTATTAATATGATCCTGTAAAAGACTTATTATCGCTAGACTGCTTTCTTTAATTTGACTTTCGTTATCCTCATTAAGGGCTTCTTTTAATTTCCTTACATGATTTCTCTTTTTCTCGTGTTCAAGAAGCATTACCCCAATTGGTCCACCTTCTTTTGGTATGCCCTTTTTCTCTAGTTCTGGAAACAAAACCTCTTCTTCTTTTTTGTGATGGGGTTCAGCAAACGTTTCGGTAAAATGCAAAAATTCTTTTACTTGCTTTTTGTCAATCTCCGATCCATCCGCTGCCTTCTTTAAAAGGTCAAGTTTCTTCAAAATTTCCTCATGGTCGGTCTTTAGTTCTTTTATGCAATTGTGTTGGTGTTCACAAGTTTTTGACATATTTTTAATCTTCTTTTTTTTTTATTCTACTAAAATTGAAAAGAATAAGCGGGAATTTGTTGCGGGTCGTGGACGATGTTAGAACCTGTTTTCTTGATTAGCAATATAAATGGGAAGGAATTATCCCCACTATTTTATTTGATTGTAATACCTGAGAAGATCAAAACAGGATTTTTCGTGATTGCCGGAATTATAGAAAAAGGTTTGCCAGCCAAAATCCTTAGCTGCATTTATATTTTTAATTTCATTATCTACAAATAATATATTGTCCTTCTTGACATTAGCTTTTTGCTCACCAAGTTTAAAAATATCTGAATCTGGCTTCCGGCAACCCTCAATACTGGAATCAATAATTACATCCCAAGTAATTGGAGGTGTAATTCTTTTTTCTATTATGGCAGAGAACATTCGCGGATACATATTGGTCAAAAGACCAACTCTGCAATCTTGTCTAATTTTATCGATAACTGGCCAAATTGATTTATTCGGCTCAAATCTATTGACGAAATCTGTTAATAATAAAAAACCGCCAGGAAAACTCAAATGAAATTTATTTTCAATTAAAGGAATTAATGTGTCGACATCTCTCCCTGCTACACAAACCTCTTTTTCATGTTTCTTCCAGAATTGATCAAACTCTTTGTCATTTTCAACATTTATTCCAATATCGCGCTTCATATCGATCCATTTATTTGCCTCATAAAGATCCCTCACTACAACTCCACCTAAATCAAAATACACAAATGAAATCATAATATTTTTTAATTTTCTATTTGGGCGATTTTTTGAACTTAATTTGTTGCGGGTCGTGGACGATATTAGAACCAGTGTTATGGAAGTTTAATTAGCTATTCGGTAGTTATGCCATCAAATTCCGCTTCGTTATCTTCGGCTTCCGCCTTGGTCGCACGCATAATTTTATCTTTATGGTTCGCTGGAGAATAAATCGTGTAAAACCTTAATTCGTCAGTGGCGGAAAGATTAATGACATTATGTTCTGCTCCCGCTGGAACAATCACAGCTACACCATCTTTTACATCATACTGATTACCATCAATTACACATTTACCTTCCCCTTTTTCAAAACGGAAAAATTGGTCATTTTCTTCATGGACTTCCATGCCAATTTCCTCTTTTGGCGCAAGCGACATCAATACCAACTGACTATGCTTTCCGGTATAGAGTACCTTACGAAAATTATTGTTTTCTAATGTGTCTTTTTCAATATTCGTTGTATATCCTTTCATAATTTTGATAATTTAATTTTTTGTTTTTTGATTTTACGACCTTTTTGAATTTTGTTTTTATCCCATCTTTTTGGCGGACTTTTGAACTTAATTTGTTGCGGGGCTTGGATTCGAACCAAGATTAGATGCTTCAGAGGCATCCGTCCTACCATTAGACGACCCCGCAAAGTTAAACCTTCAAATACTTCCTAATGGCAATGAAACTAGAAAGCACTCCTAATCCTACTCCAGTCACGATTTGGATCAAAAAGAGGATTCCCAAGTTATCTGTAATAAAGGTAAACATATTGAATCCAGCCAGTATGTTCTCTAAATTGGGAGCCAAGAAAAACAAACTAATAGAAAAGATTAAAAAGGTAATGAGAGCTGCCAAAAATCCGGCAATTATTCCTTGAATCAAGAAAGGGCCCTGGATAAACCAATTTGAAGCTCCGACCAAACGCATGACCTCAATTTCCTCTTTAGAGCTGTAAATAGCCATTCTCACCTGGTTAAAAGCCAGTAAAAAAGCAATTATCCCTAAAATCAAACTAAAGACAAGGCCTGTCTGATAAGCGCTAGAAGTGATTGAAGAAAACCTTTCAATGACAGGTTTTTTCTCAAAGTAATCAACCCTGGTAATTAAATCATTAAAAGGAGCTGCGTCTAAAAGGGTGGAAATGGCAGCGTACTGGCTGGCCTCAAAAGCCCTGACGTTTAACGAAGCAAAAAAGGGATTTCCCCCAACCTCAGCTAAAGACTCCATTATAACGATATCGTCTTGGTGCCTCTTAGAAAAAGTTAAAAGGGCGTCTTCTTTGGAAACATACTCTATCTCTTTTACTTCAGGCAACTGGGTTAATTCATCTTTCACCTCTAAAATATCTTCTTCTGTCAGACCTTCTTTAAAATAAACGCTGATGTCCATTCTTTCTTGAAGGATAGAAGTTAAATAACCGGCAGTTCCCTGAAGAATAAAAAGGGAGGTCACTAAAGAAATGGTCATAACCAATATAAAAATAGTGGCGGCTGATAATCCGCTGCTCCTGGAAAAACCCTTCCAGCCAAATTTTGCAATTCTTTTAAAAGAAATAAACATGGTTAAAGTATAAATCTTCCTTTGTCTTCATCCCGAACGATTCTTCCTTCTTTTAAGGTTATCACCCTTTTGCCCAATCGATCAATCAATTCCTTATCGTGGGTGGCTAAAATAACCGTAGTACCCATCTCGTTCACCTTAAGTAAAAGCCTGATGATATCTTGGGTATGATAGGGATCTAAATTTCCGGTTGGCTCGTCAGCTAACATAACTTCGGGACGCTGAACTAAAGCTCTGGCAATAGCTGCTCTTTGCTTTTCCCCGCCAGACAACTCAGCTGGAAAATTGTAAACTCTGTCTGAAAGCCCAACAAGATCCAAAACTTCAGCTACATCACTGGAAATCTTGGAATCTCCAGCTCCGGTTACTTCCATTACGTAAGCGATATTTTCTTGAAGAGTTTTTAAAGGAAATAACTTGTAATCTTGAAAAACTGAAGCGATCTTTCGCCTGAGCCAAGAAAGATCTCCAGAGTTAATTTTATGGACATCCTGGTCTCTAAAAACAATATGGCCTTTTGTTGGATTTTCTTTGGCCAGTAATAATTTAAACAAAGTGGTTTTACCGGCTCCAGATCTCCCGACAACAGAAAGAAACTCTCCTTTTTTTACTTCAAAAGAAACTTTTTCTAAAGCCGTAATCTTGCCCGATTCTGAGTTATAAATTTTACTGATATCTTTAAAAGAAATCATTATTGCTTGATCTCAGCTTCAATAAACTCATTTAAATCTCCGTCTAAAACCGCTTCTACCTTTGACGTTTCTACGTTAGTCCTCACGTCATTGACTAGTTTATAAGGATGGAGAACGTAAGAGCGGATCTGGCTCCCCCACTCAATTGAAGTTGGCTTTCCCTTAATTTTCTTAATTTCTTTTTCTTTCTCTTTTTCTTTTAACTGGTAAAGCTTTCCGTAAAGCATCTTCATTGCCTTTTCTTTGTTTAAGCCCTGCAACCTTTCTGCTTGGGAAGCAACGACAATGCCAGACGGCAAATGAGTGATTCTCACAGCTGACTCCCGGCGGTTAACATACTGGCCTCCGGGGCCTGAAGCTCGGAAAGTATCTATCTTTAAGTTCTGAGGATTAATTTTTTCTACTCCTTGGTTAATTTCCGGTAAAACCTCAACTAAAGCAAAAGAGGTGTGGCGGAGCTTTTGAGCTGAAAAAGGAGAAATCCTAACTAATCTGTGAACTCCATTCTCTTTCCTTAAAAATCCGTAAACGTAATTCCCTTTTACCTCTAAGGTTACTGATTTTATGCCAATCCTTCCTTCAGGCCCTCCGGCTTCACCAAATGTTTGGTGCAAAACTTTTGCTCTAAATCCCTTTTTCAAGCAATATCTTTCGTACATTCGCAAGAGAATAGCGGCCCAGTCCTGGGCATCCTGGCCTCCGGCCCCAGAGTAAATTGAAAGAAGAGCATTTCCTTTGTCGTATTTCCCGGAAAGAAAAACCTTAATCTCTCCTTCTTCCAGATTTTTTTTAAAAGCCCTTATCCTCTCTTGAAGCTCTGGCTGAATACTCTCGTCTTTTATCCCCAAGACGCTTAACTCTTTTAAATCGTTAAATTCTCTTTCAAGGACCTGATAGCTCTCAATTTCCGTTTTTAAATTAGACAACTCTTGGCTCACTTTAGATGCCTTGTCTTTATCTTGCCAGAAATTAGGCTTTAATATTTCATTCTCCAGTTTTTTAATTTTAGTTTCTTTTCCGGCAACGTCAAAGACAGTCCATCAAATGATGGAGTTTATTTCCTAAATTCTCTAACTTTATACTCGTTTCATTATTCATAACAGCTTTAATTTAGCACTTTTTTATTTAAAAATCAATAAAAAAAGGTGAGATAAATCCCACCTGCCTATACCTTGCTAAATCTTATCTTAAAGAAGCTTGAAATTATTAATAACCAAACCGAATTTATATCCTAAAAACTGGGCTGCTTTCCTGCAGTAAACCATTCTTTCGGTAAAAATCTCAAAATATTCTATTACCGGAACAAAATTAGTATCAATCCGCAAGCTTAGAGTAATTCTCTTTTTTCTTTTATCAATTCCCAGTTTACCCGCAGTTACGGCGTAATTAACGCGATTGTGAATATCGCTCTTTATTTTTTTTATATCTTTTATGGTTACTCGAGATCTCCGAACGTCAGACTTATCAGCTAAAACAGTAACGGCAGAAACCTTATCTGAAAAATCCATTTCATATTTATCGTGGTTAACAATAGCCTGCATAACTAAAGACAACTCTTTTGGCTTAAGGTAAGCAGCGAAAATCTGCTGGAAAACCAAAGCCCCCAGATAATTATGATAAGTCCGGCTTAAAAAGTTCCCAAAATCATGGCAGAACCCAGCAATGGATGATAACTCTTGGTATTTACTATTAAGGCCGATTTCTCTGGCTACCGTTCTCGCTCTCGCTGCAACCAAACTTGAGTGATTCAACCCATGGTCAGTATAGTGCTGAGCTTCCATCTTCTTTTCCGCTTGATCAATAAATTCCAGAACCAGAGGATTCTTTTTAACTTCTTTTAGTGTCAACATATTAAGTTATTATAGCAGAAATAAAAAAGGTACGCATCACTGCACACCTTTAGACCACTATCATTAATAGCGTCTTTTCGACTTTCTTGTGATTTCTGATCTGCTGTGAAGTATATTTTAAAGATTCTAAGTCTGGCCGATCAATCTTTGTTATAACATCATAAATTCCGTAGAGTCTCCAGCACTTTTTAACGCCTCTAATCTTTGATATTTGTTTTACCGTTTTCTCCACACCTACAATCTGAACATTTATCAACATAAATCCAACTGGCAATTTCTCCTATCACCTCCTCCTTATTCTACTTAAACATATTACTCAAATATTAAAGTCTGTCAATACTACGGCGAAATAAAAAAGAGTGAAATAACATTTCACTCCTAATAACTTAAAAGATCTCTTTTTTTAGGGGCAAATATTGCTAATACTATTAAGATAAAAGATGTTATTGAGAATATGCCCGAGCCTATTATTGCTGCAAAAATCGGATCGAGTCCGGCGATAATTCCGATCAAGGTTACAACTAGACAGACTGTCCCAACTATAACAATTCCGGAAGCGATTGGTTTTATTATACCCAAAACTTACACCTTCTTTTATTCATACGCTAAACTCAAATATTTGCAAGTTTTAAGTTATAAAAAAACCGCCTCTTTGGCGACTATTGTATAAGCTATAAACTCTGGGCAACATACCCGAATAAAAGATTTTTTTACCCTCCACATACCCTCCTGTAGTTTCATAAGGTGGCAATAGGATTTTAGCATCACCTTGAACGAAAGAACAGGCAGCCTGTCTGTTATTATGGCACATTTAAAATATATTACAAGCCCTTATTTTAATTTGCTGCGGGGGAACGATTCGAACGCTCATACTGGCCTTCAAAGGGCCATGTCCTACCATTAGACGACCCCGCAAAACTTTATACCCTACCCTATTTCTCTTCTTTTTGCAACGCTTCAATAATGGCCAGCTCCAAGGGCAGCTGAGGTATCGGAGAATACTTCATTTTATTTTCAGCCTCCAAGAAAAGATTTAAAATCCGGCTGAGATCTCTTTCTTCAAAAGATTTTACTTGGTTATGAAGTTTTTCCTGCTCTTCTTTAGTTAAACCAGTGATGACCGGATTGGTAAACTCAGGACTTATTCTTAAAAGCAGAGCCTGCCTTAAGTATTTTATTAAAGCCTTGTTAAGCTCTAGAGGATCGTAACCTTTTTCTAGAGTTTTGTTTAAAAACTCGATTGCCTCGGTTGTTTTCTTTTCTGATATAAAATCAACTAATTGGGAAATTACCAGAGTATCAACCATTCCCAGTAAATCCTGAAGGTCTTGGATTTTAACAATCTTATTGCTGGCAAAAGTTAAAGCCTGATCCAACAACCCTTCAGCGTCTCGAATAGATCCTCCGGCACTTAAAGCAATGAATTCCAAGGCTGATTTCTCAACTTTTATCCCCTCTTTCTTTGAAATCCACTCCAGCCTTTTAACAATCTCAGATAAAGTCAGTTTTCTAAAATCAAATCTCTGGCACCGAGAAATAATAGTGGGAATCATTTTATGAATTTCCGTCGTAGCCAAAACGAAAATGGCGTGAGCTGGCGGTTCTTCTAGGGTCTTTAATAAGGCGTTAGCTGCCTCTTTGGTGAGCTGGTGGGATTCATCTATGATAAAAACCTTGTACTTTGATTTGACCGGAGAGAAACGAATGCCGTCCCGCAGTTCCCGTATATCATCAATCCCCCTATTGGAAGCAGCGTCAATCTCAATTAAGTCAATTGACCGGTTATCGTTAATCTCAAGGCAAGAAGAACAACGATTGCAAGGTTCAAAGGTTTTATCATTTTCACAGTTTAGGGCTTTAGCTAAAAGCCGGGCAATGGTAGTTTTCCCAGAACCCCGGGGGCCGGCAAATAAATAAGCATGGGATATCATCCCAGTCAAAATGCCATTAGTCAGAGTCTGAACCACGTGCTCCTGACCAATCACTTCGGAAAAAGTTTTCGGCCGATATTTTCTATAGAGAACTAAGTTTTCCATTGTTCTTACTTCTTAAAGACTAAAAATTTAGAGCCGAAAAAATTCCAGACCCAAGCAAGCAAGGCAGCGGAAAAAGCTCCGACATTAGCCCAAACCTTTTCGTTTTGGCCAAATTGAGGTCCAATGATATTTACGATAAAAGAAGCAATCCCAACGTTCAATAAAAAGCCGATAAAAACAGTTATAAAAAACTTGGAAAATTCCGTGGAACCAAGATCCTTTTTTACTTTGCCGAAAGTCCAGTATTTATTCCAAAAATAACTGTTAATTGTTGCCACTATAAAGCCGATGCTCTTAAAAACAGGGAAAAATATCCCGGTTGCCGCACCAGAAACAAATATTAGAAGATTTAAAACCCCAAGGTCAATAAGAGTATTAAGGGCTCCGACTAAAACGAACTTTGATGCCTGGAAAAATATTAAAAACTTTTTCCCGATAATAAAAGCCACCCAGAGTCCCAGTAAAGATAAAATTGGCAAAGCGATTGGCAAAACTAAATACAAAATATTTTTTTCTATTCCCAAATTCTTTAAAATTGCCAAGCCAGACAAAGCAACAATTTCTCCGATAATAAGTGGGGCTATTATGTCTATGCGTTTCATTTGATTATTCTAACACAAAGGAATGATTAAAAAAAGAACAGAAAGATTGTTTTAGCCCAAAACCAATGTTAAAATAGAAATATAAATATGCTTAAAACTTACAACAGCTTATCTCGGAAAAAAGAGGCGCTTTATCCCAAAGGAAAGAAAAAAGTGAGAATGTTCGTCTGCGGAATAACCCCTTACGACTTCGCTCATTTGGGCCATGCCAGAACCTACCTTGTTTTTGATATGGTGGCTAAATACCTTAAAACCCAAAATTACAAGGTCTTTTATCTCCAAAACATTACCGATATAGACGATAAAATAATTGAAAGGGCAAAAAATACGAAGAAACGGCCAAAAGAAGTTTCCCGTTTTTTTGAAAAAGAATATTTAAAAGACATGAAGTCTTTAAGGATTGACAGTATAACCAAATACGCCAGAGCTACTGATTTCATTAAAGAGATCCAAAGCCAGGTAAAAAGATTAATGAAAAAAGGATACGCCTATCAGTTAAAGGACGGTATTTATTACGATATTTCAAAATTTAGAGATTACGGCAAGTTATCGAAAAGAACGGTTTTACAGGCAGAAGACGCTGTCTCAAAAATAGATGAGGGAAAAGGAAAGGGAAATAAAGGCGATTTTTCGCTCTGGAAATTATCAAAACCCAATGAGCCAAAATGGAAAAGCCCTTGGGGTGAAGGAAGACCTGGCTGGCATATTGAGGATACAGCTATTACCGAACACTTCTTTGGTCCTCAGTATGATATTCATGGCGGGGCCAGGGACTTAATCTTTCCCCACCACGAAGCTGAAATAGCCCAAATGGAAGCGCTTTCTGGAAAGCATCCATTAGCAAAACACTGGCTCCATTCTGGATTTTTAACCATAAATGGCCAGAAAATGTCCAAATCCCTTGGCAACTTTATCACTATCAGAGACTTTATTAAAGAATACTCTCCTCAAATTTTAAGGCTGTTTGTTCTTAAAACTCATTACCGCTCCCCTATTGATTATAGAGAAAGCAAGATTTCTCAAACTAAAAAAGAGCTAGAAAAAATAAAGGAATTCGTAAGTAAAATTAAAAAAGTAAAAAGTAAAAACCGAAATAAAGATTTCCAAATTTCCAAATTCCAAAAAGAATTCAAAAAAGCCATGGATGATGATTTTAACACTCCAAAAGCTATAGCTGTTATTTTCAATTTAATCAATAAAGGAAACTCCCTATTGGGCAAAAATCAAATAAGCAAAAAGCAGGCCAAAGAAATCCTTAACTTTTTAAAAGAAACAGACCAATTTTTTGGTTTCATCTTCTGGAAGGAAACAATAGAAATTCCCAGCCAAGTTAAAAAACTAGCCAAAGAAAGGGAAAAAGCCAGGAAAAATAAAGACTGGGAAAAAGCCGACGAAATCAGAGGAAAGGTTAAAGAAATGGGATTTCAAATAGAAGACACTAAAGAAGGGCCAAAAATAAAAGCAATATAGCATCTAGGTTTGCCAAACTATCTTCTTTAATATAGTATGGTATTGATATGGATATTAAATCCCCTTCCAAAGAATTACCGGATCGACTGCCTCCCCAAAGCGAAGAAGCTGAAAAATCGCTTTTGGGATCTTTAATGTTAGATAAAAATGCCGTTATCAAAGTGGCAGATTTCCTGGAATCAAGGGATTTTTATAAAAGAACTCATCAAGATATTTATTTAGCAATCCAAGAGTTGTTTGAAAAAGGAGACCCAATTGACCTTCTTTCTGTTTCCACCCGGCTGAGAGAAAAAAAGAAACTGGAAGAGGTCGGAGCTAACGCCTACCTGACCGAGTTAATAAACTCTGTTCCTACGGCTGCCCATGTCTTGAGCTACGCTAAAATTGTCCAAAGAAAGAGGATCTTAAGAGACCTTATTGAAGCTTCCTACGAAATAGGTACCATAGGTTACAACGAAACAGAAGATGTTGATAAATTATTAGATCAGGCCGAACAAAGGATTTTTAGCATTGCCCAGCACTCTCTTTCCCAAAACTTTATTCCCATAAAATCTACCTTGGAAGATGCTTTTAAAAGAATTGACGAGCTTTCAAAAGAAGGAGGAAAGATTAGAGGGTTGGCTACTGGTTTTTCTGACTTAGATAATATTTTAGCCGGCCTCCAAAAATCCGATCTCATTATTTTAGCTTCAAGGCCCTCTCTGGGTAAAAGCAGCTTAGCTTTAGATATTGCAAAAAGCATTGCCACTCGGGAAAAAATACCGGTTGGAATATTCAGTCTTGAAATGTCAAAAGATCAGATTATAGACAGGTTGATTTCCTCTGAAGCTGGAGTAGATCTCTGGAAATTAAGAACCGGGCGGCTTTCAGACAAAGGTGAAGAAAATGATTTCGCCAGAATTCAGGAAGCCTTAGGCACGCTTTCTGAATCTGAAATATATATTGACGATTCTGTCTCAGCCAATGTTTTGCAAATGAGGGCTATGGCAAGAAGATTGCAAGCCAATAAAGGCCTTGGTTTGATTATTGTTGATTATCTGCAGTTAATGGAACCGAGAAATCCAAATGTTGGCGAAGTGCAGCAAATAACAGAAATATCACGTTCCCTAAAAGGGCTGGCCAGAGAGCTCAATATACCGGTTTTAGCCCTTTCTCAATTATCTCGAGCAGTAGAGCAGAGAACTCCCCAGATCCCAAGATTGGCTGATTTAAGGCAATCAGGATCTTTGGAACAAGACAGTGACGTAGTTCTTTTCATCCACCGAGAAGATAGATACCGTCCGGACACCTCAAGAAAAAACATTGCCGATATTATCATTGCCAAACACCGAAATGGACCGGTGGGAAAAGTAGAGCTTTATTTCGACGAACAGCGCGTTTCTTTTAAAAACCTAGAAAAGAAAATCCAAGAATAAGATGTATCCACAAGTCATTGAAAAACTTATTGAACGGTTTTCAAAATTTCCAACAATAGGGCCAAGAACAGCGGCCCGTTTTGTTTTTTATTTAATGAGCCTGTCTCAAAAAGAGGTTGAAGAATTAACAGAATTGATAATGGATTTTAAAAAGAGTATAAAGTTCTGTAATTTTTGTTTTAATCCTTTTGAGGGAAAAGAAGACCTTTGCCATATCTGTAAAAATCCCAAGAATGCCAATAATAATTTGCTTTGTATTGTAGAAAAAGAACAGGATTTAATAGCTATTGAGAAAACAAAGAAATACTCCGGCCTTTATTTTATTCTTGGTGGAACTATATCAAAATTAGAACCGAAAAATCTCAAAAGTTTAAGAATAGAAGAACTTAAAGAAAGAATAAAAAATCCCCAAAAATTTGGGGTTGCTAACGAAAATTTTAAAGAAATTATCCTGGCTTTAAACCCCACCACCGAAGGCGAAGCTACCGCTCTTTATCTGGAAAGAGAGTTAAAATCCTTAAGGCTTAAAATAACCAGGCTTGGCCGGGGACTGCCAACGGGAGGAGAATTAGAATACGCTGATGAGGAAACCCTCTCTTCTGCTTTTGAAGGCAGAAAATAATAACAATACTAAATCTTCATTATTTCTACTTCGGTGAAGGGCTGGCGATGGCCCTTTTTTACTTGGTAGCGAGTTTTTGATTTATAATGGTAAACAGTCACCTTCTTCTTTTTCCCTTGCTTTAATACTTTAGCGACCACCTTGGCGTCTTTAACTTTTGGGTTGCCGATTTCCAGCTTTTTCCCTTTTTCCAAAAGCAAGACATCAGAGAAAATAATCTCTGATCCCTCTTTTTTATTCAGCTTTTCTATTTTTATTTTATCTCCGGGAGAAACAACGTATTGTTTGCCTCCTGTTTTTATTACAGCTATCATATTACTTTAATTTTTTAGTTTCTTTAAACTCTTTTAATCTTTCGACTTTGTCAGAAAACATATTCAAGCGTTTTTCTGAGTTGTCAAAGGAAGAAACAGCGTTTTTTAAATGGGAACCAAGCTTCCGGAAATCATTCATCAGTTTGCCGGCATCTTGCTGAATCCGATCCAGTCTTTTTAAAATTTGCTGGGTCTGCCGGGAAATCTGCGTGTCTTTAAACCAATGCTCTACGGTTCTTAAAGTTAAATAAATGGTGTTGGGAGAGGTAATAACCACTTTCTTTGACATGGCGTAGTCAGCCAAATTGAAATCTTTACCAATATTGTTCACTATCTCATAATAAATCGCTTCAGCCGGAATATACATTAAGGCGAACTCAACTGTGGATTCTGAGGGTATTATATATTTTGTGGCAATCTTATTGATATGACCCTTAATGTCTTCAATGAACCTTTTTTGGAAACCATCCCTTTCCCCGCCCGTACTCTCAATCATCTTAGTAAAGTTCTCTGAAGGAAATTTAGCGTCGATCGGCAGCAATCTTCCGTTGGGCAGTTTTAAAACAGCGTCCACCTGTTCGCCGGAAGAAAACAGATGTTGTCTTTTGTACAGCTCCTCTGGAAAATACTGAGATAAAATGTGCTCTAAAGATGCCTCTCCCCACTGACCTCTTAATTTAGGAGATTTGAATATTTCCTGGAAAGAGGAGACATCTTTTATTCTTTCTTGGACCTGTTTTAAATCCTCTCTAATTTGGGTCGCTTCTTTGGTAAAAGAGGAAATTTGATTGTGCATTTCCTTGGAAGTGCCCAGTTGACTGTCTCTGATTTCTTTCAGCTGATTTATCATTAAATCTGTTAATCGTCTTTCTAAATCCCTTAGAGCTTGTGTCTGGCTTCTATCAATGCTGGATTTCTTAATAAAAAAAACTAAGAAGGCTGCTACTACTCCAATTAAAGATAATACTAAAATCAAGATAATGTCGGTCATTGAACTATCTTATCATTATTTCACCAGTATTTCAACGACGACAAACAAAATATAGATAAAGAGCAAACCGATTGCTTCTTTGGTGGTAATCTTTCTCCCTGTCTTTATGGCAAAAAAGAAGAGAAAAGCCGAGAGTACTAGGAAAATCCGAGCTATAGCA
Source organism: Patescibacteria group bacterium UBA6532 (assembly GCA_002434805.1). GTDB lineage: Bacteria > Patescibacteriota > Minisyncoccia > Minisyncoccales > UBA6532 > UBA6532. The sequence goes on from DJKW01000001.1 coordinate 82,551, forward strand.
AAAGGTGAAAAATTATCAACTTCAATGGGATGGATGAAAGCAACTATACCTAAAACCAGGGTAGCCGGCACTATAATAGATCCCATTAAGTCTCCGAGAATCATGGCCGTATGTCCTCTTTTAGCTGAAGCTACGGCAAAATAAATCTCGGGTAAAGCATTCCCAAGCCCAATAATTAAAATTCCGATAATGGGCAGTGATAAACCAAAAGATTCAGCAAAGAAAAGAGACGACCTTACTATCCCTTCCGCAGCCACCATAAGCAAAATCAAAGAAAAAATTACTTTACCCAAATCTTTAATAAAGTCCTTAAACCCTTTAATAATCTCTTTGTCTTTTCCGTCATAAACTTGTCTGAACCTGTCTCCTTTTGAAAAAATCCAAAAAACATAAAAAAGGAAAACACCAATAAGGATTAAACCGTCTCCCCTGCCTAATTTCCCGTCAAAAATTAAAAGTAAGGGCAAAACAGCTACCACTGAAGTAAAAATAGTGCTCGTCTGGACCATTTTACTCTCAACCGGAATAGCGGTTCTCGTAATTAAAACAGCTAAAGCAATTGCAAGAGTTAAGTCAACAATATTTCCCCCGACCACGTCCCCAAAAGAAAGCTGGGGAATTCCATTAATTGCTGAATTTATTCCAACAAAGAAATTAGGGGCGGAGCCGGCCATGGCCACAACAAAAAAGGCAACAACAAACTCTTTCCAACCTAAAAACCTGGCTATTTTAGTCAAAGAATGAACTAACAGGGTACCGGAACTAAGAAGTAAAAAAAGAGAACCGATAAAAATTAAAATATAAAGCCAAATCATGTTTCAATTTGATGTTTAGTAATAAAATACCATTTCGCTGCCTCAATAAATATAATATTAACAAATCCGAAGCCAAAAACAATAGCTAAATCAGAAAGTCCCAGAGGAACGGTTTTTAACAGCGTTTGAAACGGCGCCAGATAGATGGCGGAAAATAAAGCTAAAAATCCTATTGCCACGGAAAATACCAAAAACTTGTTGGAAAAAGGATTAATATGCCAAATATTCCTTCTCAAGCTTTTACAAGAAAATATATAGAAAAGGGAGTTAATGCCAAGGGCAACAAAAACCATTGTTCTCACGTATTGAATATCAGAACCATTATTCAAAAGCCAGAAAAAGATACCCAAGAGAATTAAATCAGTTAAAATACCGATAATAAAAATGATGGTTTTCATCTCTTTCGTTAAAAGCGGGGCTCCTTGTTTTAAGGGGCGTCTTTCCATTACGTCTTTTTCTTCCGGTTCAAAAGATAAAGCTACGCTGGGAAGGCCGTCTTCAACTAAATTTACCCAAAGTATCTGGGCAGCGGTTACAGGCAAGGGCAATCCGAAGATAACGCTTACGCCAATCAAAATGGTCTCTGTAAAACTGTCTGCCAGCAAATAAGTTATAACCTTTTTAATATTATCTACAATTGACCTTCCTTCTGCAACGGCGGTCACGATAATATTAAAGTTATCCGTAAGTAAAACTAAATCAGAAACCTCTTTGGCAACATCAGTTCCAGACCCCAAAGCCACGCCAATATCAGCTTTTTTTAAAGCCGGAGCATCATTTATTCCATCTCCGGTCATGGCCACTACCTCTCCTTTTTCCTGCCAAGTTGTAACTATTCTCATTTTATGGCGAGGATCAACCCGGGCATAAACCTCAATATCTTTCACCTTGTCTTTAAATTCCTCATCTGACATCTGGTCTAATTGAGCTCCCTCAATAACGTTTTCATCATTAACCTCCAATCCGATTTCTCTGGCTACTGCCTTAGCTGTAAGCAAATGATCCCCTGTTACTATAATAAGCTTCATTCCTGCTTTTTTAACCGTAGCAATAGCTTCTTTCGCTTCTTTTCTTAAAGGATCTTTCAATCCAATAAGACCAACGAAAACCAGGTCATTGCAAAGTTCTTCTATTTTTTTATACTTTGGAAACGACTCCCCGTATTCCTTATAAGAAACGCTCACTACCCTTAAAGCATTATTAGTCAGTCTTTCCAGTTCCGTTTTAAACTTATCCCTAGCTTTGTCGTCCAAATCCTTTTGCTCTCCCCCAATTTCTACCTTTTTTGAAAGATCTAATATCTTTTCCGGGGCGCCGTCAACAAATAAGATGAATTTATTGTTCTTCCTGACAAGTTTAGCAAGAAATTTGTTTTCTGAATTAAGAGGAAGTTCGTCAATTATTACGTATTCTTTTTGGAGATTTGGGTTTTTAATATCAACAATAGCTCCGGCTAAAATTAGAGCTTTATCTGTTGTCCTTCCCCGAACCCGCCAGACAGGAGGCAAATCTTCTGGATTTTCCACAAAAGCTTCATTGTTTATTGAAGCTATACTCATTAGTAAAATTTGGTCCTTATTTTTTTTCTCTTGAAAAATATCCTGCCATTCTTTGGAATCTCTAGGGATAACTTCACTCTTTAAGGTAATGGTTTCTGAAACCTTCATTTTGCCTTCAGTAAGAGTTAAGGTCTTGTCGCTACAAATAATAGAAGTGCTTCCCAGAGTTTCAGCTGCTATTAACTTTCTCACCAAACCTTTTTTTCTTAAAATTTTCTCTATCCCCAAGGTCAAAATCACGGTCATAGCCACAGGCAAGCCTTCGGGAATTGCAGCTACGGCCACAGCAACCGACGTCATAAACATTTCCAAGGGTTCTCCGCCCCTTATTATTCCTCCAAAAAAAATCAAGACAACGATTATGGTAATAATCAATCCCACCATTCTACTGAGATTGGTCAGTTTTTTCTGAAGCGGAGTCTTTTCTTCTTTACCTTCTTTTACCATTTGGGCCACTTTCCCTATTTCCGTCTGCTCTCCGATTCCTGTCACCACGGCCTTTCCTTTCCCTGTTTCCACTAGAGTGCCCGTATAAACCATGTTATCGCGATCTGCCATAGGAGTCTTTTCTGACAAAACTTCAATGATTTTCTCTGCCGCCATCCACTCTCCTGTTAAAGCCATTTCATTTATCTTTAAATCAAATACCTCAATCAATCTAGCGTCAGCTGGGACTTTATTCCCTGAATTTAAAACTATAATATCTCCGGGAACTAAATCCTTGGATTCTATCTCTATCTCGTTTCCTTCTCTAATGACCTGGGCTTTAATCTTAACTATTTTCTTTAATTCGCTCAGAGCTTTTGAAGCCTTGTTTTCTTGAAAAAAGCCGACAATGGAATTTAAAATCACTGCTCCGAAAATAACAATGGAGTCAGTGAATTCCCTTAAAACTAAAGTAATGAACCCGGCAATTAATAAAATATAAATCAGAGGGCTCTTTAATTGGCTTAAAAATATTTTAAGCTGAGATAAAGGAGGATCTTCCGGTAATGAGTTTAAACCAAATTCTTTTTGCCTCTTCCCCACCTCTTTTTCCGACAAACCTTTATCTAAATCTGAGTTCAGTAGTTTTATCGCTTCTTTCCAAGAAAAATTGTGCCAAGAAGTTTCTTTAAACATTACTCTATTATACATTGTTAATCCTTTTTTGTTTAATAAAAAATCCCATCAAAAATTGGTTTCTGATGAGTTTTTAATTGACCTTATTGTAATGTTAATGTTGATACAATTTGTACCATGTATTGTTACAAAGAGCTACTAAGCTTTGTACATTTACAGTACAGCATGCTCATATAATTTGTTAAGTAAAAACTACTAAAATACAGGATCTTAGTCAGACCATCTATAATGTACGTCCTGGAATAAAAAAAGAGGAAGAACCTTGCGGTGCTTCCGTTATTTTGTAGAGGTTTTAATTAGAAGGCTTACAATAAATGGAAGATGTAAGTGTATTCCTGTTTCGCCTTGATCAAAGAACAGTTCAAATAAAGGTTGGTCTGACATATCTTTGCATAGATCATTTTTAAGCACAAAGGTATGTGTTCCTAAAGCTCTACATCCAGATCTAAGAATTTTTTTCCATCTTTTATCTTTTTTGATATCTTCTAAATTAAAATGCATATGACCCGCAATATTTGATTCCCATTCTCCTCCTAATATTTTAGATAAAATTTCTTTTGCTTCTTTTATTGTTTTAGCTTCAATTACTATTTTTGGTTCCATCTCTAAAATTCTTTCAGCATATCCCATCAGTATAAAAACTTTTTGATTCAAATTATTTTCTACCTATAAAAAAGTATATATAAATAATTATTTTCTGGGCTTTTTCCAGTTTTTCTATAAAGTTTTCTATTTCTTTTCACCTCTTTTTGTTTAAAAGAACTTTTTTCTTCATTAAACTTAATTTATAGTTTTTTATCTGTTCTTCATTAGAAGTTAAACAAATCCATTGAAACCACTTTACTGAAAAGTTCTGCTCTTTAATCCAGGTCAATCTTCTTATGAGATCTGGAATCCTTAGCACTGATTCAGTACCTAGGTTAGGCATATCAAATACTATCCTGATACCTTGTTTTTCTGCTTCTTTGAGGCCTTCTTGTATAAATCCTGAGTTTATCTTCCTTAAATGGACATGAGGGTCTATTGTTTTTAAACTTTTTTTCAATGAGCTAACCAATAACAATTTACCACTTTTAAAATTAATGTCAAAGGAAATAAAAAAGTCCTCAACTAAGTTTTGTTAATTGAGGATAATTCTGGGAATTGGCATCCCTTCTATTTTTTCAATTTCTCTTGGGCTTGTAAAGACGATTGTTTTCAAGAATCTTTCTACTCTAGGATCATTGTTTGGTATAGATAAACTTGTTGCTAAATGGCGACGAAATTCTAATCCACGATCCAGTGATACTCTATCTTTAGGTATAGAGTATTTATCGAGAAAGCTTCTTTTCAATGACAGAAGAAGTAGTGTTATCTTTAGCTCGCTTATGCAAACTATTTTTCTCTGACATCCTCCGCACTCTTTTCCGTTATATGTCCTAATTTGACAATTCTTTTCGATATTTCTTATCATTTTTCCTGCGTTTGTGAACCTTGTGACGAAACGTCCTGCCACCAGCTGGATAGTATTATTAAGATCTTCCAATTTTTACACTTTATAAATTATACTACCAAAATTTCAATTTGTCAACTTAAAAATAATAAAAACAACCCCGAAAAAGGATTGCTGTTTTGTTTGCGG
>DJKW01000001.1:87984-148151 GCA_002434805.1 Patescibacteria group bacterium UBA6532
GCGGACTCGATGGGATTTGAACCCACGATCTCCTCCGTGACAGGGAGGCGTGTTAACCGGGCTACACCACGAGTCCAAGCGCTATGCCGACGGCGGGATTCGAACCTGCGACCTTGGCCTTATGAAGGCCCTGCTCTAACCACTGAGCTACGCCGGCAGAAGTGTTGCGCCGCCTCGAATTGCACGAGGGTCTCCAGCTTATGAGACTGGCGAGGTACTACTCCTCCACGGCGCTGTAAATATATAATTACTTTAAACTATTTTACCAACAAAATCAAGCTTTAAAAAGAGATGTTTTTAAAGGGCTTCCAAGCTTTTCAAAGCCACCTTGTAAATTTCTAAGATTTTTTTGGCTTCGTCTAAAGAAAGCTTGTAGTCGGGATCGTGAACAATATTATTTCGAGTCTTGTGGGCCTCTAAAAGCTCATCGATGTTAGAAATAGTGGCTGAAGTAATCTTTTCCAGCTTTTCTCCCAGAGTTTGCCCGGCATAACCAATTTTCTTTAAAAGATCGTTTAAAATATTATCTGCCTCAATTACGGCCAGCTTATACTCTGATTCGGAAGCCCCCTCCATTTTCTTTTCAATCTTGGACCAAACTTTAACTAGTCTCTTAACTCCATAGGGTTTGTAAGTAAAGAATTCCACAAAATCCTCATATATTGTAAGTCTTAACCATCTGGTTTTAAGCAAAGTAAAGGTAACGAAGAAAAGGGAGCCCAAGAAAATCCCTATAAATACAATTCTCAATGGAAAAAGTAATTCCTGGGTCTCGCCGGAAAGAAGGTGAAACATCAGCAAATTCATTAAACCCCCGGAAGAATCAATATATGAATTAATATTTAAAATAAATTCTTCAATAGTCATTTTTATTCAAGGATTTCTCCCGCTTTAAAAATATTATTCTCATTAAATGGTTTGCTAATAAGCTGGACGCCAACCGGTAAGTTATTCACCTTACCGGCCGGAAGAGAAAGGGCGGGCAAGCCGGCTAAATTAACTGAAACGGTAAAAATGTCTGAAAGATACATAGTTAAGGGATCTGTAGATTTTTCTCCAAGCTTGAAAGCAATGGTCGGTGAAACTGGAGTTAAAATAACATCTACTTTTTGGAAGGCCTTATTAAAATCCTCTTGAATTAAAGTTCTCACTTTCTGAGCTCTTAGATAATAAGATTCGTAATAACCGGAAGACAAAGTATAAGTCCCCAGCATAATTCGACGCCTTACCTCATCTCCCAATCCCTCTTCTCTTGATTTTAAATAAACATTTAAGAGATCGCCTGGTTTTTTACTTAAATATCCATACCTTATCCCGTCATATCTTGCCATGTTGGCTGAAACTTCAGAAGGCATAATAATATAGTAAGTTGCCAGTCCGTATTCTGTATGAGGCAGGCTGATTTCTTGGATTTTAGCTCCCGCCTTCCTAATCTTTTCAATTTTCGCCTCTACAACCTTTTTCACCTCTTTATTCATCCCCTTGAGAAAATATTCTTTGGGAATACCAATTTTTAATTTTTTTATATTTGGCTTCTTGGATTTAAATTCCAAGCTGGTAGAATCCATCGGGTCCTTCCCGGAAATAGCCTCAAAAACAATTTTGGTATCTTCTATTGTTTTGGTTATGGGCCCGATTTGATCTAGAGAGGAAGCCATGGCAATTAACCCGTATCTGGAAACCGCTCCATAAGTTGGCTTAAAACCGACGACTCCGCAAAAGGAAGCTGGCAGCCTAATAGATCCTCCAGTATCAGCTCCTAAAGCAAAGACAGAGATATTAGCTGATACTGCCGCTGCAGATCCCGAAGAAGATCCTCCGGGCACCCGTTTTAAATCAAGCGGATTTTTCGTGGGACCAAAAGCTGAATTCTCGCCAGAAGACCCCATGGCAAACTCATCTAAATTAGTTTTTCCCAAAATTACGGCTCCTTCTTCTTTAATCTTCTTTACTACCGTAGCGTCATAAGGGGCAATGTAATTTTCAAGGGTTTTAGATCCGGCCGTACACCTGACATCTTTAACTAAAATATTATCTTTTATAGCCATAGGGACTCCAGCCAGCTTCCCTATTTTTTTCCCTTGAGAAATCAGATCATCAACTTTTTTTGCCTGAGAAAGGGCAAGATCTCCGGTAACCGTGATAAAGGAAGAAATCTTTTTGTCTGATTTTTCAATTCGATCTAAAAAAGTCTTGGTTAACTCCAATGCCGAGAATTTCTTTTTAACTAATCCGAGATGAACTTGGCTTATGGTAAGTTCCTCTAATTCCATACTAAAGCACTGCTTTAACTTTTATATATCTCTCACGCCTTTCCGGCGCCATCTCAATTATTCTTTTCACTGTCTTTAAATCTTCTTTTTTAGCCAGATCCTTTCTTGTCACATTCTTTACTAGAATTGAATGGCTGGTTGCTTTGGTTTTTGAAATATCAACTTCTTTTAATTTAACTACATAATCTAAAACAGAAGAAAGCTCTTTTTGGAACTTTTTAATTTCAGATTGGCTTAATCCAAGTCTGGCAAGTTTTGCGATGTGTTCCACTTCTTTTTTTGAAATCATATGATTATCTAGGAGGTTCCAACTCCTCTGTATCAGCTAAAACGTCTCTTAATTCATCTAAATTCTCTAAAACCATTCCAGCTCCCCGAGCTACAGCTGTTAAAGGGTCTTCAATGATTTTAGTTGGAATCTTCGTTTCTTTGGTAACTAAGTCGCTAAACCCCTTAAGAAGACTTCCTCCTCCAACAAGGTATATTCCTTTTACCATGATATCAGCCAGTAATTCAGGAGGAGTTTCTTCAATGGTAGTTTTTATCGTTTGGACCATTTGTCTGACTGATTTTTCTAAAGCTCTTCTGATATCCTGGTCAGAAACCATAATCTCCTCTGGAAGACCAGTAACCAGGTTTCTTCCCCGAAGAGGCATTTCTCTTTTTTCCTTTAAGGGGGAGGCGGAACCAATGCCGATTTTAATTTCTTCGGCCATTCTTTCTCCGATTAAAAGCTTGTATTCTTCTCGAGCAAAATTAACAATATCCTCGTTAAGCTTATCGCCGGCAATCCTTAAAGATTTAGCTAAAACCAATCCGCCCAAAGAGATTACTGCTACCTGGGTCGTTCCTCCGCCAATATCGATAATAAAGTTTCCGCCGGCTTCTTGAACTGGCAAACGGGCGCCAATGGCAGCGGCCATGGGCTGCTCAATCAGATAAACTTCTCTGGCTCCGGCACTCTTGGTTGCGTCCTCAACGGCCTTTTTCTCTACTTCGGTTACTCCGTAAGGTATTCCAATAATGACACGGGGCCTTGGAGAAATAAGGAATCTCTGACGGTGAACCTTTTCAATAAAATACCTGAGCATGTGCTCGGTTACCTCAAAATCAGAAATTACCCCCTTGATCAGAGGCCTGGTGGCGATAATATGGGCCGGAGTCCGACCGACCATTTTTTTTGCTTCGTTTCCAATTGCCAATATTTGGCCGGTTTTTTTATTCACGGCCACTACCGAGGGTTCAAAAATAACAATTCCCTGTCCCCTAACATAAACCAGGGTAGTAGCTGTACCCAAATCAATAGCAATATCTTTGGAAAAATAAGAGAAAGGATTAAACATGATTATTTAGATTTTAAAAATAAAAGCAGTTCTTTCTTTTTAATAAACCTGGCTTCCTTCTCGCTTCTTTTTTTTAGCTCAATACTGTCTTTAGCCAGAGTTTTTTCGCTAACAACCAAGCGTATTGGTATTCCTATTAAGTCAGCTTCAACCAGCTTTTCCCCTGTAGATTTGCCAATCCTATCATCATATAATACTTCCAATCCTTCTTTTTGTAAATTCTCGTATAAGCTCTCAGCCTCTTTTTTCACTTTAGAGTTTTGGCTTTTAGCTAAGATTAAATGAATCTGGTACGGAGCGATTCTTTCTGGCCAGATAATACCCTTTTTGTCGTTATTAACCTCAGCTGCAGCTCCCATAAGGCGGCTTGGGCCCAAACCGTAAGATCCCATAATAATTAACTTCTTTTTACCGTCTTTGTCAATAAAGTAAGCCCCCATGGCTTTGGAATACTTGGTTCCAAGCGGAAAAATATTAGCAACTTCAATTGACTTTCCCTCTTTTAAAATACTTTTGCACTTTTTGCACTTTTGGCCGGCCTTCAGTTTAGTAATTTCCTTATTTTGGGAAAAATCTTTTTTGGGGCAGAAGATTATCGTATCCTCACCATTATCTGCTAAAACCTGAAATTCATGAGTGTATTCTTTAGTAAATCCCGCTCCCGAGGCTTCGGTAATAATGGCGTTTAAACCGAACTTCTTTATTATTTTCAGGTAAGATTTTTTAACAGTCTCATAATATTTCTTAAAGTCTTTTTCGCTGGCATGAAAGCTGTATAAATCCTTCATTCCAAACTCTCTTCCCCGCAATAAACCAGACTTTGCTCGAAGCTCTTTTCTAAACTTAGTCTGAATTTGATACAGATAAAGAGGCAAGTCCTCTGAAGATTGAATAAATTTCCTGGCAATATCGGTAATCATTTCCTCGTGAGTGGAACCAAGACCGACTTCTTTCCCTACTCCCTGGCATTTATACATTATTTCCCCCACCCCTTTTGACCATCTTCCTGTTTTGATCCACAAGTCTTTGGGCTGGAGAACTGACATAAATATTTCCTGCCCGCCGATTTTATTCATTTCTTCTCTTATAGTCTCTTCAATTTTTCTCAAAACTATCAAGCCCAAAGGAAGATAACTCCAGACTCCGGACATTTCTTTGTGAATAAAACCAGCCCTAATCAAAAGCTTGGCATTAAGGCTTTCTTCGTCTTTCGGAGCCTCTCTAAAAGTTTTATAAAAAAGTTGAGATTGGCGCATATTAGAAGATATGAATGACATCTTGAATTGTCACCCAAATCATTAAGGCGATTAATATAAAGAAAAATAAGGCATTAACATTTTGTTCAATTTTTCTATCAAAAGGCTTTCCTCTTAAAGCTTCAATGCCTAAAAAGAGAAGCCTTCCTCCGTCTACTACGGGAATTGGCAAAATATTAAACAGGGCAATATAAATGGATATCAAAGCCAAGAAGAGTAAGAAATAACTGCTTCCCAATTCTGCTACCTGGGTAAACATATCAAAAATCCCTATTGGACCCATTAATCTCGCTCCAGACGGCTTTCCCTGAGTAATATTAGAAAGAGCCAGATACCATCCTTCCATTGCACTAAAGGTAAACTCGGCTGTTCTTAAAAATCCTCTGTAGGGAGCTTGATATAAGGGATAATTCCTCTGGCTTGCTGCATATCCCAAGGCAATTCCTAAAGCTCCTTCCTGGGGAGGCGGAGAAAGACGGGGTCTAGCTAAAATACTTACTCTCTCTTCTCCCCTCTGGACAACCAGGGTAATTTCTTCTCCTCTGTTTTCGTTTATTCTTAATTGAACGTCCTTAATTGTAAATAAAGGATATCCAACGCCGTCAATAATAATTTCCTCCATCACATCTCCAGTTATAAGGCCCGATAGATCAGCCGGGGAGCCGTCTTGGACGGCTATAATGCCAACGCCGGTAGGAATAAAAGAAAGTATTAAAAAAGAGATTATCCAGAAAGTAAGAACCCCTCCAATGAGAATTAAGGCCCTTTGCCAAATTGGCTTGCTGGTAAAGCTTCTAGGGTCTTTAGCGTCTTCTTCTTCGCCATGAATACGAACGAAAGCGCCAAAGGGCAAAAGATTTAAAGAATACAAAGTTTCGCCAATCTTTTTTCCGATAATCCTTGGAGGGTAACCAATACCAAACTCTTCTACCTTAACGCCAAAACGCTTAGCTAAAATAAAATGGCCGAATTCATGAAGAACAAGGAGGCCGATTAAACTAATAAAAGCAATGATGATTACTAAAACCATATATCTACTCTAAAATATCTTTTTTCTTCCTTTCTCCGATCTCGTCAATCTTCTTATTGTATTCATCCATTAACTCTTGGAGCTTGTCTTTAGCTCGGAACTTATCATCTTCTCTTATTTCTCCATCTCTAGATTTCTCTTGAACCTCTTTCCAGACATCTTCCCTCCACCGCCTAATGGTCTTGCGGGTTTCTTCTTGTTTTTCAGACAAAACCCGGAGCAAGTTCTTGCGGAACTCTTCGGTTAAAGAAGGAAAGCTTACCCTGATTACTTCTTTGTCGACTATGGGAGATCCTCCGACAGCTGACTTTAAAATAGCTTTTTCAATCGGCTCAATATATGACTTATCCCAGGGCTGGACAAGAAGTTCTCTGGGGCCCAAAGCGCTTATTGCCACCAATTGTTTTAAAGGAAGCTTTTTACCAAAAAGATCAACTACAATATCTTCCAGCAAAGAAGGGGAAGCCCGGCCTGTTCGAAGCTTCGTTAATTCCCCCTCAAAAAAAGCAATAGCTTTGTCTAATTCTGGCTTAATTTTATCAACAATTTCTTTGTATTCCATATAAATTCTGATTTAAATATAGCAAAATCTAACCCCTCTGTCGAGAAAAGAAAAAACCCGGCTAGATAAATTAAGCCAGGTTTGATTTTATTACAATCACAACTCAAGCATTAGGATTTCCAGAGCTAGTTTTGGATTAACATTAGTGGTGGAAACTAAGAAACTAGTAGATTGGATCAATTTTAAGATTTCTTTTAATTTAGATACTGAATAACTGGGTAACGATTTAACATTGCTATCGCCATGATATGTCGTCTCTTTTATTTTAAGTAATAAAACTCCCCTAAAATACCTCAACCAAATCTCTAGTATTTCTTTTAAATTTTGTGGCTGGCCGGCCATCTTTTTTGCATATTGAAACTTAAAATTCAAGTTAGCTTTAACTAATTTAGAAATTTCCTTAATGGTTTTCTCTTGAAATTCTTTTTTTGAAGGATCTCTTAGAAAATCTATTGCCCGGCCCGGTTTTCCCCAAGAAAGATGCGATATTATTTCCAAATCTTTCTTTGAAGCTTTTTGGCTCTTGAGATATTTTTCAATTTCTGGTTTTGGAACCGGGAAAAACTTAATTTTTTCCACCCGAGAAATAATGGTGGGAAATAACATTTCCGGGTGCTCGGTAACTAAAATCAAAATGGTTTTTCCTTTAGGCTCTTCTAAAATCTTTAAGACCGAATTCTGGGATTGCTTGTTTAACAGATGGGCTCTGTCAATAATAACTGCTTTATACTGAGCTATTTGGGATTTTAAACTTAAAAAGGATCTGAGCTTTCTGATCTGGGAAATTTGAATATCTTTTTCTATGGGTTCAATGAAAAAGAAATCGGGATGAATCCCCTTTTTAAAACTTTGGCAATTTTGACAATCCAGACAGGGTCTAATGGAAAAATCCTTTTTTTCACAGTTAATTAGCTTAATTAATTCTAAGGCAAAAGTTCTCTTTCCGAGCTGAGAAGGTCCTAGAAATAAAAAAGCGTGGGGAATTTTCCCCAATTCAGCTGTCTTCTTTAAAAACTGCCACTGCTTTTTGTGACCAATGATCATTTTTTCGACATTATGCTCTTTTTATAGACTTCCAAGTTGTCTAGAACCACTCCGGTTCCCCTGGCTACACAAAGCAAAGGTTCTTCTGCAACAAAACAAGGAACACCGGTAGATTGGGAAATTAACTCGTCAAGATTTCTCAATAAAGCTCCCCCGCCAGAAAGAACCATGCCCTTGTCCATTATATCAGCTGAAAGCTCCGGCGGAGTATCTCTTAAAACCTGTTTTATTGCCTGGATAATTTCAGTTAAAGATTCGGAAATTGAAGAACTGACTTCGTTAGAAGAAACCTTAATATTCCGCGGAAGACCAAGAATTAAATCTCGGCCCCTAATTTCAAATGAACGAGGCTCTTTCTCTGGTAAAGCAGTGCCAATCTTTATTTTAATTTCTTCGGCCGTCTGATCGCCAACCGCTAAATTGTATTTTTCTTTAATAAAATCAGAAATAGATATATTCATTTTATCTCCTCCCACTCTTAGAGAACTGGAGGTGACAATACCGCCAAGGGAAATAACTGCCACTTCAGTCGTTCCTCCGCCAATATCAACAATCAAGTTCCCGGAACATTCATTAATGGGAATACCGGCCCCAATGGCAGATAAAATGGATTCTTTAGCTACAAAGGCCTCCTTGGCTCCAGCTCCCATAGCCGCCTCAATAACTGCTCTTCTTTCAGTTGAGGTTATGCCACCGGGAACAGCAATCATTAACTCTGGCTTTAAAAACCTTATAAGGGGACTGGAAACCTTGCTGATAAAATACCTTATCATTGCCTGGGTTACCCTAAAATCAGCAATAACTCCGTCTTTAAGAGGCCTGTAGACTCTAATGGTGTCTGGAGTCCGGCCGATCATTTCTTTAGCCTCTTCTCCAACGGCTAAAATCCTGTTTTCATTTAAAGAAACAGCAACTACCGATGGTTCTTGCAAAACTACTCCCTTTCCAGGAACGAAAACCAAAGAATTGCAAGTACCGAGATCAATGCCGATTTTTCTAATAATCATATTGAAAATTTTAAGCTTTTACTCTTTTAATATCTGCTCCTAATTTTTTTAAACGTTCCTCAATTCTCTCATATCCCCTGTCAACCTGGTAAATATTATTAATAGTAGTTTGACCCTTAGCAATAAGGCCGGCAATAATAAGGGCTGCTCCTCCCCTAAGATCATAACTATTCAATTCCCGTCCGTAAAGCTGGGTGGGACCGTTAACGATTGCTCGATGGGGATCGGCAAAATAGATTTCAGCTCCCATTTTATTTAATTCTTCGAGGTATTTCAGCCTTCCTTCGTAAAGAGGATCATGAATTAGGGTGGAACCTGGAGCCTGGGTTGCCAAGACTCCAAAAGCTGACTGAAGATCTGTAGGAAGACCGGGATAAGGAAGACTTTGAATTTTATCCATTTTTAAAGACTTGCGGGGAAAAACCTTTACTGAGTTGTCTTTTAAAATTTCAAAGGGAATTCCAAAATCCTTAAGCTTTTTAAAAAAGAATTCTAAATATTTTACTTCAACGTTTTTCACCAAAACTTTTCCTTTGGTGGCTGCTGCCATAAGGATAAAAGTGCCAGCTTCAATGGGATCTGCCATTAAATAGTGCCTTGCCCCTTTTAGTTTTTTGCTGCCCTCAATTGAAATATTGTGAGTTCCCGCCCCCTTTATTCTTACTCCCATTTTCCTTAAAAATTTAGCCAGTTCTTGAACTTGATAATCAGAGTCAGCAATTTTAATATGCGTTTTGGCTGGTATGGAACTCGCAAAAATCATTATATTTTCTGTCCCTGTTACGCTAAATTCATTAAGAACGACTGTCCGATCTTTTGGTTTCTGGCGTAATTCAAATTCAAAGTTTTTATTTTTAGGTTTAATTTTCACTCCGAACTGGGAAAAAGCATCTAAATGAGTAGTAATGGGCCGAGCGCCAATTATACAGCCTCCTGGTTTGGGCAACTTTACTTTTCCAAATCTGCCCAATAAAGGTCCGATCAAAAGAACCGAACCCCGAAATATGCATACGAGGTCTTCTCTGACTTTAGAGGGATCTATGTCCTTAGCTCGAATCTTTAATGTTCTTTCCTCTACCCAAGAAATATCAGCTCCCATTCCTTTTATAATTTCCACCATTCGAAAAACATCTTCAATCAAAGGCAGGTTCTCAATAATACACTCTTTCTTAGTTAAAAGAGAAGCAACTAAAATCGGAAAAGCGGCATTTTTCGCTCCTCTGGCTTCAATTTCTCCTGTTAAACATTTACCTCCTTGAATTACGAATTTCTCTGCCATATTGTCTTATTTATTCTAGATTAAAAAGCGGAAATTAGCAAATAAAAAAACGGTTAAAGACAAACCGCAGGAATAATAAATTACGCCTAAACCGAGCTTAGAATGTAGTGATTTTACTCGTTTCTTTCGCCAAGAATAACTTCAATAGTTTTTTCTTCTCCCTCTTGAAGGATTTTTAAGGCTACTTTATCTCCGGGGTTGTATTTTTGGATAAATTTAGCTAAGGAATTATCCGGGGTAATTTTTTCTCCCCCGAATTCTAAAATAATGTCGTCCCGCTCAATTCCCGATTTTTCAGCAGCTGAATCTGAAAATATGGCTTCAGTAGTATATTCTCCTGCGGCATTGCGTCCTATCCAGGCTCCGTAATCAACCGGAAGATCAAACTCTTCAGCCAGATTTTCCGTTATAAGGACGTAATATACTCCCAAGAAAGGATAAACTATCTTTCCCAGAGTTTTTACCTGCTCAATATCTCTCTTGGCTTTATTTACGGGAATAGCAAAGCCAATACTTTGAGCTCCCAAGACAGTGGCTGTATTTATCCCGATTACTTCTCCTTTAAGGTTCAAAAGAGGCCCTCCTGAGTTCCCTTTGTTAATAGCGGCATCTGTCTGAATAACATCTTCTATTGTTTCCACAAAACCTCCGCCGGAAGCCGTAATCGTCCTCCCCAGACCAGAAATCACCCCTACAGAAACCGTATTCCTGAATTCTCCCAAGGCGTTGCCAATAGCAATGATAGTCTGGCCAATTTGCAATCCGGAGGAATCCCCCAACTTAACTACTGAAAATGGTTTTAGTTGAAATTCTCCGTCACTGTCTACTATCTTTTCTTTTTCAATCTTAAGAATGGCTAAATCCTGAAGCGGATCTTTAGCCAAAACCTTTGCCGGAAATTTACGGCCGTCTGTGGTAAAAATCGTATAATCTGCTTCTTCGTCTAAGACCACGTGCTTGTTGGTCAGAACCATTCCGTCTTCAGAAACCATAAAGCCGGTTCCCCCTCCGATTTCCTGCTTTTCAACGCCTTTTTGGCGATATTGGGGAATTTTAAATTCAAAAGGAGTGGGTCCGAAAAATTCTTCAAGTTCTTTAAAAGGATCTGCGTAATATTCTTCAATAATAGGAACGTCTTTGGTAATAATAATGCTTACTACGGCCGGAGAAAATTCTTTAACCACATTAATAATCGCCTCTTCCTGTGTGGTCTGGGGCTGATACTCAATAATCCTTTCCTTTTCTATTTTAACTAAGGGCTGGGGAAGTTCAATACTAACTCTCCCTAAGTAATCTCGTATTTGGGTATAAAAATAGCTGTCTAAAACTACACCGGCCAGAAAACCAGACAAGGAAGTAATCAAAACAATTAAAACAAGGAACCAAAAAATCCTGTCTTTTAATATATTCTTATTTTTTAGATTTCTTCTTTTTTTCATAATCTTCAATTGCTGCTTTTAAGCCTTGTTGGGCCAAAACACAACAATGTATTTTCTGGGGAGGCATGTTGCCAAGCTTGTCGGCAATATCTTGAAATCCCACCTTAAGAGCTTCTTTAAAAGTTTTTCCTTTAGCCAAATCGCAAATCATATCAGAGGTGGATATTGCAGCTGCGCACCCAAGAGTTCTGAACTTAATGTCTTTGATAACTTCTTTATTCTTTTTCTTTTCAACCTTAATAAAAAGCTCCATAAGATCGCCGCATTTCATATTGCCAACCTTCCCCACTCCGTCAGCATCCTTAATAACCCCGAGATTTCTGGGGTGCATAAAACGTTCGATGACTTTTTTTGAATAATAAGGTCTTTGAACCATAATTTTATCTTATCCCTGATATTTTTCTAAGCCTTTCGACAATGGAAGGCAAAATCTTTAAAACTTTGTTTATTTCTTCTTCAGTAGTATATTTCCCCAAACTTAATCTTAAACTGCCGTGAGCTTCCTCATCTGACATCCCAAGAGCTAAAAGAACATGAGATGGTTCCAGGCTTTTAGCCGAACAAGCAGATCCTGTGGAAGCAGCCACTCCTTTCTGGTCTAAAGCAATAACGATAGCCTCCCCTTCAGCTCCCCTAAAACTAAGGTTAATGTTGTTGGGAAGACGCAAGTCTTTGGATCCATTTAATTTAACATCTGAAATTCTTTTAAAAACTCCTTTAATTAATTTATCCCTTAACTGTCTGATTTTAATATTTTTAATTTTAGTTCTAGGGTTTTGAATTTCAGCAACAGCCGCTCCAAAACCGACAATTCCAGCTACATTTTCAGTCCCTGACCTCAATCCTCCTTCCTGCCCTCCCCCATAAATTAAAGGTTTAACCGGAGTTCCTCTCTTAACGTAAAGGAGGCCCACCCCTTTGGGCCCGTAAATTTTATGGGAACTCAAAGTTAAAAGATCTACGCCCAATTTCTCTACCTTGCAATCTAGGTAATTTGCCGCCTGAACGGCATCGGTATGAAAATAAATTTTATTTTTTCTTTCCTGACTATTAGCTTTTTTAATTATGCTTCCAATCTCTTTAATGGGTTGAATGGTGCCAATTTCATTATTGGCATAGATTATAGAAGCTAAAATCGTGTTGGGCTTTATTGCTTTTTTGAAATCAGAAGCATTAACAATCCCTTCTCTGTCCACCGGCAGATAGGTTACTTCAGCTAATCCTTTTTTTCCTAGGACTTGGCAGAGTTCCCATACTGCATGATGCTCAACGCTTGAAGTGATAATATGGGGATTTTCCTTTTTAATAATTCCCTGAATGGCAAGATTATCGGCTTCGGTAGCCGATCCCGTGAAGATAATTTCTTGGGGTTGACATCCCAGAAAATCAGCTGCTTCTTCTCTGGCCCGGTCAATGCCAGCTCTCGATATTTGTCCCAGCTGGTGAATAGAGGAAGCGTTGCCAAAATCTTTTCTAAGATAAGGCAGCATTGCCGAAAGAACTTTCGGATCAATCGGAGTAGTTGCCGTATAGTCAAAGTAAACTTTTATTGGCATAATCTTATAAAATCTTGGTTTTTAGTAATCTTTTTATTTTCTTAAAATTCTTGTAATTTCCTTTATTTAATTCAATATCGTTATAATGATCAAAGCGATATTCAAAAAATCCATTTTTAAAAATCTCTAATTTTTTCTCGCCTAAACCTATAAGGAGCCAATTTAAAATATAGAGGAAGGCCGGTTTTATCCATTTGTCTTGTTCAAATCGCCTGATAGACCAGCCGATCCTAACCGATCTTAAAATCCCAAATTTTGCCAGCTTGGCTGCTTTTTTAGTATAGATATGGTCTTCGCCTAATTTTACATTTTCATTAAAACCTCCTATTCTATTATGAATACTTTTCTTTATAAGAATCATTGACCCGACGCCCAAAGGAGCTGTCTTTTCAAACATAAGCATTAAATAATTTGTAAATTCAAATAAATATTCCAGTTGTTTCTTGCTCAAAACTTCACTTTTTCCGAAAGGCATTAGCCGGCAAGAAGCAATGCTTAAATTCTTTTTATTAAATTCTTTTAAAGCATCTCTTAAGAAATTTTTATTGGGCAGGTTTATGTCCGCATCCAGAAACAATAATAAATTCCCTTTGGCAGCTTTAACTCCTTCATTCCTGCCTTTAGCCGGTAAGCCTCCTGAAACAACTTTAGAACCGTAATTTTCGGCAATCTCAATGGTTTTATCTTTTGAACCGGCATCCGAGACAATCACTTCAAAATCCTTAAAACTCTGGTCTTTTAAAGACTTCAAAAGCCCTGGCAAATACTTCTCTTCGTTTAAAGTTGGAATAATAATGCTTAACATGGCTATTTTAACAATTATAATTCATTTTATCAAAATTTCATTTTTAAAACTAGGGAACAATTTTCTTGCCTCATTCCATATTTCAGGCTGATCTTGTTTTTCCTTCATCCAAAACCACCATTCGGCTCCCCATAAATAAAATTCATCGAGACCGGTTTTTTTGGCAAAATCAATATTTCTTTTAAATTGGTCTAAATTCATGGTTTTTTGCTGCTCATTTAAAGGCGAATCGTAAAGCAGGGTCGGACCCCAGGGTTCTGTCTGAAGCTCCACTACCATCACTTTTTTCTCAAGCATCTTTTCGACAGTCTTGGCTTTTAGCCAATAAAAGAGAGGTGAGAAAGGATATTTTAGATATCTTTCAAATTGAGAAATCCAAACAATCTTATACATCGTAATTCCAACCATATCTCCAATTTTTGCCTCTCTTATCCAGAAAGACCATTCCCCGCTACCAGAAATAACAACTGGTTTTTCAGGATCAAGCTTTTTAACTAAAGCAATTTCTTTTCCTAAAAGTTCTTCATCTGGCGGCCAAGGACATTCTCCAAACTTCAAAAACGGCTCATTCTCTACCTGCCAGGCCCAAATAGCCGGCGAATCCTTATACCTGTTAACCAAGGTCTCAATGTACTTTAGCAAGCTTTGAGATTTGAGCTCTGCGCTTTGAGCTTTGACCCATTCTGGCTCGTGGCACTCGGGCCAACGAGGAGTTTTTATTCCAATTACCAAAAAAACCTTAACTCCTTTTTCTTCTGCTTTTTTTATCTGCCAATCTAAATCTTCAAAGTCAAGCTTCCCTTCCTTTGGTTCGATTAAATCCCAGTAAGTGATGAGCTTTAAATTTCTGACTGAAAGATCGTCAAGCAAAGCCGAATAGGTATTCTGCCAGTCCAAGCCCAAAGATTCAGCGTGCTTTTGAGAAAAGTTAACCCCCCAGGTTATCTCTTTGGCTTTGGGAGCCAAACCAAAAAGAAAATCGCCGGCAAAAATTATTGATACAGTAATTAAAACTAATAAAAGTTTTTTAAGGTTTTTTTTCACTTTTACTTAAAAAGCTAAAAGAATTAAACCTAATCCAATAATAGATATGGCAATTATCTTTTGGATTATAATTTTAACTGAAATTTCTTCCTTTAAAATTTGAGGGAATTTCCAGGAAAGGAAAACCGTTAAAATAAATAAAAATACGTACTCTATCCCCGATAAGGCATTAATAAAAGCAAGGAATCCAAAAGGAACCAAGGCGATAGCAAAACTCTGAAGACCAATTCCAATAGAACCAAAGGATTTGTTTAAAAGAAAGATAGCTATCGTTTTTTTGTTATCTCCAACCTTTTTCTTCAAACCAATCTTACTTTTAACTTTGCTGATCTCTTGGCGAACCTCTTTAAAAAAGAGGAAAAATAAAGAAGCCAATGCCCAACTAGTGTTTATCCAAATAAAGCCCGACCAAAAGGGCTGGCCAGAATAAACTAACTTTGCCAGGACAAAAAATAAAGAAAAGAAAAAGGCAATGATTGCCGCTGCCCGAAAGCTTTGGAAAGTTACTAGCTTTTTTTTCTCAAGAGTAATTAAGACACTTCCTAAAATTAGAAAAACAAAGGCCAAGACATCCCTTCTTCCTAAAATTTCTTGGCTTAAAAAATAACTTAAAACAAGAGTAAAGACGGGTAAAATTCCTCCAAAAGCCGGAATTACTCGAGAAACTTCAAACTTCCGAAGAGATTCGTAAATAAAAAAAACTGCAATAACAGAAGAAATTCCAGCTCCCAAACTAAAAGCGATCTGCTTGAAACCGGGGTTTATTAAAAATCCCAAAGGAATTAAAAATAGGGTTGAAAAACCCAAAATCCCGGTATAAAATGAGTAAATCTTGGAACTGGGAATCGGCCCCTTTAAAAGATACTGGTCAATAATAGCAACAAAGGCAAAAAGCAAATAAGAGATGGTAACAAATATTATCCAAATCATAATTTCTTTGAGATTATCTTTTCAATTTCCAGGGTTCCATACTTTTCTCCTTCAATGAATCCTCCCATAGCAGCTTTAGCCAACCTTCCACTGTTTAAAAAATCAAAAAGCCATTCTGTCGTATAATTTGGGTTTTCCTGTACTATTCCCGAACCCAGCTTAATAATCCACTTTTTATTAAAATCTTCCTGATAGCCAATAGTGGGAGCTATAATAATAGGCAGCCCTAAGCCAGAATAAAAAGAAAGCTCTGATGGTTTAGTCCAGAGAATATCGGTCTTCCTTAGCTTCAGGTTGAATTCTTTAAAGTAATCCTCAATAGTATCGGTAAAGAGAACTTCAATATTTTTATCTAAGTATTTCTCAAGCCCGAGTTTTTTAATATTCTTTATAAAATATTCTTTTACTTTTTCTTTAATGCCGGCCACCAAGATCACTTTGATTTTCCCGTCTTTAATCTTCTTAGCTAAACTTCTTACTGCTTTTATCCCTATCTCTTTTTGGGCTCCCGCTCCCCCAACGGCAAACATTAAAGTTAAGGGATGGTCTGGGCTTTTGGGCAAATCCCCTAGATATTCTTTCACTAAAACTCTGTATTTTTTGAGATATTTTTTCTTGGGATCAAGATTTAAAATCCTATGCCTTAAATCATCTTTTAAAATATCCGATTGCTTGTTCCCGATATTTTCTAAGGGCAAAGGGTAACCGGTAAGAAATATGTTTTTTTCTTTCACTCCATAAAGCTTCAACCTTTCAACCACCCGGGAATTTGGAGCAAAGTATTGAATTTTACTTTTTTTGGGATCTAAGGAAACCCAGGGTCTTGCAATATCAGCATCACAAATAACGCAGTAAATTTTTCCCGGATACTTAAAGATCTCCGCCATAAAAGCGGGAATAAAAAAGGTAGTTACCAATGGCAAGCGCCTCTCTTTTAGCTTTTTAATTAAATGCCTTCCCCAGCCTTTTTTAATTAAAGAAATTTCGTACTTTAAAGCCAGACTTGGTTTGGATAAATCCCTTTTTGGATAAAAGCTTTGAATTTTTTGAAATTCATTAAAAATTGAAAAAGCGGCTTCGCCGATAAAAGGAATCTTTTTGAACCGGGAAATAAATTCATAGCCCCTTCTATTGTTTTCCCAATCCTTTCGATCTTTTTCCAGAATCCCCTTATAGTTATTGGCATTAATAATTTCTCCTCCAAAAGCCAAATGCTTCAAAGGATAAGCAGTTCTTTGGTGGCCATAGCCCATATTTACATCAACTATCCACGCCTGCCCAAATTTTCCATTCTTCTTTTTCATAAATTCATTATATCATTATGCGCTTTAACTTAAAACTTGGATTAGCTGAGTCTTAGGGGGTGAGAATTTTGAATTCCTGTTTTTGGCTTAAGCGCCAGGCAATATATCCCAAAACCAAAAAAGATATTATCAGCCAAATCCAGTGAACATTCTCTATGGTTAAAGAAGCAAAAGGAAGCCTGCTGAATAAATCAACGATCTTCATTAGGTAAGTTAAAAGCAGCCAGCTTGGAAAAGATAAAATCTGGCCTAAAGAACTCCAAACGATTCCGACTATGCCAAATAAAAATCCCAAGCCGAAAATGTAAGGAAGAAGAGGCAATATTAAAGCGTTAGTAAGAGGGGCAATCAAGGAAATCCGGCCAAAGTTAAAAACTAAAATTGGCAGGGTAAATATTTGAGCTGCCAAGGTCATAGAAATAATGCTCCTCATTCCAAAAAACTTTTCTTCTGGAATTATCTTTAACCCTTTTTTTATAACCGGACCTAAATAAATAATTCCCATAACAGCTAAAAAGGAAAGCTGAAAGCCAACGTCATGCAACAAAAGCAAAGGATTTACAGCCAGCATTAAAGCTGCAGCAAAAACAATAGCCCGGGAAGATTCTTTAAGGCGGCCGGCCATCTGGGCAAAAAGAAAAAGAAAGATAAAAATTCCGGCCCGTACACCGGAAGCTGGCAAACCCACCATAATAATAAATAAAAACAATAGGGCCAGAGTCAAATAAAAGGAGTGCTTGCGCCAAAAACCCAACGAGAGAAAAATCTGCATTAAGGCAAGAGAGAGTATGGTAATGTGCATGCCGGAAATGGCAGTAATATGGCGAACTCCAGCAATATTCAGCTTATCTTTCAGCTCATCTGACATTCTTCTTTTGTCCCCCAAAATCATGGCTCCCAAAATTGAACTTTGAGGCGGAGATAAAGAGCTGTAAATACTTTCCCTTAATTTATCTTTAAATCTTAGAATTCGGGCATAGATTATATTGGTAGAACTTATGTAATTTCCCCTTTCTAAGAGTTCAATTTGGGGCCAATAAAGAACAGAATATATTCCCTCTTTAGCTAAGTAGTCTTTGTAATTAAAGTCTTCAAATTCCAAAGGAGTCATTAATTTACCAATGATTCTTACCTGGTCTCCGTATTGATATTGAGGATAGCGATTTATAGTCACCAAAACCTTTCCTTGTTCGGTCTTAACGGTTAACTTCGTATTATTATTTCGAATATCAGGCTCTCTTACCACTGTCCCAACCAGAGTAACAACCTTTTCATTATCATTATACTTTCTTAATTCGTTGTCTTGAATTCCCCGCTCTACTTGCTGGTGGCGCAAAACCCCCGCTACCAAAAGCAACAAGCAAAAGCCAACTACGACAGATTTTTTACGATTCCAAAATACGCTTATTAAAATTATCCCTAAAATCAAAAATCCCAGTATAAAAAGCTGGGAGACAAAAAATATTGAACTCAAAAAAATTCCTGAAACAAAAGAAATAGCAAGATAGAGAAAGACAGTGGATTTTTTCATAAAAAATAGCTTGTCAATAAAGCTATAAAAACTTAACTTAGTTAAGTTTGGCTATCTAGAAGATTCAAATCCGGTGGCTAAAACAGTTATCTTTACCTCTCCCTTCTTTAGCTTCTTATCTTTACTAGCCCCGAAGATTATTCTGGCATCTTTAACCGTATTCTTGGTAATAACTTTAGCTGCCTCATCTATTTCATAAAGCCCCAAATCGTTTCCTCCAGAAACATTGAATAAAATTCCTTTGGCTCCTTCAATGGAAATATCCAATAAAGGAGAGTTAATGGCCTGCTTAACGGCAGCTTCAATTCTTCTCTCTCCGCCGGCCTGCCCTACCCCGAATATGGCTTGACCCGCTCCCTTCATAATAGATTTAACGTCAGCGAAATCAACGTTGACAATTCCCGGGACGGAAATTAAATCAGAAATTCCCTGAACGGCTTGACGCAAAACCTCGTCGCACTGCCAAAAGGCAGAAACCAGAGTAGCGTCTTGATCAATTAAAGAAAGGATCTTATCGTTGGAAATGGTAAGAAGCGTATCAACGTTGTCTTTTAAATTCTTTAATCCATTTTTAGCCACCCTCATTCGCTGGCTCCCTTCAAAAGAAAAAGGCTTGGTAACCACAGCAATGGTTAAGGCCCCCTGCTCTTTGGCAATCTTTGAAATTACGGGAGCTGACCCGGTACATGTTCCTCCTCCCAGGCCACCGGTAATAAAAACCATATCTGAACCTTTCAAAACCTTTTCTATTTCCTCCCTGCTTTCCTCGGTAGCCAGCCTGCCAATTTCGGGATTCATTCCAGATCCCAATCCCTTAGTTATATTTTTACCAATTCTGATCTTTAAATGAGCCCTGGTCTTTATTAAATCTTGGGCATCGGTATTTACAGCAATCAAATCTACGCCCTGGATTTTACAGGTCATCATTCGGGAAATAGCATTACCGCCCGATCCCCCAACTCCTATAACCTTTATTTTAGTCGGCATATGCTTTTAAGGTTTAAACTTATTAAACATTTTCTCTAACTTGGACTTAATTCTTGGCCAAATAGAAGGAAGTTCTTCGTCTTCAAGATCAACTCCATCTAAAATCAGTCCTGAAACCACGCTAAAGGCCGGATCATCTTCCAGCCCCTTTAATTCTTTGAGAACTCCGATCCGGCAAGGAAGTTCTAATTCATTTTTAGCAAATTCTACAATATTTGGTAATTTAGCTCCGCCGCCGGTTAAAACTACTCCAGCCGGAAAAAGATGATTAGAAGAAACTTTTTTAATCTCTTTATTGATCTCTCTGAAGATTTCTGAAATTCTAGGTTCAACAATCTCGGTTAACTTTTTTGGAGAAAAAATTAAAGGGCTCTCTTGATCGGAAAGCTCTATCCTTATATTCTGGGAACGAGCAGCCGACTTTTTTCTTTTTTTACTCTTAACTATCGGGCATGTTACAAATTCCTTCTTTATCTTTTCTGCTATTTCAATGCTGGTTTTAAGCCCGATGGCAATATCATTGGTAATATTAGAAGAACCTACTGGCAAAACAAAAGCGTGTATTAAGTTGCCCTCTATGAAAGCGGACAAACCTATGGTCCCCGCTCCAATATCTATCAGGTAAACTCCCAGCTCTTTCTCTTGGGGAGTTAAAACAGCTCTAGCTGCAGCCAAAGAAGAAAGAGTTATGTCATCGATTTTCTGAAGACTAGAGTTTAAAACTGCATTGGTTAAATTCTGGATATACGGAGAGAGAGCGCCAAGAGCAAGAATTTCCACTTCCAGTCTCACTCCTTTCATTCCAAGCGGTTCTTTTACCCCGCCTTCTCCATCAACAATAAATTCGCAGGGAAAAACATCTAAAATCTCCTTATTTGATGGAAGAGAAAATGTTTGAGCTGCCTGCATTACCCGCTCAATATCTTCAGAAGATATTTTTTGATCGGCTCGGGAGATAACTATGTTTCCACGAGAAAGCGTAGAGAATATATGGCTTCCATTGATATTGATAAAAACTCTTTCAATATTTTCTCCGCTTTCGTCTTGAAGCTGAGATATGACTTGATTTATTTTCTTTGAAACCTCATCAACATCAATAACCACTCCTTTCCTTACCCCAAAAGATTGCTGAACAGCTTTAGCCACAACTTCTAAAGAATTAGGGTTTTTTACTACAGATAAACCCTTAATAGAAGTGGTCCCGATATCGATAGCAGTAATTATATTATTATTGGCCATACTAAATTATAAATACTTATGACTTTAAAGCTTGGGAAAGATACGATTCTTGTTTTTTCTCCATTTCCCTTGCTTTTGCCCTAGATTTTTCATGGTCGTATCCCAAAAGGTGCAATATCCCGTGAATCAAAATTCGGGCAAGTTCCTCTTGAAAATCAACCTTAAACTTTTTGGAATTCTTTTTAACCTCTCTTAAGCAAATAACTATTTCTCCCAGTCCTTCAAGAAAATCTTTAGATTCTTGAAAAGACAAAACATCTGTTGCCTTATCCTTTTTGCGATACTTCTTATTTAATTCTCTAATCCTGCCAGGACCGATTAAAGCCAAAGAAATCTCTCCACTACTCTTATTTTCTCCTTTCAAAACAATTTTGGCAACCTTTTTTAAAAAATTCTCGTCAATGGAACTCTTAGTCAAGTTATTAATTTCCATTATTATTCCATCTAAATAAATATTAAAGAAAGGTCTATACTGGTTAGTATTAATAAATCCATCTTGTCACAACGGCTAAAAAGACTTGAATTATCATTATGGCTAAAATAATTATTGCAAGTTTTTTAATAATAGTGTATTTTTGTCTCTTCGGCTTTTTTGGAGATAAAACTCCTGAACGCATCATTGATTCAAGGTGTAAAAAGAATTCATTAAGAATCTTTTTCTTCTCGCCTTGCCAATCGATAACGTAATGCGAGACGCTTTCTCTGCACTCTGCGGAAATTTGATTACCGTAAACCTCGATTATAAGAACCTTATGGTATGCTCCAGCAAATAGATCAGCCAAAAAAGAAGAACTCGGCCACATTAAAATGCTAGGAATATTGACTACCCATTGTATTTTATCTTCTTTTTGCTCCTTTCTCTTTTCCTCCCATCCCAATGATTTCAAGGCCTCGATGGTTTTCCCAACTACTTCGGTTAGTTCGCTAAATGAAAGGTTAGAAAATTCTTTTTCTTGTTTTGCCATCCTTTATTTATTTTTAGGAATTAATAATTCTTTAACAACTTTACTAACCAATCCTCCGTCCGCTTTTCCTTTTACTTTTGGTATTAATTCTGCCATTACCTTTCCCATGTCTTTGAGGCTCTCAGCTCCGACTTTCTCAATCGCTTCTTTGGTTAATTTTTTAATTTCCTCTTCTGAAATCTGTTCTGGTAAATATTTTTTGAGAATTTCTATTTCTTTTTTTTCTTTATCTGCCAGATCCTTTCTTTTTCCTTTTTCAAACTCAAAAACCGAATCTTTCCTCTTTTTAACTTCAAAAGATATTAATAAAATCAGCTCTTCATCGGTAAGCTGACTTTTTTTAACCAGCTCCTCTTCTTTTAAATTGGGTTCCTCTTTAGAAACTTTATACCTTTTTTCTTTCTCTTTATTTATAATGGCTGCCGATACCATGCGCAAAACCAAAGAACGGAGTTCTTCTTTTCCCCTTACAGCTTCCTTAATATCCTCTTGAATTTCTTCTTTTAAGCTCATTAATATCTTTTATCCGGCTTAGATAGTTTTTTTAACTTTTTGTAATATTCTGCCAATTCTTCTTTTCGCAAGGCCGTTCTTCTTTTAGCTCCACGGCTTTGTGAGTGTTTTCGGAATTGATTCTGCCTTGCCCGCAACAAAATCCCGCTTTGTTGAATAGCTTTTCTAAAGCGGTGGATTAAAGTTTGGGTATTTTCTCTTTCTTTGCGTTTGATTTCTAATGGCATAAAATTAATTTAAATATTTTTATTTTTTCCATCCTCCTAATAAATGTAAATGCAAATGGCCGATGACTTGGCCCCCTCCTTCGCCAACGTTAAATAATAATTTATATCCGCTTTCCGATATCTTTTGGTCTTTGGCTAGTTTTTTAGCTACTAAAAATAATTCTCCTATTAATCCTTTATCTTCTTCTTTCAAGTGATCTACGGAAAGAATATGTTTTTTGGGAACAACCAAGACGTGAATGGGAGCTTTTGGGTAAATATCTTTGAAAGCTATAATTTCATCATCTTCGTAAAGGATGTTAGCTGGCTCTTTCTTGTTGGTAATTTGGCAAAAAAGACAGTCGTCCATAGTTTAAAGATTGCTTATTTTTTTAAGGCGCTTCTTTATTTCTCGGACAACTTTCTCAAACTTCACAATCTCTTGTTTACCGGTCTTCATGTCTCTAATAATAATTATACCCTCAAGAGCTTCCTTTTGGCCAATAATGAGAGTATAGGCTGAGCCAGTTTTATCTGCCTTTCTAAGCTGGGTTCTTAAAGAGTCTTTACCGAAAGATTCAGCTACTTGGATTTTTTCTTTTCTAAAATCCTCGAAAAGCTTTAAACTCTTTCTTTTGGCTAAATCTCCCAATTGGGCCAGGAAAACCTTGGGAGCGGAATGAGAAACGCTTCTTGTTCTGGATTTCATCGCGCTTACTATTCTTTCCACTCCAGCTGCTCCGCCGCAAGCGGGCGTATCTTTCCCACCAAGTAATTTCACTAAAGCATCGTATCTTCCCCCTCCGACTATGGCTCCGATATTTTTGCCTTCGTTGCTATCTTCGAATATTTCAAATACGGTTTTAGTGTAGTAGTCAAGCCCCCTAACTAAAAGAGGATTTAAGTGATAGGGTATCTCAATCTCGTCCAGGAATTCTAAGACCTTCTTAAAGTGAGTCTTGCATCCTTCGCAGAAATAATCAATCATCTGAGGAGCCTGACTGATTATCCTTTGGCATTTTTCTTCCTTGCAGTCCAAAATCCTTAAAGGATTTTCTCTTAATCTTCTTCGACAATCTAAACAAAGCTGCCCTTCCCGGTATCTAAAATAACTTGATAAAGATTTTTTATAATAAGGGCGGCACTGATTGTCGCCAATACTGTTAATCTCAATAATTAAATTCTTAAACTTTAATTCTTTTAAAATATTGTAAAAAATTTGGATAACCTGGGCGTCAACAGAAGGACTTTCTTCTCCCAGAACCTCAAAGCCAAACTGGTAGAATTGGCGAAACCTGCCGGCCTGGGACCTTTCATATCTGAAAAGAGGGCCAAAATACCATAGTTTTATGGGCTGGGGAAGATTGAACATTCCGTGTTCAATATAGGATCTGACTACTCCAGGAGTAAATTCGGGACGCAAAGCCAAATGATCGCCTCCTTTGGTCCGGAAAGTATACATCTGCTTTTTAACAATATCAGTGGACAATCCTGTCCCTTTTTCAAAAAGCTGAGACTGCTCAACAATAGGGGTATCAATTTTTCCGAATTCATAAAATCCAGCAATATCCTTCACTACTTTATAAATTTTCTGAAAGTAAGACTGACTTTCAGGCAAAATATCATGCATTCCGCTAGGTATTTGAAATTTTGGTTTCTTCATGAAATAATCATTCAATAACTAGGAACTTCAATCTTGGCCAGGGCAACAAAAGGCCAGGCTCTTAAAAATACTCGACCGATAATATCTTCTTTTGGTAAAGGTCCCCAGCGGCGTGAATCAGAAGAAGCAAACCGGTTGTCTCCCAAAACAAAGTATTCGTTATAGTCCAGAGCTATCAGAATATCGCCGGGCGTCTGCAAAGATGAAAGATAGCTTAATTCATTAAGGATTTGATTCCTCTCTCTGTTATAAATAATAATTGTTCCGTCTTTTATCTCTATTGTTTCTCCCGGCAACCCAACGATTCTTTTGATATAGCGCTGGGAAGGGTCATCTGGATATTTAAAAACTATCACCTCGCCTCTTTTGGGAGATTGGAATCGATAGGAAATTTCGTCAATAATCAAATAATCGCCGTTGCTAAAATTGGGCTCCATTGACTGTCCGCTAACTAAAAACGGCTGGAAAATAAAATACCTAATAGGTACCACTATTAACAAGGCGATGGCGACAACTTTTGCAATTTCCCAAATAAAAAGGAGTGTATCTTTAATCATATTGTTAAATAATTATAGCTGAGATTTTCCATCTCTGCAAGCCCTGTGTTAAAATATACTTAAGATGATATTAATTGTCGGCCTGGGGAATCCAGGAAAAAAATATCAAAAAACGCGCCACAATCTTGGTTTTAAAATTGTGGAAAAATTAGCCAAGAAAAAAGATTTCCCTGATTTTCGCTTTGTTAAAAAATTTAAAGCTGAGACTTCTCAAGGATCACTAAGCAATAAAAAAGTTATTATCGCCAAACCCCAAACCTTTATGAACGATTCTGGTCAAGCAGTAAAAAAATTGATAAAATTCATGAAGCTGAAAGTCAGGGATTTACTTGTTGTCCATGACGATATTGATCTTCCTTTGGGAAAAATTAAAATTTCTAAAAGCCGGGGATCGGCTGGACACAAAGGAGTTCAGTCCATTATTAATAACCTGAAAACAAAAGATTTTATCAGGTTCAGGATTGGAATTAAGCCGAAAAATGATAAAAAAGAATCCAGAAATACGGCAGAGAGGTTTGTTCTCCAAAAATTTAATAAAAAGGAGGAGGAAATCATAAAAGAAAGCATAAGAATAAGCAATGAAGCAATTGAGATGGCAGTCAACCAAGGGATTGAAAAAGCAATGGGAGAATATAATCAAAAATAGGAAAACAAAAAGGCTTACTATTATTAAGCAGGCCTTATGATTCCCGTTTATTGATTTCTTTTCTTTTCTCTGATTTTCACGTATACTCTTTTATTGAATGAATTTATCAAGAAAATCCATTAACAAGGTGTTAATTGTCAGCATTACCCCCTATTTTCTAGAAAAGGGGAATATTTGGTTTGAGAAAAATTTAAGAAGAATTTTAAAAGCAAAAAGAACCCAAACTTTCTTTGAAGACAATACTATATATTTAGAAAAAAAAGAAGACCTTCATTTTTCTAAATTTTTGAGAAAGTTAGATGAAATGGGTTATGAAAAAGTCCAAACGACAACAGAACCTGGCGAATTTTCTAAAAGAGGGGGAATAATTGAGATTTTCCCGATAAACTTAAATTATGCCGTTCAAATTGAATTTTACGGCAACCTTATTGAAAACATTGAAAAACTGCCGATTGAACTGAAAAATGAGAAGGAAGCAAAAGAAAAATTAACGAGAAAGCTTAAGCGCCAGAAGATCTTTTCTCAATTGGGCAGTTTAAAATCAGGGGACTATCTTGTCCATTTAGACCATGGAATCGGAATCTATGACAAGAAAATAAAAATTGCCAAGAAAGACTATTATCTTTTAAACTACGCTGCCGGCGACAAACTCTATGTTCCTTTGGGCTTAGAAAGAAAATTAACCAGGTATTTTGGGCTTTTAGATCCGAAGGTTTCCAGGCTGGGAAGCCATATTTGGGAAAAAACTAAAAAGAAAATCAAGGAAGAGGTTGAAAAAATGGCAAAAGAACTCCTGGAACTCTATGCCAAAAGAGAAGTAGCCACCCGCCCTCCTTATCTTGTCTCAGACGAAATACAGAAAAACTTTGATAGCGATTTCTTGTTTGAAGAAACTCCGGACCAAATTGAAGCCATTGAAGATATTTACCGGGACCTGGAGAAAAAACGACCCATGGACAGAATCGTTTGCGGGGACGTGGGATTCGGGAAAACCGAGGTAGCCTTAAGAGCAGCTTTTAAAGTAATACGGTCTGGAAAACAAGTGGCTATAATCTGCCCTACTACTATTCTCGCTAACCAGCATTTCCAAAACTTTAAAGCAAGATTAAAGAAATTCCCCGTGAATTTAGCTTTACTTTCCAGGCTCCAATCTAAAAAAGAGCAGGAAAAAACAATTAATAACTTAAAGGAGGGCAAAATTGACCTGCTCGTGGGAACCCACAGGGTCTTCTCAAAAGACGTTGAATTTAAAGAGCTTGGTCTTTTGATTATTGATGACGAGCAAAAATTCGGAGTCCGCCAAAAAGAAAAATTAAAGAAAGCCAGAGCGTCTTTAGACGTCTTAAGCTTATCAGCCACGCCAATACCGAGAACTTTATATATGGCCCTCTCGTCTTTAAAAGGCATAAGCTTGATTCAGACTCCCCCGCTCCAGCGTTTGCCGATTAAAACCTTTATCCTTCCCTGGTCAGAAAAAAGCATTAAAAAAGCAATTAAAAAAGAAACTTCTCGGAAAGGCCAGGTCTATTATCTTCACAACAGAGTGGAAAATATTGAAGCCATTAAAAGATTTTTGGAAAGCTTAGTGCCTAAAGCCAAAATTGGCATTGCTCACGGAAGATTAAAAGAAAAAAAACTAGTAGAGGTAATGGAAGATTTTCAGAATAAAGATATTGACGTCCTTTTAGCAACCACTATTATTGAAAGCGGACTTGATCTGCCCAATGTCAACACTCTTATTGTGGCTGATGCCTCAAAGCTCGGCCTCTCCCAGGCCTATCAGATCCGGGGACGCATCGGCAGATCCAATATTCAGGCTTTTGCTTATTTCTTTTCGAGCAAGAATCTGCCGGAAAAAGCAAAATTGAGAATGAAAGCCTTAAAAGAATCTGAAGCCCTGGGATCTGGATATAGAATCGCCCTAAAGGATTTGGAAATTAGAGGAACCGGAAACATTTTAGGAAAAGAGCAGTCAGGGAATATAAATCAGGTTGGTTTGAACCTTTACTGCCAAATACTCTCTGAAGCTATTGAGAAATTAAACAAAGATGCTAAAGTTAAGCAATGAATTTAGTTATTGTTGAAAGTCCAACTAAATCAAGAACCATTGGAAAATTCTTAGGACCTGATTTCAAAGTCTTATCTTCTTATGGCCATGTTCGCGATCTTCCCAAAGATGAATTGGGCGTGGATGTGGAGAAAGACTTTAAGCCAAAATATATTATTATCTCCAAAGCCAAGAAAACAATTCAATCGTTAAAGAAAGAGGTTAAAGAAGCCAAGACAGTAATTTTAGCGACAGATGAGGACCGGGAAGGAGAAGCAATAGCTTTTCATCTTACCAAGGCTTTAGAATTAAAAAAACCTCAAAGAATCGTTTTTCATGAAATTACCAAATCAGCCATTGCTAAAGCTCTGGAAAACCCGAGAGAAATTAATATAAATTTGGTTGATGCCCAGCAAACAAGAAGAATCTTAGACAGAATTGTCGGCTACAAGCTTTCTCCTTTTTTATGGAAGAAAGTAGCTCGGAGGCTGTCTGCCGGCCGAGTCCAATCGGTAGCCGTCCGTCTGGTTGCAGAACGTGAGAAAGAAATCAAAGATTTTGTGCCAAAAGAATACTGGAGCATTACAGCTTTCCTCCGCCAAGAAAAAGGAGGAGAATTTGAAGCAAGATTAACAAAAGAAAATGGGAAGGTTATTCTTAAATTAGGAATTAATAATCAAAAAGAGGCAGACAAAATCATCAAAAACCTTGAAAAGGCAGAATATAAGATTGTAAACGTTGAAAAGAAAGAAATAAAGAGAAATCCTCTGCCTCCTTTTATGACCAGCACCTTGCAACAGGAAGCCTGGAAAAAATTACGATTTCCAGCAAGGTTTACAATGAGCGTAGCTCAAAACCTCTACGAAAGAGGACTTATTACCTATCATCGAACGGATTCTTTAAACATTGCCAACCAGGCTCTTTTAGATGCCAAGAAATTTATCAGCGATAATTACGGAGCAAAGCACTGGGCAGGATTTTTAAGAAAGTACAAAGCCAAAGGCAGGGCCCAGGAAGCTCACGAAGCTATTAGGCCCGCTTATTCTGAAAGCGCTCCAGATACGTTAAAATCCAAAGTTAAGCTCGATGACAACCAATACCGCCTCTATGACCTCATCTGGAGGAGATTTATTGCCTCTCAAATGGCTCAAGCCGTTTTTGATTCAACAATAATTGATATTGAAGCTAAACAATATACTTTTAGAGCAAACGGGCAAATTATGAAATTTGACGGTTTTTTAAAAATCTATCCTTTAAAATATGAAGAAACCCAATTGCCAAATCTTAAAACAGATGAGATTCTAAAACTTCAAAAATTAACTCCCCTTCAGCACTTTACCCAGCCCTCGCCCAGATTCACCGAAGCAACGCTGATTAAGGCCTTGGAAGAAAATGGAATTGGCCGACCCTCTACTTATGCCACAATAATCTCTACTATCCAGCTCAGAAACTATATTGAAAAAAACGAAGAAAAGCGTTTTAAGCCGACCGAAATCGGCCAAGTGGTCAACGATCTTTTGGTTAAGCACTTTCCGAAGATTGTCGATATTAAGTTCACAGCTGAAATGGAGGAAGACTTGGATAAGATTGCCGAAGGACAAAAGAAATGGATTCCGATTATCAGAGAATTCTACGATCCCTTTGCTAAAAACCTGGAAAGAAAATACGAAGAAGTCTCCAAAAAAGATATAACGGAAAAGGAAACCAAAAAAACCTGTCCCAAATGCAAGGCTCCGCTTTTAATGAGGTTGGGAAAATTCGGCAGATTCTATGCATGTTCTAAATTCCCAAAATGCAAATACACCGAATCGCTTCCAGAAAATATTTTAGGGATCAAATGCCCAAAATGCAAAAAAGGGCAAATCGTAGAAAAAAGAACCAGAAAGAATAAGCTGTTTTACGGCTGCAACCAGTATCCTGACTGCGACCGGGCTCTATGGGACAAGCCAACCGGAAAAACCTGTCCTAAATGCAAAGCTTTATTGGTAGAAAAGAGAAAAGGATTGCAATGCTCAAATAAAGAATGCGACTATAAAGAATAAAAGAAAGCACTAGCATAAAAGCGGGTGCTTTTTATGATCTTTTCGTATTTTCAAAGCTATACCTCTTTACTTTTAGTAAAAAATATTATATTGTATTACTATGTTTATGTCAAGAACAAACACCTTAAGCCAGCAGATCATAAAAAACAGTTCAGACCCCGACTTAATTAAAAGGGTTTTTGAATTTGCCAATAAAGGACATAAAGGCCAAAAGAGAATTTCTGGCGAATGCTACATCCTCCATCCTCTAAGAGTAGCTTTAACTCTAGAGGAAATGAAGCTGGATCCAAAGACAGTCTCGGCCGCCCTTCTCCACGATATTGTAGATGATACTGATTTTTCCCTGGAAGATGTTGAAAAAGAATTCGGAAAAGAGATTACTTTTTTAGTTAATGGGGTGAGTAAGTTAGGAAAACTTCGCTATCCAAAAACTGAGCTCGAAATTCCTTCAATTAAAGAAAGGGCTAAATGGCCCGTTGATTTGAGAGCGGAAAACCTGAGAAAAATGTTTTTTGCTATGGCCGAAGATATAAGAGTGGTATTGATAAAATTGGCTGACAGATTAGACAATATGAGAACTCTTAACTATCTTCCAAAACCCAAACAACAAAGGATTGCCTTGGAAACCTTGGAAATATTCGCTCCATTAGCCAATAGATTGGGTATGGCGGAAATTAAAGGAAAGTTAGAAGATTTAGCTTTTCCTTATCTTTACCCAAAAGAATACAAATGGCTTCAAGAACAAGTTAAAGAAAAATACGAAGAAAGAAAAAAATATCTAAATAAAGTAAAGCCTGTTTTGATTAAAATTTTAGCTAAAGAAGGAATAAAACCCATTACAATTGACTTTAGGGCTAAGTACCAATGGAGCTTATATCAAAAGCTTTTGCGCCATGACATGGATTTGGAAAAAATCTATGACTTGGTTGCTTTAAGGGTAATCTTTAAGGATATTGAAACCTGTTATCGGGCCTTGGGAATAATGCATAAATCTTGGAAGCCTCTTCATGGCAGAATAAAAGATTATATCTCTTTGCCAAAGCCTACAGGCTATCAGAGCCTTCATACAACCTGCTTTTGCCTTGAAGGAAAAATAACCGAGATTCAGATAAGGACACCGGAGATGCACGAAGAGGCAGAACACGGAATTGCAAGCCATTGGGCAAAAAAAGAAGGTCTCGACTTTAAGACCCAAAGAAGGAAATTCGCCTGGGTAAGCCAGTTAAGAGATTGGCAAAAAGGAATTTCCAATTCAAAAGAATTCTTAGAAGGGCTGAAAATTGATTTTTTTAAAGATCGGATTTTCGTTTTTACGCCAAAAGGAGACGTTATTGACCTTCCTGATGGAGCCACTCCCGTAGACTTTGCTTATGCTGTTCATACTGATATTGGCAACAGGTGTGCGGGAGCTAAGATTAATGGAAAAATGACCTCTCTTTCCCAATCCCTAAAGAATGGAGACTTGGTTGAAATTATCACAGCCAAGAACAAAATGCCATCCCGAGACTGGCTGGAGTTTGTAAAAACAAGTATGGCACGTTCTCGAGTTAGAGAGTGGCTCAAAAAAGAGTCTCGACCGGCAAACTTCAGTCGAGGAATGGAATTATTGAATCGAGAACTCCAACAAATTCAAGGCACTTCCCTTGATAATGTCTCCAAATCAAAAAAAGAGAAACTTCTAAAAGTCTTTCCTTATAAAGATATAAGAAGTTTGGTAATAGCAGTGGGAGAAGGTGAAATTAGGCCCAGAGAAATCCTCAAGATTTTACTTAAAGAAGAAGAAATTCTTTTCTCTAGAACTAAAAAGCCTAAAGCCCAAGTTAAGTTAGACAAAAAGCTGGCAGGAGTTGCTTTGGCTGGAAAAACTGGAATTTTAATAAATTTAGGTAAATGCTGTCTTCCCAAAATCAATGATAAAATCCAAGCTTATATTACCCTAAATCAAGGGGCTACCGTCCATCGAAGCGATTGTGATAACTTAAAAAGAGCTAAGAAAAAGTGGCCGAGAAAAGTCATTGAAGCCTCTTGGTTGAAAGAAAAAGAAGCACCTTACCAGATAAATCTTGAAATAACAGCTAAAGACCGGGTTGGCCTCTTAAAAGATGTTTCTTTTACTATCAGTACAATGAAGGTTAATATTCTTGAGTTCCATGCTGAATTCCTGCCATCGGGAAAATCCGTACTCATTGCAATAGAGGTTGAGATTTCCGGTTTAGAGGAATTGAAAAAACTCTTCAGCCAAATAAAAGAAATCAAAGGGGTATTGGAAGTTAAGAAAATTTCTTAACCTAGTTTTATATTTTTGACCATTAAGTAAAAAATTGATAAAATTGAAATCGAGCCGCGGTGGTGGAACTGGTATACACGTGGGTCTCAAAAACCCATGGACTTTGGTCCTTGAGGGTTCGACTCCCTCCCGCGGCACAAAAAAAGCGGCTGGGTGGACGTTTTTGTTTAGAACTAAACTTAGTTTAGTTTTGCTTGGTCTGTTTCTCTTCCTTTCTGATAAAAGCTCTGCCTCCCTGCCACTGGCCTTTGTAAAGATTGGTTTTTCCATCAACTCGAAAAAAAATCATATTAGCAATTCTCGCTCCCATTTCTATCTCAAAATTATTGCCAGCCAGATTAATTAAGTGAAATCTAAAGCTTCCTTTGTATCCCGGATCAACCCGAAAGCCAAGAACTAAAATTCCGTTAGCAAAAAATGTGCCGCGGGGTATAAAAACTCCAAAGAGGTTCTTTGGGGTATTTATTTTTTCTATTGTCTTTGCAATATAGAATTTTCCCGGATTTAATTTTATCTTCTTGCTTTTCCCTTTTCTGAATTTAGCAACGAGCTTGTACTCTGGAGTTTTTCTGGTATTTTTATAAATAAAACCTTTTCCCTTTTTTATTTCGTAAATCTCACCTATTCTCAAATCTATGCCGCATCCTTCTATATTAATTTCTTTATCATCTAAACCCTCTATGAGGTTTTGTCTTTTTATTAACTCTAATAACTTATCTGTGCCCAAAATCATAATCCTTACTCTAAAAACTGATATTTATTGACTAATTTTGTCTTAGACCACCATTCTCCAAGACCAAGAAAAGAACCGGGTTTTACCACTATGAAACCTATTATGATGATGGCGTAAATTACATGCTCATCCAAGAAAGGGTTGTGCTCTGGAGGTAAAAAGCCAGCCGTGTATATAAAAAACATTAACAATAGGCCTAAATACCCTCCCAGCCTTACTAAAATGCCCAAAGTGAGAGTAACTCCGACAAACAAAAGCCCCAGCATAAACAGCCAATCAACTAAAACATTGCCAGCAAGGCTTTGATATAAAAAAGCAAAAGGTCCCTGGGTAGCAAACTTTAAAAAGCCAAAGGTTGGAGAAGCTCCCGCCAACCAGGCATTATCGGGAGATGTAGCAAAACCTAACCCAAATAATTTATCAAAAAAAGCCCATAAAAAAAGCCAGCCCATTGCCAGCCTTAATAAACCCCAGATATATTGTTCTTTATTGTATTTCATAATATTTTTAATATTCGCGTTTAATTTTTATGCCGTTCTTTTCTTCAGCTAATTGATAAACCCATTCTAAAGGATTTGACTTCATTATTTTCTCGGCTAATTTCTTGGCAGATTTGGTCTTTGGGACATATACTTTATGATTCTGCCATATTTTTCTATTTTTCTTATCTTTATAAAAATACTCTTGCTCAAGAATCATCTGATCTAAAACGTCAGCATCTTTAGCAATAATGGCTTCCTTACTTTTACGTTCTTCGTATTCTTCAAGGATTTTTAACATCTCTCTGGCAATAGGCAGTCCAACCATCTGATCTTCTCTTGCTTCTTTTTCATGTAAATCAACATATATCTTGTTAATATAATTTGCGTCACCAGTCCTGGCTTCAACAATATCGTGGAATAAGCACATTTTTAAAACTTTATTTATATCGCACTTTTCGCTTTCAGCTAAAATCATACCAATAACGGCAACCCGAAAACTATGGTCAGAAATATTATCGCTGACTTCTTGAATTACCTGACGATGAGACCTTGTTAGCCGTCTTAAGCTGGCAATCTCAAATAGAAAATTAACGATTTTATCTGTATTTATATTAGCCATAAAAACTATAACTCCTCTTCGGAAATAACCTTAATTCCGTTTCTTTTTAATAGGGCGGTTGTAATACCGTCTCCCTTGATTATTTTACCAGAAAAACTTCCGTCATAAATTTTTTCACATCCGCAAGAAGGACTCTTTTGTTTAAAAATTGCCTCTTTAATGCCAAACAATTTTGCTAACTTTAACACCTCTTTTGCCCCTTTTATAAAATTTTCAGTAACATCATTTCCTGATTTTGTAAAAACCTTTGTTCCCTTACATTCTGCGGGTTCTCGAGGTATCGGTAAACCACCTAATTGCTCCGGGCAAATCGGAATTAGAGTTTCCTTTTTGGATAAAGCGATAACCTTCCTATCTAGCTTGTCTTTGCCGTCATATCGAGATTTTATTCCCAATAGACAAGCGCTACAAAGCTTCATAAAGGTATTATTTATATTATTATAATATAAAGACAGGGATAAAGCTAAAGCTTAAGCCATTTAAAATAGTCTGTCTGAAAATAAGCTTTTAATACCAAAGTTCCAACTAAAACTCCGACAACAGCCCCGGCCACTATGTCCAAAGGCCAATGGATGCCCACAAAAACCCTGGAAATTGAGATCAAAAAACTGGCTAAAAAGAATAAAAGGCCGGCTTTTTTATTATAAAAATAAACAATGGTGCTCAAAGCAAAGAAAAAGGCAGCGTGGCCTGAAGGAAAAGACTGTTGGTCCACTTTATCTATTAATAAATTAACGTGGTTTTCAATAAATGGCCTTCCTCTGGGAAAAAAGAAGCGAATTAATTCAACCACCCCAAACCTGGCTAAAATACCTGAAAGCATTCCTAAAACAACCATCCTTAAATATTTTCTTTTATTGATTAATAACAATGAAAAGACGGCAGCTCCTAAGATATAGCTAAAATATTTAGCTAAAAAAATAGCAGTAGAATCCAACCAAAAATATTGTCCGGCCAGACCATTAATTTGTTGAAAAAGGTAAAAATCTAAATTCATTTTATTTCTTATCGGGTTTAGTTTGATCTCCTAAAAACATAAGGCCTAAAGATAATACGGCAGCAACCAAAAAGAAAGAGTTAATTTTTGGAAAAACTAAAAATACTCCGGCCAATAAAAATAAGAAAAACATTCGGGAAATATTATGAATTATCTCTCGATAAATTATAAATTCATCTGCTTCCTCTTCTTTTGCCGCAGCAATATCATAAAATGTAGAACTAAAGGGAATACCGGCTAAAGTCCGGGAAATCCTGTAAAGAGCATGAGTTAAAAAAGCGTCAAAAGGAGTTAAAACAAAATACTTCATTACCCAGGATATTGAAGTTAAAACAGATCCCGTCTTTAAAAGTCTCGATCGGAAAGCGCTGTCTGCAATCTTTCCGGCATAGAAAGAAAAAATTGCTGTTATCGCCAAAGAAAAAGAAATAATTCCACCAATTGTCCCGTATCCAATGGCCATGACAAACATAAACAACGGCCAAAGATAAGCATTTATTGATAACTCCAAACTATTGGAAATCAAGGCTAAATCGTTTCTGAAGTTTATTTTTTTAAACATTCTTCCCCAGGCCTTGTGATAGGAATCTGTATAAAGTTCCTGATGGTCTTTGGAAAGAAAAAGAGGAATAGCTGATATTAAAAGGATTATTAAAACTATAGTAAACAAAACCGAATAACCAAAAACCGCTAAGACCGCACCCCCGATGATAGGGCTGAAGATGGTAGGGATTAAAACAGCAATATTTAATTTTCCAACCTGGAGACCTCGATGATCTTTCTTTGAAAAACGGGCAAAATCAATATGAAAAGCCGGCCAAAATAAAGTAAACCCAATACTTTTTAGTAAAATAGCTAAAGGAACAAAGAAAATGGAAATATTTATAAAAAACAAACTGAGATAATATCCAAAAATGAAAAAGTTAGAAAAAAGCATGGCATGCCTTAAACCAATCTTAGATATTAATTTTCCACCAAAAACTACCAACAAGGCAAAAAGCCCGTGAATGGATCCAATAAATAAAAGGGTTAGAGGAATAGATCTTCCGAAATAAAGATAAATATAAATGGGTTCAAAAATCAAAACCATTCCCAAACCCAAGTAGCGAATAGCAATACTAGTGAAAAACTGGGTTGCTTCTCTTTTTAGGTAATAATGAATAAAGTTAATTGGTGAAAAATGAAATGGCATATATTATTTCATTTTATCTTAAATTAAGAAATTTAAAAAGGGCGATTAGTTGACTCTTTATAATAAAAAAGGGTCTATGAAGACCCTTAGGCATTTAATTGTACTTGGAGAATTACCACTCTTTTCTCCATAGTTTTTTTAATTTCTTCTAATGTTTGTATATTGTGAGCAAGGTCTGAGTATTCAGTTAAGCTCATTCGATGAGTTGGGTCAGCAGAACACTGCCGGTAGCTGATATCTGTATGCATTTCTAGTTTCATATCTCCTCCGCAAACAGGACATTTATCTGTATTTTCCAACTTCTTTCTTCCTCCTCTATCTTAGTTATTACTCTAAACTTGTCAATATCTGGCAGCCGGTTTTGGTCACAGCTATTGTATGCTCAAAGTGGGCAGATAAAGAACCGTCTGCTGTCTCAAGACCATAACCATCAGCGCTTTTCTTTATATTATAATCTCCGATCGCTACCATGGGCTCCAAACAAAAAACCATGCCTTCTTTGATTTCTTCCCCTTTGTGACGCTTCCCGAAATTTAAAATCTGGGGGTCTTCGTGAAGCTCTCTGCCAATTCCATGGCCGCAAAGACCTTGAATTACCTTAAACCCTTGAGATTCTATTGCTCTCTGAATGGTATTTCCAATATCACCCAAAGTATTGCCAGGCCTTGTCTTTTTTATCCCTCTTTTGAGAGCTTTTTTTGTTACCCGGATCAACCTTACACTCTCTGGACTCACTTTTCCCACGGCTAAGGTTAATGCCATATCAGTATGGAATTTCTTGTATAAAATTCCCAAATCAAGAGAAATAATATCTCCATCTTTTAGTTGACTCTCAGAAGGAAGAGCGTGAACAACCCCTTCATTAATTGAAGTGCACAAACAAGCCGGATAACCTTTATAACCCTTAAAAGAACATTTAGCTCCAGACCTTAAAACAAGGCCTTCAGCGACCTTGTCTAATTCTTTGGTGGTCACTCCCGGCTTTACCATCTTTTCTAATTTTTGCATAACTTCAGCCAGAATCTTACCACCTTCTTTTATTGTCTCTATTTCTTTTTTTGATTTTATACTGATCATTTTATGGCTTTCAAAATGTCTTTGAAAACATCGGCCACTGACTGCTCCCCATTGACCTCTTTTACGTCAAAGCTTTCTTTTTTTAAATAATCAACCAAGGGCAGGGTTCGATTCTCATACTCTTTTAATCTCACCGTTATGGTTTCTGGGTCGTCTAGGCCCTCTCTTCTCACCAACTTTGATCCGTCCAGCGGGCAAATGGTTAAATTTTTTGTTTCTTTAGTATAAAGGATGGGGTGGCGCATTAACTGGCATAATCGGCGGTGAGAATTTCTAAATATTGATTGTTCTGCTGAAAGATTAATTAAAACCACCTTAATATTTTTAAGGCCGTACTCTTTTTTTAGAACCGGAGCCTCATTTTCTGCTTCATATAAAGTTCTTGGAGAACCTGCCATAATAATCCCTTTCCCTTCCTTTGATAACTCTCTTATCTTCTCATTCAGCCAAAAGGTTACCACTTCCGGAGTATTAAGCTTTCCGCTTTTCCATCGATTCCTCTCTTCAACCATAAAATACTTTTTGCCACCTACCTCTTCATAGTCCCCCTCCTTTGCCTTCATAATATTAGCTTCAATAATTTTACTTGTTTCAAGATAATATAAACTAATCTTATCAGCTAAAAGCTCGGCCTGCGTTCCTTTGCCAGCACCCGGAGGACCAATAAGAATAATAATTTGCTTTTGATTAAAAGGTTTCATATTCTCTCATTTGGAGCTGAGCTTTAATCTGCCTCATGGTTTCCAAAACTACGCTAACGATAATTAATAAAGCCGTTCCTCCTATTAAGAACTGGAAAACCATTACTCCGGTTATCCCTCCAACAATAGAAGGCAAAACAGCAACCGTTCCTAAAGATAAAGCGCCAACCAATAAGATGCGGTTAAGAACATAAGATAAAAAATTGGCTGTCGGCGTTCCCGGCCTGATCCCCGGAACAAACCCGCCCATTTTTTGCAAATTAGAAGAAATGGTTTTTGGGTCAAAAGTGACAGCAGTGTAAAAGAAAGTGAAAAGAACCACTAAGATAAAGTAGAAAATTCCGTTAACCCAGGGGTTTTGGAGAAAGTTAGCTAAACCTTGGGCAAAATTACCAATAGGGCCCCCGACGCCGGCCAAAAAAGAAGCCATCATTCCCGGAAAAAGCAAAACAGATAAGGCAAAAATTATAGGGATTACTCCTGCTGGATTAATATTTAAAGGCAGATAAGTGGAAACTCCGCCGTACATTTTCATCCCCTTAACCCTTTTGGCATAGGAAACCGGTATATTCCGCCTCGCCTCGTTAATCATCACTACCCCGGCAATAATCAAAAAGACCATTACAAAAAAAGCCAGATAGGCGGGAAGCCGAGATGGTTCATAAGTAAAGAACATCTGGCGGATATTGTTGGGAAAATCAGCGATAATTCCAGCAAAAATCAAAAGGGAAACTCCATTGCCAATCCCCCTTTCTGAAATTAATTCTCCAAGCCACATTAAAAACAGGGCTCCGGCCGCAATAGTTAAAAGCGAAGCAATAAGAACTTCTAAAGATAAGACTCCAATAACGCCTTGTCTTTGGAGTAAAGTCAACATTCCATAGCCCTGGAGTGTGGCTAAAGGAAGAGTTAGCATTCTTCCGTATTGATTGAATTTCTGGCGGCCCTGCTCCCCCTCTTCTTTATAAAGTTGCTCTAACTGGGGGAAAATCATGGTTAAAAGCTGTAAAATAATGACAGAAGTAATATATGGTCCCAATCCCAACATCATAATGGAAAGGTTGTCTAAAGCCCCTCCAGTAAACATATTTAAAAGACCGAAAATTTGAAATTGATCGAAAAAAGACTTTAAGTTGGCGATATCTATCCCAGGAATGGGTATATTAGCCATTATTCTAAAAATAGCAAAAACCCCTAAAACAAAGAGGATTTTAGTTCGCAAATCCCGGATTTTAAATACTTGAATGATTGGACCTAATAAAACCATGTCTCTTTAAGTTTTTGTGGTTGAGTTTTTTATAGTGCCTCCTGCTTTTTCAATTATTTCTTTGGCGCCCTTTGAAATCTCACAATCTTCAATTATCACCTTTTTTGTCAGCTTCTCTTTTCCTAAAATCTTCACCGAAGGTACCTTCCCTTTTATTTTACGGATTATTTCCTTTTTCAGCAATACTTGGGGATTTATGGTTTCGCCTGACTTGAACTTTTTTTCAATAACACCAATGCTGACTATTG
Organism: Patescibacteria group bacterium UBA6532; assembly: GCA_002434805.1. GTDB lineage: Bacteria > Patescibacteriota > Minisyncoccia > Minisyncoccales > UBA6532 > UBA6532. Next base: position 126,856 of record DJKW01000001.1, read on the forward strand.
CTATTTTTTCCTTGATAGATTTAAACCTATATCCTCTTAATTTAGGATATCTTTTAATCAATCCACGAATAGCGGGCGGTAATCTTCTGCCCGATCTTGATTTTTGGCCCTTCATTCCTCGTCCAGAATAAGTACCTCGTTTGCCTCCACGGCCAACTCTTTTCCGTTTCTTTAATTTATGAAGTGGTTTTATTTGATGGAGCTGCATTTTGTTTTTTTAACTTAAGTTTTTTCAAAGCTTCGATAGTAGCTTTGGCATTATTTAATTTATTTCCCGTTCTTCCTATAATTTTTGAAGAAATATTCTTTATTCCGGCCAAAGCGCAAATCACCCTTACGGTACCGCCGGCGACCAAACCTCTTCCCTTTCTTTGAGGACGGAGTAAAACTCGAGCGGGGCCAAGTTTGGTATAAACTTCGTGGGGAATAGTATCATTTATAATAGGGACTGAAATTAAGTTCTTTTTGGCTATTCTGGTCGCTTTTCCTATGGCTTGAGCAACATCTAACCCCTTGGCTACGCCAATACCAACTTTTCCGGATTTATTTCCCACAACCATGGTTGCTCGGAACCTAAATCTCCGGCCTCCAGCTGACATCCGAGAAACTCTAGCTAAATCTAAAAGCTTAGAATCAAATTCATCTTTTGGCTTATCGCTTCTTCCTCTATTTTTGAAAAAATTTCTTTTAATCATGTATTTTAAAACTTTAATCCTCCTTCTCTCGCTCCTTCAGCCAAAGCTTTTACTCGACCGTGATACTTGTATCCTGACCTGTCAAAGACCACGTCTTTAATCTTTTTCTTTTCCGCTTTTTCGGCAATCAATTCTCCTACTTTAAAAGCCCTGACTATCTTTCCTTTTATAGACACCTTCTCTTCCTTTTTTTCTTTGTCTCTCTTTGGCTGAGAAATAACTTTAGAGGATAATTTTCCTATCTTCTGATCATTAGCTGCAGCAAGAATGCTTCCTTTATCGTCATCTACCAACTGGGCGTAAATATGTTTTGCCGATCTGAAAACGCAAAGCCGCGGCTTTTTAGCTGTGCCGAATGTTTTTGCTTTTGTGCGCTTGCGTCGCCTATTTCTCTTTTCTTGTTTAATCTTTGATTTCATAAAATTTAATATTAAGCTTCGGTCGTAGTGGCAGCTTTCTTTCCTTCTTTCCTTCTCACATGCTCACCAAGATATCTTATCCCTTTTCCTTTATATGGCTCAGGCGGGCGAACTTGTCTTATTTTAGCTGTAATTTGCCCGACCAATTCTTTGTCAATTCCAGAGACTGTAATGATATTTTTTTCTACCACGAATTTTATACTCTCTGGAGTCTTTATCTTAACGGGATGAGTGAAGCCAATTTGCAGAACTAAATTCTCTCCTTCTAAGGCAGCCTTGTAGCCTATGCCTTGAATTTCTAACTTTTTCTCATATCCTTCTTTAACCCCTTTTACCATATTGGCAATCAAAGCCCTAGTTAATCCCCAAAAAGCTTTAACTTTTTTAGATTTCTGACTACGAACAGAGGTTGCTCTAGGAAAAACTTTAATTTCTTTATTCTCAACCTTAACCAAAATCTCAGGAAGAATGTCTTGAGAAAGTTCTCCTTTGGGACCTTTGACTATCAGCTTTGAACCGTCTATTTTTACTTCAAGGCCTTCAGGTATTAATATTGGTTTTTTTCCTATACGAGACATAAATATTTTAAAAAATTTACCATATTTGACACAATACTTCGCCTCCTAATTTCTCTCTCTTCGCTTTTTTATCTGTCATCAGTCCTTTGGAAGTAGAAATTATCGTTATGCCATATCCCCTTCTTACTCTCTTAATTTTATTTGAAGATGAATAAATTCTTTGGCCGGGCCTTGAAACTCTTTTCAGGCCGGTAATGGCAGATTCTTTGTCGTCATATTTTAAGGTAATCTTAATTGTCTTTTTTGCTTTTTTGCCTTTTTCTTCAACGCTTTCAATAAACCCTTCTTTTTCTAAAATTCTAGAGATTTCGTATTTCAATTTAGAAAAGGGAAAAGAAACCTGTGGTTTTAACAAGGCTTTTGCATTTCTTATTCGATTGAGCATGTCTGTTATTGGATCTACCATGATGATTTTCTAACGCCTGGTATTAATCCTTTATTAGCCATCTCCCTAAAGCAAATTCGGCATAATCCAAACTCTCTCATATATGCCCGCTTTCTGCCGCATTTAAAACAGCGTCTGACAATTCGACTTGTAAATTTTGGTTTTTTATTTGATTTTACAACCTGGGCTTTTGTTGCCATATTATCTTTTTATTGGAAATCCAAGTAATTTTATTAACTCCAAACCCTCTTCTTTATTTTTAGCGGTAGTAACAATAGTAATTTCAAAACCGAAGATGTTTTTAACTTTTTCCGGGGAAATTTCCGGAAAAACAATATGTTCTTTTATAGCAATGGTTAAATTCCCGGCTGAGTCAAAAGAATTCGGATCAACTCCTTGAAAATCACGAGACCGGGGAAGATCTATGTTTATTACCCTCTCTAAGAAATCATACATCTTTTTTCCTCTTAAGGTAATCCTTACTCCAACAGGCATGCCTTGACGAATCTTAAAACCGGCGATTGATTTCTTAGCCAGAGTTAAAACCGGTCTCTGGCCAGTGATTAGGCTAAGATCGTTTAAGGTAGATTCTTGAATCTTTTTCTGCTCTTCTTTGCTTTTTCCAACAATAAATTTGCCAAAACTGGTGTTGACCACCACTTTTTCAATCTGGGGAACGGCCATATTGCTTTTGTAACCGAACTTTTCTTTTAAAGCCGGCTTAATTTCTTTATTGTATTTTTCTTTTAATGAAAGCATAAAATTTGCCTTTTTTGATTATTATATATTCTGGCCGCACTTTTTGCATATTCTATATTTCTTTCCTTTGCCGATCTTATATCCTACCTTGCTGGGCTTTCCGCACTTTGAACAAATTAGCTTAACATTGGAAACATCAATTGATAGAGGAATTTCTATAATCTGTCCTTTTTCTCCGCTTTTTTTCGGCCGAACATGCTTTTTTCTTAAATTAACGTTTTCCACCAAAATCCGCTTTTCTTTCGGGAAAGCTTGTAAAATCTTTCCTTTCTTTCCACGATCCTTTCCTTTCATTATTAAAACTTGGTCGCCTTTGTGTATTTTCATAAATTATATTAATTCTTCGGCAATCGTAGCTATTTTATCAAATCCTTTTTCTTTGACTTCTTTTGCAACGGGACCTGTGATTCTTCCTCCTTTCGGCTCTTTGGTTTTCCCGTCCAAAATAACGACTGCGTTATCATCAAAACGAATATATATTCCGTTCTGCCTTCGAGAGGCTTTCTTTTGTCTTACGACCACGGCTCTAACAACTTCGTGCTTCTTTACTGCTTTCCTTGGTTCAGCTTTCTTCACTGAAGCTACGATAACATCTCCGAGTTGAGCATAACGCCTCCGAGTTCCTCCTAAAACATGAAAACACTGAACCTCTTTGGCTCCGGTATTGTCAACTACTTTTAGCATTGTTCTTGGTTGAATCATATCTTTAAGCTTTACTAATTACCCGCCAATGTTTTTCTTTGCTTATTGGCCGGCACTCTTCAATAATAACTTTATCTCCAACTTTATAATCTCCCGAATCTAAGTGGGATTTGTATTTTTTGTGGATTTTAAATCTTCTCTTGTACTTTGGATGTTCCTTTATCAGCTCTACTTTCACTACCACTGTCTTTTCCATTTTATTAGAAATAATTATACCTTTTAATTGGTGTTTTGGCATATGATTTTATTGGTTTTTAGTTGTAAGAATCCTGGCAATATCCTTTTTTATCTTCCTAACTTCTTTAACATTTTTTACCTTGCCTGAAGCCAAATTAAACCTTAAAGCTCTTAAGCGCTCCCTCTTTTCAGCTAAAGTTCTTTGCAACTCTAATTTTGGCTTTTTATTTAATTCTTTTGTTTTCATTTTATTATTTTCTTAATTCAATATTATATATCTATACGATAAGAAATCAAGCTCTTTTTATGAATTTGGTCTTAATCGGCAGTTTATCAGACGCTCTCTGAAAAGCTTCGCGAGCCTGATCTTCTGGTATGCCTTCTAACTCAAAAAGAATTCTGCCGGGCTTTATAGGAAAGACGTAGTGGTCAACTGCTCCTTTTCCTCCTCCCATGGGAACTTCAGTGCCCTTTCTGGTAACGGGTTTATCGGGAAAAATCCTAATCCAGAGCTTGCCTCCCTTCTTTAAATATCTAATGATAGCGTGTCTTGATGCTTCAATTTGGCGGGCGGTAATCCATTTAGTTCCCAAAGACTTTAAACCAAACGCCCCAAAAACAAGTTCTGTTCCCCGAGTTTCAACTCCTTTTGAACGCCATCTCCGCCATTTTCTATGTTTTACTTTTTTTGGAATTAACATAAGGTTTAGAATCTTTCACCTTTATAAATCCATACCTTTATACCTATCACTCCATAGGTGCAATAAGCTTGAGCAGTGCCATAATCTATGATTGACCTCAAAGTTTGACGAGGAAGACGGCCTTTCAGTAATTTCTCTGACCTTGAAAATTCAGACCCTCCCAATCTGCCCGACACCTCTAATCTTACGCCCTTAACGTCTTTATTGGTTATAACCTTATCTAAGGTTTGCTTAAGCACTCTCCTGTGGGGCAATCTCTTTTCTATTTGCTGAGCCATCCATTGGGCAACTATACTGGCTTCAGTCCAGGGATTCTTTACTTCTTTAATTTCAATCTTGAATTCCCGGCGGGATAAATTCTTTACTGTAGATAATTTCTGTCTTAAAATCTCTTTCTTTAAAGCTTTCTCAAGCTCCTGCACTCCTTGGCCCCCCCGGCCAATGATAAGTCCGGGCCGGGCGGTATTAATGATAATATTTACTTTAACTGGGAATCTTTCAATCTCAACGCTTTTTACTGCCGCCTCCTTTAATCTATTATTTAAAAATTCCCTAATTACAAAATCCTCTTGCAGATAATTGCGAAGATTTTTTTTGCTCATCCATCTTGAATCCCAATCAGCAGATCTTTTGAGCCTATATGATTTTGGGTGAACTTTATGAGCCATAGATTTTTAGAAAGATTTTCTTCTAAATATTCTTTTTACTCCTTTTTCGACTTTGGGAAATCCCCTCTCAATTCTAGATTCCGGCTTTGCTCCCTCTGGCCTATCTTCTTTTTTAGGCTCCTTTGCCTTTTCCGCTCTTTTAACTTCTTTTGAATCTTTGGTTTTCTTTGTTTTTATTCTTTTCCCTTTCTTAATTTCATCAAGGATTAAAGTAATATGAACGGTTTTCTTCTGGATTTCGTAAGCTTGACCGCGAGCTCTGGGCATCCACCTTTTGAGCTTTTGGCCTTCGTCAACAGTAATCTTGGAAATATAAAGATTGTTCTCGTCTAATTTTTGAACCTTGGCATTCGCTACAGCTGATTTTAAAAGCTTTGAAACAGGCAAAACAGCTTTTTTGACGGTAAAATTCAAAATAGTTTGAGCTTCCTCAACTGACTTCCCCCGAATAAGATCAACAACCAATCTAACCTTTCTCGGAGCAATACGCAGACGTCTAAGTTTGGCAGTAATAGGCATAAATTTATTCTTCTTTGGTAATTTTTTCTGATTCTTTTTCAGCCTCTTTTGTTTCTAATTCCTTTTGCATTCTTCCTCCATGCCTTCCAAATTTTGTCGTTGGAGAAAACTCACCTAATCTGTGGCCTACCATGGATTCGTCAATGCTAACGGGAATAAACTCTTTTCCGTTATGAACGCCGAAAGTAAAACCAACCATCTCAGGACTGATGGTGCAGGCTCTGCACCAAGTTTTAATAATGGTTTTTTCTCCGGGTTTCAGCTTCTTTATCTTCTCCAACAACCTCCCTGACATATATGGTCCTTTTTTTAGTGATCTTGCCATAAATTTATGATTTCTTTTTTCTTCTTTGAATTATATATTTATCTGTCCACTTCTTTTTCCTCGTTTTTACCCCTAAAGCTTTCTTTCCCCAGGGGGTCTTTGGACTGGGCATGCCGATAGGCGACCTTCCTTCTCCTCCACCATGAGGGTGATCAGGAGGATTCATGGCTGTTCCCCTAACATGCGGCCTTTTTCCCCTATGGCGGGTCCTGCCGGCTTTCCCCACCCTTATATATTTATGTTCTGGCCGGGAAACGGCTCCAATGGTAGCAAAGCAATTATTTAATAATATCCTGACCTCTTTTGACGGCATTTCCAAATGGGTGTACTTGCCTTCCTGGGCTAAAACCTTGGCTGATGTCCCAGCTCCCCTTGCTAATTTTCCTCCGAGGCCAATCTCTAATTCAATATTGCAAATTACGGTTCCGATGGTAATATTTTTTAATTTTATCCTGTTTCCAATCTTAATTTCCGCTTTATCTGCACAAATAACTTCATCTCCAACCTTTAAACCATGAGGGGCAATTCGGTATCTCTTTTCTCCGTCTTTGTACTCTAAAAGAACAATGAAAGCGGTACGATTGGGATCGTATTCCAAAGCGATAACTTTTGCTAAAACATCTAATTTTTCCTGGCCGAAGTCTATTATTCGATACATCTTGCTTGCTCCCCCTCCTTGATGCCTGACTGTAATTCTGCCGCTCTTAGCCCTGCCGGCTCTTTTTTGCAACTTTAAAAGAAGGGTCTTTTCCGGCTCTTTTTTAGTCAAGATAGAAAAATCTTCCTTTATAGCATGTCTTCTTCCCGGTGTAGTTGGTTTTTGTTTTTTCATAATGATTATCTTGGCATTAATTCAATCTTTTGCCCTTCTTTTACTTTAACTATGGCTTTCTTATACCCCTTTCTCTGACCCTCTATCTTGCCCAGCTTTCTTTTCTTTGGAGGAATATTTACAATCCTTACATTCAAAACACCTACGCCGTATAAATTCTGGACAGCTCTCTTGATTTCTATCTTATTTGCATTAGGCCAGACTCTAAAAACGTATTTATTTTTCCCGACCAAATCAGTTACTTTTTCCGTAATATGTGGTTGTTTTAAAATTCTATAAGCAAAGCCAGGGGCTCTTTCTTTTGAAACTGAAGTTTTTTTAACCTTATCTGATTTTTTCTTGTCTAAAGCCTTTGGTTTTTTTTCAGCTTTAACTTTAACCTCTTTCTTTTTAGGCTTTTTTGTCTCTTCCTTCTTTTTTTTAAAAATATCAAATAAGGCCATGTTACTTCAAAAATGTTTCTTCTATCACTTTTATCGAATCTTTTGGTATGAGCAAATATTTAAAAGAAAGTAAGTCCAAAATATTCAAATCCTTAGCTTGGATTGTTTTCAATTTTGGTAAATTTCTGGCAGATAAAATCGTATTCTTCTCCATTTTAGATAAAACAATCAAAGCTTTGTTGTCTTTGCAAGGAAGCTTTTTTAAAATCTCTGCCATAGCTTTTGTCTTCGCTTTCTCTATATTTAACTTATCTAACAATATTAATAGATTATTTTTTGCTTTAGCCGACAAAACTATAAACAAGGCTTTTCTCTTCATCTTTGTCGGAATTGTTTTCTTGAAAACCCTTTCTTTGGTTGGCCCGAAAGTTACTCCTCCTCCTCGCCAGATTGGAGACCTTATGGAACCGTGCCTTGCCCTGCCCGTCCCTTTTTGGCGCCAAGGCTTTTTACCTCCACCACGAACCTCAGCCCTTCCTTTAGTATGAGCAATAATTCTTCTGCGGTTTGCCATTTGGGAAACCGCTACCTGATGGACTAAGTCAGAATTCATCTTCACGCCAAAAATCCCAGAGGGCAACCTCGTTTGTCCAATGTTTTCTCCTTTTTGGTTGTACATTTTAACAAGCATAATATTGTTTATCCTCTGATTTCCAGTAAGATTCCTTTAGCTCCAGGTATAGCTCCTTTAACCGCTAAAACATTGTTTTCAAGATCAACTTTCATTACTTTTAGATTTTTAACCGTAACTCTTTCAGAACCCATTCTTCCTGGCATTTTCCTTCCCTTAATGACCCTTTGGGGAAACCTCCCTCCTGTAGATCCCGGAGTCCTTAATTCATGCTTTGTTCCGTGGGTAGCCGGCCTACCGGCAAAATGCCATCTTTTAACCACTCCTTGAAACCCTTTTCCTTTGGATAATCCTGAAACTTTGATCAAATCTCTTTCTTTAAAAACCGAGACGTCTATTTTATCCCCTAATTTTAATTCCTTATCATTAATTTTAAGTTCTTCATTCTTAAACTCTCTCAAAAAGACTAATTTTTCTATCTTTGCTTTCTTTAAATGTCCTTTTAAAGCCAGGCTTACTTTTTTTGCATTGCCAAATCCGATTTGGATTGAATTATATTTATCTTTTTCTTTGGTTTTTATCTGGGTAACAAAACAAGGGCCAGCCTCAATCAAGGTTATTGGAATAACTTTGCCTTTTTCATCAAAAATCTGTGACATTCCTAATTTTAAGCCTAAGATAAACTTCATAAATTCCTCCAAATAATTTCTCTAATGAAATACCGGGCAACTAACCCGGTATCACAAAAGATAGTTGCTTGTTTAATAAATTCTTAATTTAAGATTATATATTTATTCATTGGCAATGTTTTTACATTTTAATCTCAATGTCTACGCCGGCCGGCAAGGTCAAGTTAGTCAAGGCATCAATCACTCGCGATGTCGGATTTTTAATCTCAATCAATCTCTTGTGGACCCGCATCTCAAACTGCTCTCTGGCGTCTTTATGAACAAAAGTCGATCTATTGACGGTGTATTTACGAATTTCAGTAGGCAAAGGAACAGGACCTAAAACTTCAGATCCAAAACGCAAAGCCGTTTCCACAATCTGTCGAGCGGAATTATCAATCACTTTATGATCGTAAGCTCGTAATTTTATCCTTAATTTGGACTTAAATTCAGTTTCGCTCTTTGCGGCCTTTTTTGTCGGCATATTAAAAGAACTTTATTTAAATCATTTAATGATTTTTGTAATTACACCAGCTCCAACTGTTTTTCCACCCTCTCTGATGGCAAATCTCTGCTTTTCTTCTAAGGCAACAGGACCTATTAATTTTATCGTCAAATTAACAGTATCGCCTGGCATTACCATTTCTGTGCCTTTAGGTAAAATTACATCTCCGGTAACATCAGTGGTTCGAATGTAAAACTGGGGTTTGTATCCGGTAAAGAAAGGAGTGTGTCGTCCTCCTTCTTCTTTGGCTAAAACGTAAACCTCGGCTTCAAATTCAGTATGAGGTGTGATGGAACCGGGTTTAGCTAAAACCTGTCCCCTTTCAACTTCTTCTTTCTTCACTCCTCGAAGCAAAACTCCAACATTATCTCCTGCTCTTCCCTCGTCTAATATCTTATTAAACATTTCAATGCTTACCGCAGTGGTTTTAGCCGTAGGTCGGAGTCCAACTAATTCTACTTCTTCATTTGACTTGACCACTCCTCTGTCAATTCTGCCTGTTGCCACCGTTCCCCTTCCTTCAATAGTAAAGACGTCCTCTATGGCCATTAAGAATGGTTTATCAACTTCTCTGACGGGCTCTGGTATGAATTCATCCAAAGCTTTAACAAGCTCTAAAATAGGCTTGGCTGCTTCGTCATCCCCTGACTTTGTCTCTAAAGCTTTTAAGGCAGAACCTTTGATAACCGGAGTTTTATCTCCTGGATAATCGTATTTCTTTAAAAGCTCTCTCACTTCTGACTCAACAAGGGTTATCATTTCTGGATCATCTACCATATCAACTTTATTTAAAAATACAACTACTGATGGCAAGCCAACCTGTCTAGCTAACAAGATGTGTTCCCTAGTTTGTGGCATTGGACCGTCTGGAGCTGAAACTACTAAAATAGCACCGTCCATTTGGGCAGCTCCTGTAATCATGTTTTTAATATAGTCAGCGTGACCTGGAGCGTCAATATGAGCATAATGCCGCTTTTCGCTTTCATACTCCAAGTGAGAAACGGAAATAGTTAATCCTCGAGCTTTCTCTTCTGGAGCAGAATCAATCTCGTCAATGCTTTTATCCATTACCTTTAACCCCTTCAATTTCAAAACATGAAGGATGGCGGCAGTAAGAGTGGTTTTCCCGTGGTCAACGTGACCGATGGTACCAACATTGACATGAGGTTTCACTCTCTCAAATTTTTCTTTCTCAGCCATAATCTAACTTTTTAGCTTACTGAATTTTAGCTTATTAGCTTTTTAAAAAAATTTCCTAAAAAGATAAGAAACTATTCTTCAATAAACTCTTTTGGTTATCTTTTATATATATTATATATTATATTTAATTTCAAAATAAAGTCAACCTTATACTAGCATTAAACAGGAAGGTCTTCAAGCGTCAGTTCTTCTGTTGGCTTTTTGTCTTTAGATGCTTTATTCTTTTCTTCTGTCTTTGGATCAAGAGAAGGTTTTTTCAGCTTTGCTTTATAATCCTCAAAACTCATTATCACTAATGTTGGTTCTCCGTCTTCAACAATGATAATTTTTCCTCCGTCAGCTTTAATTATTTCTTTGATTTCTTCTAAATTCATATTATTTTAATTTACCTTCAATAATTTCTTGAGCAATATTATTGGGCACTTCTTCATAACGGTCAAATTCCATGGTAAATGTTCCTCTTCCTTCTGTCATGCTTCTCAAAGCGGTAGCGTAGCCAAACATCTGAGCTAGAGGAACTTTAACCTCAATAACTTTCATTTTAATCCGATCTTTGGTTTCTTCAACCTTGCCACGCCTGGCTGAAAGATCGCCAATAGTATCTCCGAAGAATTCTGACGGGATTACTACTTCTAACTTCATTATTGGTTCCAATAAAACTGGTTTTGCTCTTTTTGAAGCAGCTTGCAAGGCTTTGGAACCTGCAATCTTAAAAGCAACTTCTGAAGAATCTACATCATGATATGAACCGTCATAAAGGGTTACCTCTATATCAACCATTGGATAGCCAGCGACAACACCCTTGTCCAGAGCTTCTTTTACTCCTTTTTTAACAGCGGGAATAAATTCTTTAGGAATAGAGCCTCCTTTAATTTCATCAATAAACTTAAATCCTTCTCCTCGTTTTTTAGGATTAATTCGCAGCCAAACATGCCCGTATTGTCCCCGGCCGCCAGACTGTTTGATATACTTGCCTTCAGCTTCAGCTTCCTCTAATATTGTTTCTTTATAAGCTACTTGCGGCCTTCCAATACTAGCTTCCACTTTAAATTCCCTTCTCATTCTATCAGTAATTATGTCTAAATGTAATTCTCCCATACCGGAAATTATTGTTTCTCCTGTCTCAATATCGCTTTTTATCCTAAAAGTTGGGTCTTCTTCAGCTAATTTCTTTAAGGATAATCCCATCTTTTCCTGATCAGCTTTAGTTTTAGGCTCTATCCTGATAGAAATAACAGGCTCAGGAAAGGTAATTTTTTCCAGTAAAATTGGATGTTCTTCGTCGCAAAGAGTATGGCCGGTAGAAGTAGATTTAAAACCAACGCTAGCGGCAATATCTCCGGCAAAAAGCTCTTCTACTTCTTCACGCTCTTGGGCATGCATCCTTAAAATTCGGCCCACCCTTTCTTTTTCGCCTGAAGTTGAGTTTAATAAATAAGAACCTTTTGTTAATTGACCGGAATAAACTCTAAAATAGGTTAAGCTGCCAACATAAGAATCAGTGGCAATTTTAAAAGCCAAACCGGAAAAATGCTCTTTATCGTCAGCCTTTCTTTCAATTTCTTTTCCGGTTTTTGGATCAGTCCCCTTAATTGGAGGAAGATCAACAGGGTTGGGAAGATAATGAACTACTCCGTCTAAAACAAGCTGAACCCCCTTATTTTTAAGAGCTGATCCGCAAAATACGGGAATTAATTTATAATTTATAGTTGCTTTTCTTAATATTTCTTTTAACTCAGGAACTAAAATTTCTTTGCCGGCCAGATATTTCTCTAATATTTTTTCGTCTTCAGCTACAATCTTTTCCACTAATTTATTTCTCCACTCTTTGGCCTTTTCCAATAAATCAGAAGGGATTTCTTCTTCTTTGATAATCTGGCCAAAGTCTCCGTCAAATTTCAAAGCCTTCATGGCTAAAAGATCAATCACTCCCTCAAATTTATCTTCAGCTCCAATGGGTAATTGAAGAGCTATGGCATTAGGGCTAAGTTTCTCTAAAATAGACTTAAAACTTTTTTCAAAATCAGCGCCCATTCTGTCCATTTTATTAATAAAACAAATCCTGGGAACCTTGAATCTGTCAGCTTGATACCAAACTGTTTCTGATTGAGGCTCAACGCCGGCTACTCCGTCAAAAACAACTACGGCTCCGTCTAAAACCCTTAAAGATCTTTGGACTTCGGCTGTAAAATCTATGTGGCCTGGAGTATCAATAATATTTATTTGATATTCATTGGCTTTATCTCGAGACAAGCCTTGGGGTATCCAAAAAGAAGTGGTGGCTGCAGCTGTAATGGTAATTCCCCTCTCTCTTTCCTGCTCCATCCAGTCCATGATTGCTTTCCCGTCATGCACTTCTCCAATTTTGTGGGAAATTCCAGTGTAAAATAAAACTCGCTCGGTCATTGTTGTTTTACCAGCATCAATATGAGCGATAATTCCAATATTACGATAACGTTCAATAGGATATTTTCTTGGCATAATGTGTTTATTAATCCCTTACCAGGAAAAATGGGCAAAAGCCCGGTTGGCTTCAGCCATTCGGTGGGTATTTTCTTTCTTTCTCACCGCTCCTCCTGTATTTTTTGAAGCGTCAATCAGCTCGTCAGCCAGCTTTACCTTCATTGGTTTTCCTTTTTTAGTCTTTGAGGCATCAATTAACCAACGAATAGCCAGGCTTATTTTCCTCTTGCTGTTTACCGGAGTGGGAACCTGATAAGTTGCCCCTCCCACCCTTTTTGATTTTACTTCCAATAAGGGTGAAACATTTTCAATAGCTAATTCAAAAACCTCTAAGGGTTCTTTTTTTGTTTTTTCTTTGATTATATCAAAAGCACCGTAGAGAATCTTCCTTACTATGGTTTTCTTGCCCTTTTTCATTAACTGATTGATAAACTTAGAAACGAGTGTGCTGTTGTAAATGAGGTCAGGCTGAATATTATCTTGTTGTCTCTTTTTTTGATCCATAATTATTTTTTTCGTTTGGTTCCGTATTTTGATCTCTCTCGCTTTCGACCCTCAACTCCCCCTGTGTCTAAGACTCCTCTTACAATATGGTATCTCACTCCAGGCAAATCTTTTACTCTTCCGCCCCGGATTATAACAACGGAGTGCTCTTGCAAATTGTGGCCCTCGCCGGGGATATAAGCTGTCACCTCCATTCCGTTGGTAAGCCGGACTCTGGCTACCTTTCTTAGGGCGGAATTCGGTTTCTTGGGAGTAGTCGTAAAAACTTTTAAACAAACTCCTCTTTTAAAAGGGGAAGAATATTCTTTCGACCGGTTCTTTAAAACATTAAAACCAAAAGCCAAAGCCGGTGACTTCGTCTTTTTTTTTGCTTTCTTCCTCCCTTTTTTCATTAATTGATGAATGGTCGGCATATATAAAAATAATTAAGCGCTAAGCGCTTTCAATAATAAATTTAACAGATTAAAAAATTAATGTCAACTTAAATAATAAGAGGCTGGCCGGTGATTAGATAATAAAGAATGAATACTCCTATAAAAACCCATTGTAGGCCATAAATGATGAAAAAAATCAGAATGAAAAGTCCGTATTGAGAAAGGGCTTCTTTTAATTTCCAGAATTTTTCCGGCAAAAGGGAAAAAAGGAGATGGGAGCCGTCCAAAGGCGGAATAGGAATTAAGTTAAAAATAGCCAATAAAAGATTTAAAATAACAATAATGCTGAAAATTGATAGAACAGGAACTGGTAAGGGAAGAAATCTGATGAGAAGGCCGAAAAAGAGGGCTAAGAGAAAATTTGATCCCGGGCCGGCCAGAGCTACCTTAACATTATCCCACCTTGCATCTTTAAAATTATATGGATTGATGGGAACTGGCTTTGCCCAGCCTAAAATAATTGTTGGTGCTCCAAGAAGAATAGGAATAGCTAAAATCAGCGGCAAGATAATTGAACCGAAAGGATCAATGTGCGGAATCGGGTTTAAGGTAAGACGGCCGGCATACTTTGCTGTCGGATCTCCCAAAGCATAGGCCACGCTTCCATGAGAAACCTCATGAATAATTATAGAAAAAAGCAATATAGCAAAATAGAAAATGATTTCAATAATTGGCATAATTTAGTGATTTTACTATAACACGGCTTGCCCGCAAGCAAAAACTTTGATAAGATAACTCATATGGCAAAACAATGCGCAATCTGCGAAAAAAAAGGAATAATGAGCTGGCGCTTAAAAAAGCTTAGAGGAAAATACAATCCTACTATTAAAACAAGAAAACAACCCAATCTTCAATGGGTCCGTTTAATTGATTCTGGAAAAAAAGTTCGGGCCTGCGCAAAATGCATCAAAGCGATGGGAAAAGTAAAATGACAGCGGGGCATAGTGTAATGGCCAACATGCGCCCATGGGGTGGGTGTGATTCTGGGTTCGAGTCCCAGTGCCCCGACCAACTACTAACTAGGCTTAATTTAATTTTCCACAACTAGTCCCAGATTAGTTGTAAGGTACTCTTTTGTCTCAACTTTCTTTAATCCTTTAGCGATAAGTTCTTTAATATCTAATTTGCTCTCTATCTTTTTAATTTCTTTTAACCTTGATTTGGTTTTCGGGTGTTTTGGTATAAAAAGCTGGCAGCAGTCTTGGTCAGGAATAATAGAAATACTATATGTATCAATTTCTTTGGCTTGGGAAATAATCTCTTCCTTGTCCATGCCGATTAACGGCCTAAAAATAGGCAAAGAAGAAGCATCCTCTATTACTGCTAAATTCTCTAATGTTTGGGAGGCAACTTGACCGAGGCTTTCTCCGGTTATTAAAGCTTTAGCCTCTTCTTTTTCAGCGATCTGCTCGGCAATTTTAATCATTAATCGTCTATAGATTAAAACTCGGTAAGGGGCAGGAATATTAAGCATAACTTCGCGTTGAATGTCGCCAAAGGGAACTAAATAAAGGCGAGAAGAATATTGATATTTATTTAAAACCTTAACTAATTCCTTAACTTTATCTTGGGAAGCTCGGCTCAAATAGGGATAGCTGTGAAAATGAACAAATGTAACTTGAGATCCCCTTTTCATCATTCGCCAAGAAGCGACTGGAGAATCAATGCCCCCAGACAATAAGCTTACCATTTTGCCGCTAACGCCGACCGGCAATCCTCCCGGCCCCTTAATCTTTTGGAAATAGAATAGAATTTCTTTTGAGAGGACTTCTATAAAAACAATGAATTCGGGCTCTTTAAGATTAACTTTGGCTTTGCTTGTCTTTCTGATAAAATCTCCGATCTTTCGGTTGAGATCTTCTGAATTCAAGGAAAATTCTTTATTGGCCCTCTTAGAAGTAATCCTAAAGCTTTTAAAGCTCTTTTTGCTGATTTCTTTTTTCAACCCTATTTTTAATTTCTTTAAATCAAGGGAAGTTGTAAAAACCAAAGAAAAATTGGCTATGCCAAAAACGGTTTTCAGCTTGCCTCTTATTAAATCCCAGTTTCCATCTAAATTGCCAAAGTAAAGAAAAATCCTGCTTTCTTTGTGTATAATCTTTTCTAATCCCAAGCCCTTTAAGGATAATTTAATATTATCTTTTAATTTTGCCACAAAAATGGGGCGGTTTCTCCCCTTTAAAGCAATTTCGTGATAGTGAACTAAAACAATTTTCATAATAAAGTCTCTCAAAAACGCCCTTCTATGAATTTAAGGGCGCTTTTGTTGGGTCCTACATATCTTACCTAGAGATTTTTCTGCAAAATACTAAGTGGGTGCCCGCATGACTAGCCCACGAGCCAATCATATGTAAGGCTCCCTTTAAAAGATAATCGCAGAATCAACTAGAAAGCTCTAGCAGGACCCTTATATTATTATATCACAAATTAAAACATTATATCCTCTTCCGCCCTCTTGTAGTCGTGAATCTCTTCTGGAGCAAACCAAAAGTTAATCTCGTGCTCAGCTTCCTCTGGGCTTTCGGAAGCGTGGATTATATTATGAATACTGCGCTTGTCTCTATTGGCGGCCGTAGCATCATCTACTGAAAAATCACCCCTAATGGTTCCCATTTCTGCTTGGCCGGGCATGGTGGAGCCAACTATCTTTCTCACCATATTTACAGCGTGAATCCCGCTGACCACCATTTTAACCATGGGGCCTGAAGTCATATAATCTAAGAGCCAGCTCCTAACCGCCTTTCCTATCTCAGTGGGATCTGCTGTTCCAAACTCTTTCTTGTCTTTAGAATCAATGCCGTATTCTTCATAGTTCTTTAGGGTTTTACTTCCCAATCTCTTAATCCATTTCTCATCTTTTGGATAGTGATCGTCTATTTGTTTTTTAGATGGCTGGAACATTTCTAAAGCGATTATTTTCAATCCCCTTTTCTCAATCCTAGAAACTATCTCGCCAACCAAACCCCGCTTTACTCCGTCGGGCTTAATTATAATAACTGTTTTTTCTTCTTTGGGATGCATCATATATTATATTTATAGCACCTGCCTAAAAATTTGCAAATAATTTAATTGAATTCCATCGCTAATTATTTTTATATCCCCCATCAAATCTGTCCTCAAAACCTTAATGCCAGATACATTATCTAAAGTTTCCTGGTGAGGGTGATCAAATTTATTATCTTTACCAACTGAAATGACAACAATCTCCGGCGAGACAGCTTCAATAAACTCTTTGGCGCTGGAGGTTTTGCTGCCGTGATGCCCGGCTTTAAGAATATCAGAATCAATATTAATTTCAGCTTTAATGAGTTTTCTCTCCACTGATTTTATAGCATCACCGGTAAATAAAAATGAATTTTCCCCAAAGACCAAACGAGCAACTATGGAAGTATTATTGCTATTCTTGCTTTCTTGGCCCTCTAAACTCTCAAATGGATAAAAAATATCTATATTTGAGTTCAATAGCGTTATTCTTTGGCCAGCCCGAGCAATTTTTATTTCAGCTCCCTCATTCTCAATAACTTCCAGCCATTCTCGGTATTCAGCCGTATCCCGAACAACTCCGGTCCAGAGAATATTATCTACTTTATATCTCTTTAAAACTTCAATTAACCCGGCCATATGATCGTGCTCTGGATGAGTTAAAATAACGAGATCAATAGATCTGTCCCAAAAAGGCATTTCCTTTCCTAGTTTCTCTAAAATAGTTGAATCTGGCCCTCCGTCAATTAAAATTTGCTCTTTATTGGGAGTTTCAATAAAAATGCTGTCTCCCTGGCCAATATAAAAAAAGTTAACTTCAAGAAACTTGGACTGGCTTAAATTAAAAACAGCCGACCAAGCTAAGATATTAAGAAAAAAGAGAAAAGTCAAAGCTCCTAGAATAAAATTTTTGATATTCTTCCTCATGGTTACTTCTTTAGCATATCAGGAAAATAAAAAAGCTCAAAAAATACAAATCTTGACAGAATCAAATTAAAAATTAATATAAATAAAGAGGAATATAAATGGAACTTTTAAAAATACAAAAGGAAATCTTGATGCATCTTCTACGTTCTCACATAGAAAACAAATCAGGATATCAGGAAGAAAGATCGCTAGAAAAAGAAATTAGAGAATTAAGGATAGCCAGAAGATTATTTATTAAACTATTCCAAGAATTAAAACTGCCAAAGTTATATGAGAAAGAATATCTATCAATGGGTCTACTGGACTTTGTATCAGATGAATATCTTGAAGGGATAGCGACAGGTAAGATAGGTACTCATTCGGAATTGTATTATAGAGCAAAATATTTTTGGAAGAATAGATCAAAATATCAAGGTCTTATTAAAGATCTTTAATAAGTTTTCAAACAGAGTGTTTTAAATAATAAAACACTCTGTTTTATTTAAAACCTAAAAGCCGCCTTTTCGGCGACTTTTTAGTTGATTTTGAAATGTCGACATTTCAGAACTTCCTTCTAGGCCTTTCCCATAATTCTAAACATCTTTGTACTGCACTTTGGGCAGGTTCCAGTCATGGCTCTTCTTTTTGCCCCGCCTTTTCCTTTCATGCTCACTTCTTTAGCACCTACCATTTCTCTTTTTGCTTTGCATTTTACGCAATAACCTTCAGTCATAGTTTAGATATTAAATATTAGCTAATAGATTAATCTATAATCGACCTTTAGGTTATAGTATGTTTCTCCTTAAGGAGAATTCTTCACACCTTTATACTACCTTAGTTTAAGCGAAAAATCCAGTCAAGTATAAATTCTTAACAGCCACATTAATCCTATCCCCAGTAAAAATACTGAAAAATGGATTAAGGATCTTTTGGTGCTCACTTTTTCTTTGATCTCGGGGATTAAATCCGAAGAAGCTATATAGATAAAGTTTCCAGCGGCAAAAGGCAGTAAGAAGACAATTGACCCCTCTAATCTTTGAGATAGCAAAAACCCCACAACTCCCCCAAGAACCAAAGTAAGAGCAGATAAGAAATTAAGAAGGAGAGCTTTTTTCTTTTCAAATCCGCCGTGAACCAAAACTCCGAAATCACCGATTTCCTGGGGAATTTCATGGATGCCCACGGCCAAAGAAGCGGCTATCCCTGTGGGTATGCTGATTATAAAGGAGCCGGCAATAATCAAACCGTCGATAAAATTATGAAAACTACCGCTAATTAGAATTAAATAAGAAAAAGGCGTCACTTTTGAATAAGTTTTGGCAGAATGGTGATGCCAATTAATAAACTGCTCTAATATAAAAAAGGTGCAAAATCCAAAAATCACGTATAAAAATATCTTCAAAATCGCTGGCTCTTTGGCGCCGACTCCATTAATAGCTTCTGGTATCAAATGTAAAAAAGCCCCGCCGATCAAGGCGCCGGCGGAAAAAGCCACCAGGATCAAAAGAATTTTATTAAGAAGTTTTTCTTTAAGGAACAAAGCAAAAGCACCGACTAAAGAAGTCAAAGAAATCAAGAAGGTGCTTAAAATTATTAAAAATAAAGTTGTCATTGTATTTATCCCCTCTTTAGCCTTAAAGAATTTAATACTACAGATAAAGAACTAAAAACCATGGCAACGGCGGCAAAAATCGGGTTAAGAAGAATTCCAAAAAATGGATATAAGACTCCGGCGGCAACCGGGATAAAGGCAGAATTATAGAAAAATGCCCAGAATAAGTTTTGTTTAATGATTGTTAGGGTTCTTCTGGAAAGAATGATTACCTCAGGAATTAAGGTTAGATCGCCTCTCATTAAAGTAATTTCAGCTGACTCCATGGCAATATCGGTTCCCTCTCCCATGGCAATACCCAAATCAGCTTGAGCTAGGGCAGGAGCATCGTTAATACCGTCTCCGGCCATAGCTACCAACTTTCCTTTTTTCTGGAACTCTTTCACTTTTTCCGCTTTGTCTTGAGGCAAAACTCCGGCCATTATATTTTCTATTCCCACCTGCTGGCCAATGGCTTGAGCCACTCTTTCATTGTCTCCGGTAATCATCCAGACTTCCAAGCCCTCTTTCTTTAAAGAGCTTATTGTTTTAAGTGCTTTATCTTTTAAGGTGTCGGCAATAGCCAAAAGCCCTCTTATTTTATTATCTATAACCAATACTACCACAGTTTTTCCTTCTTTTTCTAATTTATCCATCCTTCCCTCAACATCTTCCAAAGAAACAGCCAATTCTTTTACTAAAGCTCTATTGCCCACAACTCCAAAAACTTCTCTTCCTCCTGATATTAAATATCCTTTTACTCCCTTTCCGGTAATAGCTTCAAAATTCTTTACTTCAAATAATTCTAATTTTTTAGCTTTGGCTTCCTTAATAATTGGTTTTGCCAAATGATGCTCAGAGTACTTCTCCAAACTGGCCGCCAGCCTCAAGACATCTTCGTTTTTGTTATTAAAGGAGATGATGTCAGTTAGCTCTGGTTTACCCTTGGTTATGGTTCCTGTTTTATCAAGAATAATGGTCTTTATCTTATGGGCGATTTCCAAGCTGCCAGCGTCCTTGATTAATATTCCTTTTTGGGCCGCCTTGCCAGTAGAAACCATAATGGCTAGAGGGGTTGCCAACCCTAAAGCGCAAGGACAAGCAATAATTAATACGGCTACAAAGTTAACTAGGGCAAAGGTAAAAGCCGGGGTGGGACCAAAAAAGAACCAGACAAGAAATGTTAAAACGGCGATAACAATGACCACTGGAACAAAATAAGAAGAAACCTTATCGGCTAATCTTTGAATGGGCGCTTTAGAGACCTGAGCCTGTTCCACCATTTTAATTATCTGGGCCAATAAAGTCTCTTTTCCGACTTTAGTGGCTCTAAACGTCAAAACCCCTGAAAGATTTATTGTTGATCCTATAACTTTGGCGCCTTTTTCTTTAGTAACCGGCATTGATTCTCCCGTCACCAAAGACTCGTCAACCGAAGATTTGCCGTCTAAAACTTGGCCGTCAACCGGTATTTTTTCTCCAGGTTTGACTAAAATCTTATCTCCAACCCTTACTTCTTCTATGGGAATCTCTTTTTCTTCTCCTCCTTTGATTACTCTTGCCGTTTTAGCTCCCAATTTCATCAACTTCTTAATGGCTTCGGAAACCCGTCCCTTAGCCATCATTTCAAGATATCTGCCGAATAAAATCAAAGTAATAATAAGGGCTGCTGTATCAAAATAGACTTTAGGGGTCTGGCCGGCAAATTGAAAAAATGCCGGAAAGAAAGTTACGGCCGAGCTATAAAGATAAGCAGATAAGGTTCCTATGGCAATTAAGGTATTCATGTCTGCTGTTCGATATTTTACCAAAATTAGCAATCCCCGATAAAACTTAG
Source organism: Patescibacteria group bacterium UBA6532 (assembly GCA_002434805.1). GTDB lineage: Bacteria > Patescibacteriota > Minisyncoccia > Minisyncoccales > UBA6532 > UBA6532. The sequence continues at coordinate 147,720 of DJKW01000001.1, forward strand.
ACCCTATCCAAAACTGAACCGGCGTTGCCAGTAAAAACAAAGTGAAATAATTCGATAAAAACTCAGGGACAAAAGGAAGCCATTCGGGAAAACTGCCTAAAAATATAATTACTGAAAGAATTCCTCCAACTAAAACTTTTTTCTTTAAAACAGAGATCTCTTTTTCTTGCTCAATTTTTTCTAACTCTAAAACATCTTTAGCCTCAGAAGTTTCTTTTATTACCTCATATCCTGAATCATCAATAACTTTCTCAATTTGAAGATTACTAACTTTTCCCGGATCAAAAGTAGCTTTGACTCTAGCATTGCTATAATCTACTTCGACTTTTTCAATACCAGGCAGGGTTTTTATAGCTTTTTCAACGATCATCGCACAGTGAGGCGAATCCATGCCAACAACCTTCAAGGATAAAAATTCCTTACCCGTTGAAG
>DJKW01000004.1:0-526 GCA_002434805.1 Patescibacteria group bacterium UBA6532
CCTGTCTCTCGATATAAATGGTTTGCCATCTTTATCGTAATTTCATTGGTAACCTCCTGAATGCTGGCAGCCAAATCCCAATGGCGCTGTTCAATTTTGCTCTCTGGAGTCCGGCGCGGCTCGCCAAAAAGATTTTCAAATTTCTTGTTTACCATTCTAAACCCGTAAGGATACTCAAAATAATCTAAGTTTAATTTAAAACTGCCGTCTTCTTTTATATCTATTAATTCTTTTTTAATCAAATCAGTATAGACTGGCTTGCCATATGGAGCAGCTCCCATTACCTTGTATTCAGCATCATTGACTCTAAAGCCCAAATAATAGGTAAATGCGCTGTAAAGCATTCCCAGGGAATGAGGCCAATTGATTTCCTTTAAAATTTTAATATCCTTTCCCCTGCCTATTCCAAAAGTAGCTGTTGCCCACTCCCCCACAGCATCAACCGTTAAGATGGCAGATGTATCAAATGGAGAAACCAAAAAAGAACTGGCAGCATGAGATAAATGATGGTTTATGAAATAAATCT
>DJKW01000004.1:868-86617 GCA_002434805.1 Patescibacteria group bacterium UBA6532
TTATTTTTAATAACCTCCTTTATCCAAAGCTTCTTTGACAGCCAGACTGACATGGCAGCAATAAATGCCCGCCAGCTTTTGGGAAAGTTATCAATATAGCTCTCCAGAATTCTCTCAAATTTCAAAAGGGGCTTATCGTAAAAACCAATGTAATCAACTTGAGAAATATCAATGCCAGCTTCTTTGAAACAGTAATTTATTGCCTGAGTAGGAAAACTGTCATCGTGCTTTTTTCTGGTGAACCTTTCCTCTTGAGCGGCAGCAACTATTTCCCCGTCTTTTAAAAGGCTGGCAGCGGCATCATGATAAAAACAAGATATGCCCAAAATATACATATTAAAATTGGTTTTTAAAACCTTCGGGATTTTCCTTTTCTGGGGAAACCCAATAAGATTTTTGTTGACCTTTTGAATGAAAAACCTTCACTAGTTTTCTCAGTAAAGATATCGGGCCTATGATTATAAAATAAAACAAAGTTAAGATAACGAAAGAATTAACTTTGCCAAAAATTCGAGCAGCATATTTCCACTTATGCCAAATCTTTCTTAGTATTTGTTTTAACATAAAAAACAGGCGTAACACCTGTTCTTATTATACAAAAATCGGCTTATTTGTCTATTTTAGCTTATTCTCTACTTTTTGAGCCTAATAAATATCTTGTTTCTTATATGCCAACCGAAACGATAAATCTCTCTTTTGACCTCAGAATAACTGAACTTCCCAACCATCTTTTCTATTTCTTTAGCTGAATATCTCTTCTTGTGATCAGGATCTTTTCTTAATAACCTCCCTTCTGACCATTCTCTATCTGCTTTAAGCCAGGCCTTAGCTCCTGGTTTTAACACTCTATAAATCTCATCAAAAAACTTTTGGAGTTCTGCTGGAGGAAAATGCTCGACCAAATGAGAGCAAATTATCTCATCTACGCTTGAATTCTCAAATGGCAAATTCAAAGCAGAGGCAGTTATATCTGCGTTGCTATTTGGGTCAATGTCTATTCCGATAAATCCCTCTTTTTTATTCTTCCCGCAGCCAATATCGAGTTTTATTTCTTTATCTGCCATGGTAAAAATTGAGCAGTTCTTTAACTTTTATTTTAATATCATTCTGCTTTGCCCATTCAATGCAATTTTGTGCTTGAATGGTATTCTTATTTAAAACCATATCTATTTTTTCAGCTACCTCCTTTGGGTTACAGGGGTCTACCAAGTAGCCGGTCTTTTCATCTAAAATAGCATCTTCACAGCCAGAGTTTCTGGAACCAATTCCTGGAGTTCCTTTGGCATTGGCCTCTAAAAACACCAACCCAAACCCTTCAAAGTAATGATTGAACAAAGAGGTCATTAAAAGAAGGTCGGCGTTGCGGTAATAAGTATGCAAGTCTTCCCCGCTTACTCGTCCTTTGAAGGAATTCTCGTCTCCTAATTTGTATTCCTTAAGCTTATGCACTAGTTTTTTATAATACTCGTCATTCTTGTTATAGTTTCCTACTATATCGAAAATAAGATTGTCTGAAAAGTTGTCTCTGTAATACTTTAAAGCCTCAATCGCTTCCAGAAGGCCCTTTCGCTTTTTAACCTGTCCAACGAACAATATATATTTTTTCACTTGGCTTTTGGGCTTTGGGTTTTCAAACAGTTGGTCAAAATTTATTCCATTAGTAATTACCCGAACCTTTTCTCTGAGTTCGGAATAATATTTTAGCAAATATCTTTTTGTATAATTGCTTACCGCCACTATTATGTCTAACTTTTGATAATACTTTTTAGACAAGTAGTTTAGAATCACTTTCTGCGGAGAAAATTTAAACAAGATCGGAAGCACACTATAAGTACCGTGAACTGTTAGAAAAGTCTTAGCTTTACTTGTTTTCAAAAATGGCAAGCAAAGAGCGTATGGCTCCACCATAAAATGGATAACATTTGGTGAGAACTTAGCGATTTCGCTACTAATCTTCCTTGCGGTCAAGAAAATCAAAAAGGGATTGGCAAGGAGTTTTAAAGGGTCTGGCAGCAAAACCTTCTGCTGATCTTTTTCTAGCTTCCCTCTTTTGTAATACCTATTAACTAAAACTAAAACCTCGTGATTCTGGTTTTTAAGTTGCTCAATTAAATTCCACGAAGCACTGCTCCAGCCATCAGTTTCCTCTAAATGATTGGTAAGAAATAAAATCCTCATTGAAGAATATATATCTTAAAATTACCTTCCTCATAAACCGGGTTCAAAAACTTGTATTGATCCATTTGCCATTGAGGGTAATCTTTTTTGTCCCAGACCACATATTTCACGTCATGTATTTTGAGGAATTTATCGAGAGGAATTAAAAGAGAATCCTGATACTTTTTGGCTAGATCGAGTAGAATTTCATCGGGAATTTTAACCTCATCGCCAAATTTTTCTTTATAGTATTCTCCGTAAAGCCCTCGGGAAATGGAGACCCTTGTTTCGGCTTCTAAAAAGCGGTTTTTTGCCTCTTCTCCTTTCAAACCATCAAGGCGATGGAAAAGAAAGATAATATCTGACATCCTCTGACGAGAAGCGGCAAGGTAATAATAGCCTGAGGTACCATCAAATACATTTAAAGAAGTGTAGCTGGGAATAACTCTGGCCAGAATCCAATCAGCCAGAACGACCTCATCTTTTTGGGTATAAGCGTTTAACCATTTTATAATTGGAGCATACTTTTGATCTTGTAAAATCCCATCTTGTTGTTCTTTGTAAGAAGCAGTCTGAATAGTTATACCAGTATAAAGACTTATTCCAATTATCAAGACAGCTAAAATCTTCAATATATTTATAGTCTTAAGTACTCTCCACCTCTCTTGAATAATTCCTGTTTGATAAAAAAGTATAATAATAAAAAAAATAATAGCTAAAGGTTGGTTGGTATACCAATGGTAGTGACCGGTTTCAAATATTCTGTTGGTTATTAACTGCTGATTAAGGACAATAAAGGGGGTGAGGAGTAGGGCTAAAGAAAAGAGATATCTATTTTGCCTCTTTTTCGGGAAAAAAAGCACAAAAAGAATGAAAATGATGGGAACCAGAAATCCCAGAATGGGCTGACGACCATCAATCAAGCCAAATCTTGGGGAAACCTCGCTAAAATTAGGATGAAGAATGGATCTATATAAATTCAAAAAATAAGGAATGGTGACAAGCAGACTTCCTAAAACAACATAGCCTATTCTTCTTATTTCAGACCACTGTCTTTTCAAAAGAAAGATAAGTAAAATCAGGCCTACAAAAACATATAAGAAACTCCAGGTATAAAGATAAATATAAAAAGAAAGGCCAAGAATCAAAGAGCTAATAATACCCCATCGCCATTGTTTTTTTTCGAAAAAGAGCCAAAAACACAAAAGAAAACCAAAGAAAAAAAGAAAGTTCATCTGAGGCTGAACTGGGCGAAAGAAATTCAAGAAAGCAGTCGCGGGAGACTCTCCTTGTAATAATACTAAAAGCCCGTGGCGGGAAAAAAGACTGTTTGCCAAAATAAGGACCGTAGAGCTTGTCAAAGCAGTTAATTTTTCTTTTGAAATCAAAAAAACAAAACCATAGACTATCAAAAAACCCAAAAAGGGGAAAAGAAATTTGGTCAACAAGATAGTATTATTAAAATCCAAAAAGAAAATTCTCCCCAAATAAGCGATTATAATTTCCCCTAATGGGGGCTGTAAATAAGGATTATCCTTCCCCTCTTTAAAAATAGGACTTCCAAGTGAAGGATGACCGTCCCGAACTTCCGCTACCCGATTAAGATAAAAGGATTCATTATCGGTGCCAGATATATAAATCCCCTGATATTCCTGGCTATGATCGTACTGAAAATAGATCTGAGGAAAAACCATAATCGCGCCTACCAAAAAAGCAAAAAGAAAAGCCCATTTATGATTTTTTACTGATTGAATTATCTTTTCCATTTTTAATAATGCCCGCTTATGCTTTTAAAAATATTTTCCAAGAAAGATGGTATTGGCCAGTGGCTCCAGTGAACAATACTGAAATAATCGAAATTAAAAACTTTATAAAAATTAACATTGGAAATTAAAATTATAAGGCCAATGGCCAATATCCAGAATAACGGATAAAACCAACTTCTTTGTTTCCTTAAGAGGTCGGCCACCCTTTCTATTCCCAAAATAGCTGTGGGATAAATAACTGGGAAGAGTAAAAAAGTATGGCGATAAGCATAAAGATTAATTAGAAAACCTAAAAGAAAAAAAGAGGCAATGGAACCAAAATAAAATATATTTTTTGACTTAGAGACTATTCTTTTGAGGCCAATCAGAGAAAAGATTATTGGAATACAAAAGAAGCTATAAAACAGAGAGGTAGTAAAATAAGGGACGGCTCTTAGGAAAACTTTAGCGGTTTCCTGCCACGGCAACCTAAAAATATCAAAGACCCAAACTCCCATCTGCCAATAATCAATCTCCATGACATGATAATTAATCTTCCAAACTTGAGTTACCCAGAGATACCAAAGAGCCAAAGGAATAAGATGGACTATTGAAAAGATTATTCCTTCTTTGTAGCGCTTAAAGTAAATGGCTAAGAGCAAAATAAAGAAAGATATGGCAAAGAACATCTTCCCTAGCATTAAAACACCAATAACCAAAGAATAAAATATCAGTTTTGGGATTGAGGGTTTTTTAATGTAGTTATAAAGAAAGTAAGCTGTTAGGGCAACGGCAAAAATCATTAACATTTCAGCTAAAGGCTGGACAATGGAATTATGGACAAAAGGAGAAAAAATCAATAAAACCGACGACAACCAAGCTACTTTTAAAGAAAATAAATTTTTAAGGAGGAAAAAGAATAAGATTACAGCTAAGCTTATGAGGATAAAATTAACCAGAATAGAAAGAAAAAAGATTAAACTCAAAGAAGGGGCAGATAAAAAGCTAAAAGGAATAGAAGTTAAAAAAATAAGAAATGGATAAAGGGGGCGAGCAAGGGTAAAGCGTCCTCCAAGTTCTTCTGAAGAAAAATTCTGGGCTGACTCTAAATAGCTCGGGGTATCTGTGGAAATAATGCGGTAATCGGAAGAAATTAAAGGATATATTTGCCTAATTTCTGGAATATTGGTGGATATGAATTGAAGGTTTTGTTCGGTTCCATAAACGGGAAACAAAAAACTATAAATCAATTGAAAGAATAATAGGAAAATTAAACCAAAAATTATAAACCACTTTTTTTGAAACAGTCCTTTTAAATTTAAGAGAAAATATGTCATCGTAAAAACTATAATAACAATTCCTGGAATTTAAACCAAAGAAAAGTATTCAATAATTATTTTTTACACAAAATCGAGCAATATAAAGAGAAATTTAAACTGAGGAAATCGGGAAATTTAAGTATTTTTTTGACCTCAAAATATTTCTTTGCAGTATCAATAATATCAATATGACTAGAAGGATGAATGTCTCTGGGAGAATAACCTACTAATTTGTAAAAATAATCAGTTATAATATTTCTAACAGGGCAAGATAAGATAACCACTCCCCCGGGTTCCAGAACTCTTTTAATTTCAGAAAACGTTTTGTCTAATGAATAGTCTTTATCTAATTTAGTAATATGTTCCATGGTGCTTACTGAAATAATAGAATCAAAAAAATTATCAGCGAAAGGAATCTGAAGGACGCTGCCTGGTTTTAAAATTATATTGTTAATATTTTCTTTCTTCAGAAATTGATAAACCAATTCTTCTTTTTTGTGGATTTCTAGTCCGTAAAACGTTCTGCTAAGGCGAGATAGCTCTGGAAACAAAATACCGCTGCCGTAACCAATTTCTAAAAGCCGCTTATGCCCTCCTCCAAGAAGAGAAAGGGTGTTAGATAATCTCTTTTTAAAAACATAACCAACGATCGGGAAATAATTATAATACACCGGATCGTCTTCGTTGGTTCTTAAAATATTTTTCTTTTGAGGAATATACATATTTATATCACTATTATAGTAAATCCGTATAAAAAATCAATAAAATCATCCCTTTAAACCCTTGAAAATTTGTTATCTCTTTGTTAATATTAAATTATAAATTTAAGGCACAAATTATGAAACTTTCTATTGTCATTCCAATTTACAACGAAAGGGAAACTTTATTAAAAATTATTGAAAAAGTTGAAGAAGCAGATAGTTTAAGTTTGGAAAAAGAAATTATTTTAGTTGACGATGGCTCAACCGATGGAACTCGAGAAATTTTAAAAAATCTGGAAAAAAAATATCTGGTTATTTATCATTCAAAAAACCAGGGAAAAGGGGCAGCTTTAAGAAACGGATTTAAAAAAGCTACAGGCGACATTATCTTAATCCAAGATGCTGATTTAGAGTATAATCCTCAAAATTATCCTTCTCTTCTCCGACCCATCTTAGAAAATAAAACGGAAATTGTTTACGGTTCCCGCAACCTTAAAAAAAATCCCAGAGTTCATTTAAAATATTATATTGGGGGGAAAATTACCAACTGGCTGTTTAATTTTTTCTCTGGTGCAAAACTAACTGATTTTTGGACCTGTTATAAAGTTTTTAAAGCTCCTATTTTAAAAAGTTTTGAACTTAAAAAAAATGGTTTTGGGTTTGAAGCAGAAGTAACTATAAAATCCCTAAAGAAAAAATATAAAATTTTAGAAGTTCCTATTGATTACTCCCCTAGAACCACAAAACAAGGTAAAAAAATAAGGCCGCGTGACGGCTTAATACTTATTTGGCAACTGATAAGGTATAAGTTCAACCGTTAATGACGCCTATATAAATCATTTATATAATACTAAAAATATACCAAAGATTATAACAATAATTCCCAATATTTGAATAATAGATAAATATTCTTTAAAGAAAATCCAAGAGCCTATGGTAATTAAAGTGAAATTAAGGCTAATAACAATCGGATAAGCTATATTTAATTGCATCTTAGATAAAATAAAAATCCATAAGAAAAAACTGATTCCAAAGAAAAATATACCAAAAAGCAGCCAGATATTTTGAAAGACCTTAGGAATAATAGCAAAGAAATTAACTAAGGAAAACTCTTGATTTCCTAAAGTTAAAACCCCTTTCTTTAAAAGAAGCTGGGCGCTGACTGTAGTTAAAACGCTGCCAATTAAAATTAAAATCGTTTGTATTGCCATTTTAGTATTTAAATATGGCTCGGAAAATTTTCCAGCCGTCAATTAAAGAATTAACCTTAGCTTTCCCTCCCCAGCGCTTTCTTTCAAAAGACGGTATTTCAGCTATTTTAAAATCACCTTTGTGAATTTTAATGGGAAGTTCCATGCAGTATTCAAAACCAGAAGAAGTCATGTTAATTGAATCAAAAATACTGCGTCTAGCAACAAAAAAGAAATAAAGGCAGTCAGAGAAATTAGCCCCATGAAATTTATTGCAAAAAAAGGTCAATAACCTATTTCCTATGTAATGCAAGAGAGTATCATCTTCTGATCCCGCTCCCGGAAGATATCTTGAAGCCATGACCATATCATAACCCTCCTCAATTTTGTCTAAGAGCTTGGGAATATCATTGGGATCGTGGGAATTGTCGGCATTAAGTATAATGATTACCTCGCCTTTAGATTCCTTAATTCCAGTAGCAATAGCCGAACCAAAACCTTTTTTTTCTTGAAAAACCAAAGGAAAACCAAGTCGTTTTACAATATCTATCGTACCATCAGTAGAATGGCCGTCTACAACCAATACTTCCTCTATCCTTTCTTCTTTTGGGATAGATGTTAATATTTTTTCTATTGTCTCAACTTCATTGAGAGTAGGAATAATTATTGAAGCTTTAAGCATAATTTTAAGTGATTTCTTCGGCCTTCTTTAAAAACCAGTTAATTGTATTTTTTAAACCCTCCTCAAAGGGAATTTTTGCCAGAAAACCAAACTCTTTTTTCGCTAAAGAAGTATCCAGCTTTCGCCTTGGCTGACCGTCTGGCTTTGTTTTATCCCACCTAATATCTCCCTTAAAATCCATTAACTTGCAAATTAAAGTAATAAGGTCTTTTATGGAAATTTCCATGCCAGATCCCAAATTCACGGGCTCTGGTTTATCGTAGCTCTCTGTGGCTAATATAATTCCTTCTGCTCCGTCTTCTATATAAAGAAATTCCCTGGTTGGCTTCCCTGTCCCCCAAACCTCAATGTAATCTTTAGCGTCTCTCTTAGCTTCCCAAACCTTTCTAATAATAGCTGCAATAACATGAGAAGACCTGGGATCAAAATTATCTTCTGGCCCGTACATATTGACTGGCAAAAGATAAATTGAGTTAAAACCGTATTGCTGCCTGTAAGCCTGGGATTGAACTAAAAGCATTTTTTTAGCTAAACCGTATGGGGCGTTTGTTTCTTCAGGATATCCTTGCCATAAGTCTTCTTCTTTAAAAGGAACAGGGGTAAATTTAGGGTAAGCGCAAATAGTGCCTAGAGCGACAAACTTTTTAACTTCAGCCTGCCTGGCAGCTTCCATTAACTGAACTCCCATTATAATATTATCATAAAAAAGCTCTCCTGGCTTTTCTTTATTTAATCCAATTCCTCCTACCTTAGCTGCCAAGTGAATAACAATATCTTGGCCCTCAACCGCTTTCTGGCAATTCTCCCACTTTCTCAAATCAAGATCTTGGCGCTTTGGTAAAAACAAGCTCTCTTTTAGAACTTTTCTTTTTTCCAAAAGATTCCTAACCAAATGCTTTCCCAAAAAACCATGGGCTCCGGTAATTAATATTTTTTTGTCTTTTAATGATATTAACATTTTAATGTTTTTTAGCTAATGTCTTCTTTAGTAACTTGAAAATGGAAAAATCTCGAAGTCCAGAGGAAGAAGAAAGTATTCTTAAAGAAATTGAACGTATATTATTTCCAGCTTACCAGCCTGAATTTACAGCTAATGGGCACGATCTTTATCATATCCAAAGAATGTTGAAAATTGCAGAAAAAATAGTCAAGAATAAAGAAATAAACATCTTTTTACTAAAGATTGCCATTTGGTTTCACAATATTGATCGAACTACCTTTTTTAACGACCAACAGCGACCAAAAGAAGAAATCGTAACCGACATTATACATGTTCTCGGTCTCTCAAAAAAAGAAATAGAATTAATAGTTGACGCAGTGAAAAAACACAATCAACTAAACTACGACTCAGACAGCACTCTCCTTATTTACTTAAAAGACATTGATAGATTAGATATGGGAGCAATTGGTATTTTTCGACTTATTGCCCATTTCCCAAATCTTCCTCCATACAAGAACTCTGATTTTAAAAAAAATAAGAGATCAACTAGAGAAGAAGATTTAGCATCTATGACACATAATTTACAACGCTGCTTGCAATGGGAGGATATGCTGAGAATTCCTCAAGCTAAAATATTTGGAAAACGAAGATTTGCTTTCATGCGACAATTCCTTAAAGAACTTGAAAGAGAATTAAAAGAAATAAACATCATTTCTTGATAACCCGCCCTAGGTGGGTTTTTTAATCGGTTTCCCACCATTTATTTGGAAACTTTTCTTTTAAAATTTTATCTCCCTGACCCGGGGATTCTAACCCTAATTTTCTAAAATCAGCGTCAATCATAATTTTTACCAGATCTTTAAACTTTATTTTGGGCTGCCAATTCAAGCCCTCTTGAGCTTTATTTGAATCACCTACTAAAGAATCTGCTTCCGTGGGCCTGAAATAACGGGAACTAATCTCAACGTAAGGTTTCCAGTCTCCAAGTCCAGAATACAAAAAAGCCTCTTCTAAAAACTCTTTCACTGAATGCTGTTCACCGGTAGCTATGACATAATCATTGGGTTTTGATTCTTGGAGCATTTGCCACATTGTCTCAACGTATTGAGGAGCAAATCCCCAATCTCTCTTAGCTTCAATATTGCCCAAATAGAGTTTTTTATCCAAACCAGCCTTAATTCTGGCAATACCGCGAGTTATCTTACGAGTGACAAAGGTTTCGCCTCGACGCGGGCTTTCGTGATTAAAAAGTATGCCATTGCAAGCGAAAATATTATAAGCTTCTCTGTAATTTTTTGCTATCCAAAAAGCGTAGAGCTTGGCTACAGCATATGGGCTTCTGGGATAAAAAGGCGTCTTTTCTGTCTGGGGAACTTCTTGGACCTTTCCGAACAATTCGCTGGTAGAAGCCTGATAAAATTTAACCTTATTAGTTAAACCCAATAGTCTTATTGCCTCTAATATCCTTAAAGTTCCCAGAGCATCGGCATTAGAAGTGTATTCTGGTGTTTCAAAAGAAACCTTAACGTGACTCTGAGCAGCTAAATTGTAAATTTCGTCTGGTTGGATTTTTTGGACTAAAGTAATAATGGAAGTAGCATCAATCATGTCTCCATAATGCAAAAAGAATCTTCCTTTAAAATCATGGTTTTTCTTAATAATATGGTCAATTCTTAAAGTATTAAAAGTACTCGCCCGCCTGATAATTCCGTGAACTTCATATCCTTTAGACAATAAAAACTCGGCTAAATATGAGCCGTCTTGGCCGGTAATTCCAGTTATAAGCGCCTTTTTTGTCATAATAACATCTTATCCAAAATCGCTTTAAATTGCAAACCAATCAAAAAACTTAAATATATTAACATTAGAAATAATAATTATTAAACTGATAGTTAAAATGTAAAAAACCGGAGAAAACCAGGGCCTGTATTTTTTTAAGGAATCAGATATGCTCCCTATTCCCAAAATGGCTGTAGGATAAATAATGGGATAGAGTAAAAAGGCATGATAGTAAAGATAAAGATTTATTACAAAAAAGAGGGCAAAAAGGGAAAGAAAGGGACCGAAATAAAATATGTTTTTTGATTTGAAAGGAAGGAACTTAAAACCGATAATTGAAAACAACAAAGGAATTAAAATAAAACCGTAGATTAAGGCCTCAATAAAGTTAAAAGGAATGGCAAGTAAAACTTGAAAAGCTTTGTGCCATGGCCCCAAAAAAATATTAAATATCCAGACTCCAGCTCCCCAATCTTGAACCTGATGGAAAAAGAAAGGAATCTTCCAAACTTGAGTTACCCAGAGATACCAAAAAGCTAAAGGAATGAGATGAACTAAAGAAAAGATTATTCCTTCTTTGTAGCGCTTAAAGTAAAGGGCCAAAAGCAAGATAAAAAAGGATATGGCAAAGAACATCTTCCCCAGCATTAAAACCCCGACAACCAAAGAATAAAGCATTAGCTTGAAGATTGAGGGTTTTTTAATGTAGTTATAGAGAAGATAAGCTGTTAGGGAGACGGCAAAAATCATTAACATTTCAGCTAAAGGCTGGATTAAAGCGATGTGGACAGATGGAGAAAAAATCAGCAAAACCGAGGAGAAAAAGGCAACGCTTAAAGAAAAAAGATTTTTAAGAAGCAAAAAGAATAAAACAACAGCCAGACTTATTAGAATAAAGTTCAAAAGAATGGAGGCTACAAAGACCAGACCGTAAGAAGGAGCCAAAAAAGCCTGAAGAGGAATTGAAGTTAAAGAAATTAAAAATGGGTAAAGAGGGCGATTAAGAAAAACATGGTTCTCAAAGTATTGAGGAGTAAAATTAAGGGCAAGCTCTAAATAGTTCCCCACATCACCGCTTAAACGGTATTCGGAAGAAATCAAAGGATAGACCTCGCTTAAAAGGAAATTATCACTATCCCCAACCTGAAACTTTGGAAGATAAGAATCAATAGACAGCCAGTTATCGTTAGAACCTACGGCCGGAAATGAAAAACTAAAGATTAGCTGAAAAAATACGAGGGAAATTAAAACAAAAATCAAAAACCGTTTCTTAAAAAACAATTCTTTAATTTTCAATAAATAATTTGCCATTGATTTTCTTTAATAATATTATATAATTGAGAATAAGAAAAGGTATGAAGAATATTGTTATTGGCAAAAAAAGCGAAATTGATAAAAGAGCAATTATTGGCCAAAAAACCGGCAGAAAAATTAAAAGCCGGAAACTTAGTATTGGCAGGAAGGCCAAGATTAGATCTAACTCTGTCATTTATGAAGGAAGCAAAATCGGTAATAATTTGGAAACCGGCCACAATGTTTTAATCCGGGAAGAAAATGTAATCGGAAACAATCTTTGTATTTGGACCAACTCTATAATCGATTATAGATGCAAAATCGGCAACAATGTCAAAATTCAAAATAATTGCTATGTCGCCCAATTTACCACTATTGAAGATGATGCTTTTTTGGGCCCGGGGGTCGTTATTGCTAATGATCGTTACCCGGTCTCCCCTTCTACTCCAAAATATCTTAAAGGCCCTGTTATTAAAAAGGGAGCAAAAATTGGAGCTAATGTCACTTTACTGCCCGGCGTAACAATCGGAGAATATTCCTTAATAGGAGGAGGAGCAGTAGTAGTAAGCGATATTCCTCCAGGTAGCGTAGCTTTTGGCAATCCAGCTGCTGTTAAAAAGACTATTGATCAATTAATTAATCCTTATTCTAAAAAAAAGGTTTATGCCAAGATTTTGCCAAAGCTAAAAAAGATTTTAAAGAAAAAATGAAGATTCCATTAGTTGATATTCAAACTCAGTATCAAAATCTTTCTCAAGAGATAAACGAAAAAGTACTCTATGTAATGAAAAGGGGTGATTTTATTTTAGGGGAAGAAGTAAAGCTCTTTGAAGAAGACTTTACCAAATATTGTCAAACCAAATACGCTCTTGGGGTGAGCTCTGGCACTGATGCTTTAAAACTTAGCCTTCTGGCTGGCGGAGTTAAAGAAGGAGACGAAGTAATTACGGCAGCCAATACTTTTGTGGCTACGGTTGATGCAATTTCCCAGACAGGGGCAAAGCCAGTCCTAATAGATATTAATCCTGATAATTATAATCTTGACTTAAATCAATTAGAAAAGGCCGTTACCAAAAAAACCAAAGCCATAATACCAGTCCATCTTTACGGCCAGCCGGTTGATATGGATAAAGTTAAAGAAATTGCCCAAGCTAATAATTTATTAGTTGTTGAAGACGCCTGCCAGGCCCATGGAGCTGAATATAAAGGAAAAAGAACTGGATCTTTAGGCGATATTGCAGCTTTCAGCTTTTATCCCGGGAAAAACCTGGGAGCCTTCGGTGACGGAGGGGCAATAACAACCAATAATGAAGAGTTTGCTGAAAAAATAAGAATGCTTAGGCATTACGGCCAAAAAAAGAAGTATTTTCACGAAATTAAAGGTTTTAATAATCGTCTTGATACTATTCAAGCTGCTGTCTTAAGGGTTAAGTTAAAACACTTGGATGAATGGAATAAAGCCAGGGGCAACTGGGCTCAAAAATACACTGAATTACTAAAAGAAACCTCTTTAATAACTCCGAAAATAGAGTCCTGGGCTGATCACGTTTTCCATCTCTATGTTGTTAGATCTCAAAAAAGAGATGAACTCATTAACTTTCTTAAAGAGAAAGAAATTGGAGCTGGCATTCACTATCCAGTTCCCATACACTTTCAAGAAGCTTATAAGGATTTAGGACATAAAAAAGGAGACTTCCCAATGACAGAAAAAGCAGCCAATGAAATTATTTCTTTGCCAATGTTTCCTGAATTAACAGAAGAAAAAATCAATTATATAGTTAAAGCTATCAAAGAATTTGAAAAAGCTAATAGTTAATAAAAGACTAAAATAAAAATAGCTGCGACAATCGCAGCTATTTTTTTATTCTTAGTTTAAGATAAATTACTGGCCTTATTATCTTCCACCAGTCAATAAAAGGCCTGATTTTACTAGTTTTTTTATTGGGGTAAATCTTGGTTACCGGCACCTCTTTAACCCTATAGCCCAAGGTTACTGCTTTACAATGCAAGTAAGGCTCTAATTCGTAAGCATTCAGCCACTCCTGATTAATATTTATTCTTTCGTCTTTAATAAATTCTTTGGTATAAGCTCGAAAGCCATTGGTAAAATCAGTAAATCTTTTACCAACCAAAAGAGATGAGAATAAGAAAAAAACCTTAGATAATAAAACTCTATAAAAAGGGGTATTGCCCCATTTTCCGCCTTTCATGTAACGAGATCCCTGAATGTAATCATACCCTTCTTCCACAATCGGCTTTAATAATCTATCCACTTCTTGTGGATTATCTTTGTCATTCCCGGCGCAAACCACAATTATGTCAAAGTTATGAGTAAGGGCATATTTAATGCCGGTTCTAATTCCCGCTCCAATTCCCTTTCTCTTTTGATGAAAAAGAATAGTGGCTCCCTTGGACCTAGCAACTTCAGGACTATCATCAGTACTTCCATCGCTTATAACGCAAATTTCATCAATAGGGGTTCCTTTTGCTTTATCCACCACTCTGCCGATAAGTTCTTTTTCGTTAAAAACCGGGACTATTAAAATAATTCTTTTATTCTTATACATTTATTAATTTGCCGTTTGAATCCAAAGACTTTTGAATTTTTTCTAATATTTTTACGATCTTCACTCCCCTTTTGCCATCAGTTAAGGGAGTCTTCTTTTTTTTTAAGCAATCAATAAAGTGCTGGCACTCAACTCGTAAAGGCTCTTTTTGTTTTACTTTAGGATAACTAACTCCTTTGTCGTAAAAAGATATTTTCTTTGATTTCTTAAAAGCCGACCAATTAATGCCTTTGTTATAAAGAACCAGGGGTTTTTCGCGATCTATATCATTGTAAACCAGCATCTTTTTGCTCCCGACAATAATCATGCCCCGCTCTTTAGTAGGATATAACCAAGCAACACTAATGCGAGATGAAATATGGTTTGGAAACTCCAAATCAATAAAACCAAAATCCTCCAAGCTCTTCTTTAAAGAGTTATGCCCTTTAGCTGAAACTCTTAAAGGATTTTTGTCTAATAAATAAGTAATAATGGAAATGTCATGGAAAGCAAAATCCCAGACCACGCTAACATCAGAACGAATAGGACCTGGGCTAAGTCTTGAAGAAAAAATAAAATAAATCTTGCCCAGCTCCCCTTTCTTTATAATTTCCTTAATTTTCCTGACCAAAGAATTATATTCAAAAACGTGCCCTACCATTAAAATTTTTCTTCTTTTCTTGGCTAAACTGATTAATTTTTCTCCTTCGCTTGATTTAAGAGTTATGGGTTTTTCGGCAAAAACGTGCTTTCCTGATAGTAAACTCTCTTTAATTAAAGAATAATGAGTGGCAGCTTGAGTGATAACAGCCACAGCGTCAATTTGGGGATTTCTTAAAATATCTTTGTAATTTTGAGTTGTGATAATTTGGGGATAAAGCTTTTTAATCTTTGTTAAATTCTCCGGGATTAAATCAGCAACCATCTTTACCTGGCAACCTTTTATTGCCTGGAAATTCCTCATTATGTTTGGCCCCCAATAACCACAACCTATAATTCCAATGTTTATCATTTTTATAATAATTATTTATTAAAACTAAAATTTATCAGCCCAATAAATGGTCTAAAGTTTCTTTTTAGATCGTTAAAGCTCCTTATCTTCATTAGCCTTTTTAAAATATAAAATGGCCTCATATAGAACTGCTGATAGGCCTTTTTGTAGTAATAAAGTACCTTTTCAGAGGAAATAGTTGGTAGCTTCATTACAGGCATAGAGAAGTTATAATCTTCCCAATTTTTGTGCATTAAAAGATTATTACTTTCTGCCCAGGCAAACATTTGGGTACCAGGATAGGGAGTGGTGATGTTAAATATAGCTAAATCTGGATCTAAAAAAATAGCGTATTTAATGGTTTTTTGAATAGTTTCCTCGGTTTCTCCGGGATTACCTATCATAAAAGCTAATCTGGTGTCTATTCCCGCCTTTTTGGTAGCAGCTATTGTTTCCTCAACTTTCTCAAGAGAAATTCTCTTTTGAATATTTTTTAATATTTCCGCATCTCCAGATTCAATCCCATACATTACCTGGTGACAACCAGCCTCCTTCATTATTTTAAGCGTTTCTAAATCAACCGTATCCACCCTTGAAAAACAACTCCAGGTTAAATCCATTTTGTTTTCTAAAATAAGGTTGCAGAATTCTTTTACTCTATTTCTATTACTGGTAAAAGTATCGTCATAAAAAACAATATCTTTTATTCCATGTTTTTCTTGCAAAAGCTTTATTTCCTCAACCATCTTTTCGGCTGTTTTAAATCTTATCCTCGCTCCAAACAAATCACCGTTACAAAAAGTACATCTTCCCGGGCAACCCCGAGAAGTAATCATGCCAAAAGAAGGTTCTCTTTTATAGCTTCCGGCAGCTGAATAGTATTTATTAACCGGCAAGATATCGTAAGCTAAAAACGGGAAAATATTAAGATCTGGGATTATGGGTTGTGGTTCATTTATAATAAGCTTGCCATCTCTTTTAAATCCGATTCCATTAATTTCTTCTGGATTTTTACCGGAAAGTAATTCTATAAGACTATTTTCCCCTTCTCTCATGACAATGTAATCTACTTCTTTTTTGGCTAGAATTTCTCTTGGCATTACCGTAGTATGGACGCCCCCAAATATTATTTTAGTATTTGGATACTTTTTTCTAACTATTTTAGATATCTCTAAAGCGTTATTGATAAGAAGAGTAGTAGCTGTAATTCCAATAAATTTTGGAGGAGAATCCGGCAAATGCTCTTCAAATTTGTCTAATCCTACCTGTAAAGCATTAAAGTCTAAAATAGAAACGGAAAAACCTTTTTCTCTTGATATGGCTGCTAAAAGGGCTAAACCAAAAGGCGGCAAACAAGCAGAAACACTTTTCCATATGTTTCCTGATTTTTTATACCAAGGTGGATTTATAAATAATATATCCATAAATAAACTTTAACAAATTCATTGTTAATAATCAAATACTATAAAATACCCAAAAATTGAGCTATTTTATCAACAAAAGCAATATTGGTATTTATTAAAACAAAATAATAATTAAAAACTAAAATAAATAAAATAAGAAGAGAAATCATTAATATTCCTTTCTTTTCACCGAGTTTTTGCCAGAAAAAATCCAAACCATAGGTCGCTAAAATGATTCCCAGGGGAGCAAAATAGAAAACAGTTCTTGCCCCAGCCCAAGTAGACCAAAACAAAAAGACAAAAGAAGAAGGAATGAGGGCTAAAAATATCTTCATTCTCTCCCAGTTTTTCTCCTTTAATTCTCGCCAGAGACCGATGAAAACAAAAGGCCAGAGTATCCCTATGACTATGAAAAGCTGACCAATGTAGCGAAAAGAGGACAAAATCAACCCCTCTCCCTCCGTACCTGCCCGACCTATAAGATAGTTATGGAAAGCGGTAAAATGAAAATATTTAAAAGTCCAGGCTTGCCATATTAAAATGGGGGCCAAGAAAAATATTCCAAAATATAATATTTTTATAATTTTTTCTTTAACCACGAGGTTTCTTGAAAGTAAAATCATTGAACCAAAAAACAAGGCTCCCAATCCTCCGCTTTCTTTCATTAAAAACCCTAAGCCCGCAAGAAATCCGTTCGCTGGAATTAATCTCTTATTTTTACTTTTAAAATAAAGCAGAGTTAAAAATATTGAAAGAAGGTAAAAAAACCATCCTCCAGCATCTGTCAGGTAGGAAATGCCGTTAGATAAAACCTGGACTGAAACGACAAAGAATATTGAAGCAAGCATAGCCTGCCTTTGATTTTGGTAAATCAGTTCGGTTATCTTGAAAATTAAAAAGGTACACAGCAAATAAAAAAATATATTCTGGACAATTAATCCTGATCCTCTTGCCAAAGGTTCAAAGGGAAGAGCTAATAACGGGCCCAAGGGAGTAACCAGGCGACGAAGACTTAAGCCTGTTTCATCTCCCTGAAACCAATGAATAAGACCGATATATTCTGGGCTGTCACCGTATTCTTGAAACCCAAAAATTAAAAAAATCGCTCCCATGTTTAAAAGAGCAAAGAATAAAGCGAAAATCAAATATTTGTGGTTTTTAAGCTTCTCTAAAATATCCATTATTAAATTACCTTTTTAAAATATTCAATTGTCTTTACAAGGCCGTCTTCAAGAGAAATTTTTGGTTCCCAATCTAATTTCTCTTTAGCTAAACTAATATCTGGCTTCCTTTTTTTAGGATCGTCAGACGGTAAATCGCGATAAATAATATTGCTTTTACTCTCTGGAATTAACTCTAATATTTTTTCCGCTAACTCTTTTACGGTAAATTCTTTAGGATTGCCTAAATTAACCGGCCCCCAAAATCTACTATTATTTTCCATCATTTTTATCAGCCCCCCTATTAAATCATCAATGTATTGAAAAGCCCTGGTTTGGCTCCCATCACCATAAATAGTAATGGGTTCCTGTTTCAATGCTTGAACAATAAAATTAGAAACCACCCTTCCGTCATTAGGGTGCATATTAGGGCCGTAAGTATTAAATATCCTAACAATTCTAATATCCACCTTTCTTTGTCTACGATAATCAGCACAAAGCGTTTCAGCGCACCTCTTTCCTTCATCATAACAGGCTCTAATACCAACAGGATTAACGTTTCCTAAATAGCTTTCTGATTGAGGATGTTCTAAAGGATCGCCATAAATCTCAGAAGTGGAAGCCTGAAGAATTCTAGCGCCGGTTTTTTTTGCCAAATCCAGCATATTTAAGGTACCTATAACATTGGTCCTCACAGTTTCTATGGGGTTGTGTTGATAGTGAACAGGAGAAGCAGGACAAGCTAAATGATAAATCTGATCAATATTCTCTAGAGAAATGGGTTTTGTTACGTCATGCTCTATTAATTTAAAATCCGGATTTTCCAATAAATCCTTGATATTGTCTTTGCTTCCAGTAAAAAAATTATCGAGACAAATCACTTTGTTGCCCCGTTCTCTTAATAACTCCTGGCAAAGATGGGATCCTATGAATCCCGCTCCTCCAGTAACTAAAATTGTTTTTTCTCTTAAAGTTGGCATGTAAATAATCTGCTTTTAGTATACAAAAATTTGCCTTTTTGTCTACCTAGGCCCCCCTATTAAACCCAGGAAGAAATCACTAATCTTGACAAATTCTTAAAATTATAGTAAAATAGGAACAGTGAAATTGATTGGCAGAATTCCCTGAACCGATGGAAGAATCTGTTTTCTATGAGGATGAAAAACTCTATGCTTGTCTTGGATTTCATAAAAATCACGTTGAAGGAAAAACCATAATTGCCTGGAAGAAAGATATTGAGGATCTAAATGATCTTTCTCAAGAAGACTACCAACACTTAATGGAAATCGTGTGGGCTGTTAGGAAAGCCCTAATGAAGGCTTACGATACAAAAAAAGTCTATCTTGCTTATCTTGATGAAACACGACATGTCTATTGGCATCTTTTTCCGAGAAAGCAAGGCGGCATTGAAGGATTCGATCTAATGACTCTACCTCAAGAAGATACACCAAAAGAGGATCTAGAAATGGTTTCCTCGCTTCGCTCTCTCACAATAGAAAACTTAGGAACAAAATAAGGCGGCTCAATAACATTGACGTCCACCCTTTTTTATTCCAAAAAACACCGGAAATTTAGGTTAAAAAAGCATTGAGATTTTTTTAACTCGGTTATCCCAAGTGTATTGCTTTACATCTAAAAAAGCTTGCTCTGAAATTTTATTAGCTAACCCTGGATTTTCCAGGGCTTTTTTAATACCTTCAGCTAGCTCCTCTGGACTATCTGGCTTAACCAAAATTGCATTTCCTTCATTTAAGACTTCTCTTAAAGATGGTAAATCTGAAGATATAATTGGTTTTTTGGCAGCCATGTATTCAAAAAGCTTTAATGGTGACGTCCAACTTTTTGAAATTTCTTCTTTAGCAGAATTTGGCAGAACTAAAACATCAGAAGCCCTGAGCCAGCAAGGAATTTCAGAGTATGGCTTATGACCAACGATTTTAAGTTTGAGATTTAAGGTTTGAAGTCTGAAGTCTCGAATATCTTTAGTGGTGCCACCTACAAAATAAACCTCTACATTGGCTGGCAAGTATTCGCTGGCTGCAACCAAAGTTTGAACTCCCTTCCATTGATATAAATGTCCGGTATAAAGGACTATTTTTTTATCTAATGGTAAATTCAGTTTTTTACGACACTCTTCTTTTGTTTCTTTTATATTAAATTTTTCCAGGTCTACTCCGTCTGAAGCAACTAAAATTTTATCTGGAGATATCCCCTTTTGGACAAATAAATCCTTGAGTTTTTGAGTAATAACCACTATTCCCTTTAATCTCTTAAAAAACGGGGAATATAAGGAATAATTCCTGGGAAACGTATGAGCTTCAAAAAACACGTTTTTCTTCAAAAAGGTTAAAGGTAAAAGAAGAACATTTCTGGTATAAATCAAACTGGGATTTTTAAAGAGAAGGTAAAAAAACAAGGAAATAAAGTAAGTAAAGCTTTCCACCCAAAGCCCAAGATGTCCAATATATTTATCTAAGACAATCAAATCTAAACAAGGAAGCTTCTTTATCTCAAAAGACCTCTTTATACCATAATATTGGAAGGGATCTGTTTTGATGTAGTTAAATCTTTTGGGGATAACTAATTCAACATCAAACTTTGAATTGGCAAAAGTCCGGCACATTTGCATTATTTGAATTCCATGGGCTTTTTCGGTAGGAATTCTTGCGTTGGCAATATAGATTAAAGTCATTTTGTTATGAAAGTTTTGTACCAAATTTGAAAAGTGAGCAACGACCAAATCATGTCTAAGTTATACCTTTTTCCTGAAATATGATCATCTAAAATCTTTTTAATTTCTGGAAAATTAAAATATTCCTGGGTTTGATGATTATAATTTGGCGAAAGAACCTCATAAGCAAAGTCTTTTAAGCCCTTCCTTAGCCATTTAGCTGCTGGAGAAAACCAGCCTCGTTTCTCTTTGCCCAAAAGATGAGAAGGTAAGTATTCTTTCATTGCTTCCCTGAAAATCCACTTATTATCTTTTTTTCCCCGGACTTTATACTTTGTTGGAATTCTGAAAGCAAATTCTACTAAACGGTGATCCAAAATCGGCACCCTCTCCTCTAATCCAAAAGCCATGGTCATTTTGTCTGAACGAATTAAAGATTCGTCAGGAAGCCAGGTTAAAAGGTCTAAATACATAAGGTATTTTGTTTTATCCTTAAACTTATCTTCAGGATACAACTTTCGCAAAAAATCTCCTGTAAGTTCTTCTAAAAAATCCTTTTTTAGAACCTGAGATAAAATTCGTGACTTCTCGCCCATGAATAAAAGATAGCGGCTAACGCCGGAAGGAGTATTAAGTTTTGACGCTAAGTCTTTTTTGGAAAACATTAATTTTAAGAAAGGAGGAAAGATATTCTTTCTAAGAAAAGAAGGCAGAAGCTGATACTGATCTATCAGCTTACTGTAATAATAACGGGGGTATCCGCCAAAAATCTCATCTCCCCCATCGCCCCCCAAGACAACAGCCACTTCTTTTTTGGCAAGTTGAGAAAGAAGAAAATTAGGAACCTGAATAGGATTGGGAACAGGTTCTTCCATGTGCCAAATTACTTTCTCGATATTATCCCTAACATCAATATCGCTTACTAACAGTTCGTGGTGATCAGTTTTGTAGTATTTACTGGTTTGACGCGCCAGCCGAAAATCCCTATTAAATTTTTCCTCTTCAATATTAATATCAAAGCCAACAGAATAAGTTTTAATTTTCCCGGAAATGAATTGAGAAGCCATTCCTAAAATAGAGCTGGAATCAATGCCTCCGCTCAAAAAAATACCCACTGGTCTGTCAGAAATTAACTGGCGTTTAACAGAATCTTTAAGCAGAGACTTTATCTCTTCTATTGCTTCTTCTTTAGAACTTATCTCAGAAGAGTCTTGAAGTTCCCAATATCTATGATGAGTAATCTTTCCTTTTTCATAAATTAAATAATTGGCCGGTGGAAGCTTCTTAATATCCTGAAATAAAGTAAATGGGCTGGGAACAAAAAAAATCCGAAAATAATGCAAAAGGGCTTCTTTGTCTACTGCTCTCTTAATGGGATGAACCAAAATTGCCTTAATTTCCGAGGAAAAAATAAATTTTTTACCATCAAAATAATAATAAAGGGGTTTTACGCCAATTCTATCTCGAGCTAAAAAAATCTTATCTTTATTTTTATCGAAAATGGCAAAACCAAAAATTCCATTAAGATCTTCTAAGCATTTCTCTTCCTTTTCTTCATAAAGATGGATGATTACTTCGCTATCTGATTGAGAAAAAAACTTATGCCCTTTTTTTTGAAGCCCTTCTCTTATTTCCTGAAAATTATATATTTCACCGTTACAAATAAGACATATTGATTTGTCTTCATTCCAGATTGGCTGTCTGGCTTTTTCGGAAAGATCAATAATAGAAAGCCTGGCGTGGCCTAAAGAAATATTTTCACCGCAATAAAACCCTTCTTGGTCGGGTCCCCGGTGTCTGGTTATATCCACCATTTTTCTGATCAGTCCCTCGTCTTGAAAATTAAAACCATTAATACTACACATGAAAACCTAAAATTATTTTATCTATTAAATTATCTAAATTATGATATTTAACGACTATTTCTTTTAAGCTTTTATCTTTCTCAACCCCTTTTAATTTAATAATCATCTGAGCTAACCCCTCTGAATCTTTTTTCTTAAAAAGATATTTTGGATCTAAAATTGTTTCAAAAGCTTCATTGCAAGTTAAAACTAAACAACCAGAAATCATAGCCTCTAAAACTATTTTATCAATGCTCCCTGTATGGCTTAAATTCACAACTAAATCAGAATTTTGGTAATATTTTGACATTTCTCGGTGCGGTACTCCACCTAAAAATTCTATATAATTTTGTAGGTTTTTTTCTTGAACTAAAAACTTTAATCTTTCAAAATATTTTTTTTCAGAATCCTCAAGAGGACTACCAATAATTTTTATCTCAATATCTCTAATGCTTTTTTGATTTATTAAAATATCAATGGCATGAATTAATGTTTCTAAATCTTTTGAAGGAGCAATTCTACCTACAGATAATATCCTAAGTTTTAATGAACTTGTAATAAGTTCTGATTGTTTAAATTGATCTATATCAATACCATGTCCGAGAATTTTGATTTTTTTTCGGTTTTTCAAACGATTACTTTCTTCCGAAGCAGTTAAAATATTATCTACTAATTTTTCTGCTAGTTTCAACTTCCAGTTTAAAGATTTATGAAGAAACCAAAGCATCATTTTCTTTCTAAATATTTTCACTAAAGGAAAAGAAGTAATTACGTAAATTGGAGACATATGAATAAAAACTCCATCTACGACAGGAAGAGTTTTTAAGAGAATTTTTTGTAATCTGAAAAATTGTTTTAATTTTGAAAAACCATTTTCTTTTCCAAGAGATAAAACTTCAACATTATCTGGTAATCTATATTCCCCCTTCCAAAGACAAATTACATAAAGTTTATCTAATCTCGCAGAAAACTTTTCTAACCATTTATGAAAAAATCCTAAATTGTCATCGTTAATATCAACCTTCTGAGTAATAACTAATAATTTCATATTAAAGATTAAATGTTCTTCTTGTTTTTCTCAATCTTTCTTCAGTGCCTAAGTCTTGAAAAAAACCATTATGAACAAAATTACCGAGCATTCCTTCTTGAGATATTTTAGGAAAAATATCTTTTTCTATCATAAAAAATTCAGAGTCCACACCATTAAATATATTAGGTGAAAGAATATATACACCAACGTTTATGAATTCTGATGATTTTTTATTCTCAAAATCCGGTTTTTCTAAAAATTTAATTGTTGATCCTGAATCAACCATAACAACTCCCAATCCTTCATAATTAGCAACCTTAGATATTACATGCATATTAGGAAAAGAAGATTCTTTAAATACATCAATAAACTTAGATAAATTCAAGTCTGTTAATATATCCCCATTTAGCACTAAAAATGGTTCTTTAAAGCCTTTGGAAGTAAATTTAATCGCACCTCCGGTACCTAAAGGTTCTTTCTCAACTACGTAATCGTGCTTCCCAGCTAAATAATCTATTATTTCATTCGCTTTAAAACCTAAAGATAATTTAATCTCTTTATCTTTAATGCCATGGCTTTTAAGCCAATCTATTTGATGCTGTAAAATAGGCTTTTGACCTACTTTCACAAGGGCTTTTGGAATATCTTTGGCTGATTGAGAAAGCCTAGTAGCTTTTCCCCCAGCTAATATAATTGTCTTCATAATCCCTTTAAGATAATTTATTGTGTTTTTTCTTATAAGATTTCAGAAAATTCTTAATATTATGACTATCACTGCCATAAGTAATTTTAACTTTCTTCTTTCTTAACATACTAAGAAATTCTTTGTCTGGAACTTTGTATTTTTTATTGAATTCAAAAACTTTTTTATATTTTTTAGCATTTTTAACAATCGCTTTCTTCATTGAATTAGGTAGCCTTATCTCATATTTTTTTAACATCGCTGTAGGATGAGCAATAATATCAACATTCTTATTTTTTTGAAGTTCTATCATTGCTCTGTACCATAAATGAAGTGCTCTTTTCTTATCAGATAAAATTTCTTCATGCACTAAATATTTTTCTTTTGCTTTTGGTATTCTATGAAAAGATCCTAAAACTAAATCAACTTTCTTAAAGACTTTATTGGTAGCATCAATATTGCCATTTAAATCAATAACCTTTGCTTCAATCCCTGAATAAATTTTTACTTGAGGATATTTTCTCTGTACTCTTTTAATCTCTTTTACAAATTTATCTACCCATTTAGTATTTTTTTCAACATGCTCAGTAAAAGCTATCTCTTTCAATCCTAATTTAATGGCTGTTTTTACCATTTCCTCAATACTGTTTTCTCCATCATAAGAAAATTTAGAGTGTAAATGAGTGTCCTGATTTGTCATAATATATTTCTTGCCAATAACGAATCATTTTTGTTCCCCATTTAATCTTCGGCTTAACTATTTTTTCTCCTAGGGCTAATTTTACTGCCAAATAAACCAAATTTACTCCAGCTGCCGTACAAAGTACGGTTGTCCCTTGAAGCCTGGGATTAGATTCGATTATTTTAGGTACGCCGTTTTTATCTTTCTTAAACTGAAAACCGATATTACCGTTTAATTTCAAGGCCTCTATAATTTTTTTGGAATATTTAATTATTTCTTTATCTTTAACAGTAGTTCCGACCACGCTTATTCCCATTTTAGTTTTATCTCTTGAACGAGGAACAACGAGGAGGACTTCACCCTCATCTGCTAAGGTATCAACGCTGTATTCTTTGCCTGGTAAATACTCCATAACTATTAATTCGGGAAAAGGTTTGGCAATCTTTAAAATAGACTGGGCCTCTTTAAAACTTATTAAAGCATTATTGGGTTTGGAATCAATTAACGAGGCAAGATGGTTTGGCTTTTTAGTTAAGATTCTGAACCCACGCGCTCCTTTAGAGATAGGCGGCTTAAAACAAACTCCTTTTTTAGGATAGCCAAGAGCAAAAACTGCTTTTTCAAATTCTTTATAATTTTTAGCTAAATAAAAGTCGGGTGCTGGAATGTTATTTCGTTTACAATGATCCAGTAAAGAATATTTATTATTGGCATTTTTAAGGGCGCCTGGATTAGAAATAGAAATTTTAATACCGTGATCTTCAAACTTTTTTTTAGATTGAGCTAATTCATTAATCCCGGAGGCAGACAAAGGTAAAATAACGTCTACTTTTTCTTTTTTTGAAATCTTTAAAAGAGTCTGAATGAAATTTTTATCTTGAGCTGGAGGAACAATATATGATTTATCAACCATGCTAAAACCTACTGCATTTTTATCCATATCTATTCCTACTATCTTTATTTTTCTCTCCTTAATTAATTTAAGACTCTTAATTGTTCCAGGGGCTCCCGGACCCCCGATCCCCGTAATTAAGACTGTGGCTTGTTTCATGTTTATTTGATTATTAATCGAACTACCTCAAAAGCTTCAGCATAAGATGCACCGATTTGAACCCCTCTAACCTTAGCTAAGCTTCTAATAAATTTTTCGTCCATGTATAGACGGTGCTCTTGAGATTTATATTTTTTTATAGCTGCTATTTTCTTCTCAATATTTTTTTCCTCTAAAAGTATAAAACCAACAGTACTGAAAGTAAGGTGGCCCCATGGATCTTCGTAACATAAGATAGTAGTGCGCTTAAAGGCGCGTAATCCCTCCTTAGCAATTACTTGATGGTCTTGATGAATATCGCCCAATGTAGGCATAAAAACTAAATCTGGCTTTATCTTATCTCTAAGCTTCAACATTTCTTCTAAAATCTCCTGACGATGCTCGGTTAAATTTCTTACCGGGTAATCATAAATTAAAAGATGCTGAGAATCAATCTCTAAAACCTTTGCCGATTCTTTTAATTCCTCTAAAAGTATATCAGGGCTTAAAGAAGATTCCTTTAAAATAGGAGCTTTTGAGAAATTAGCTAAAAAAACTTCTTTACCTTCCTCTATGAATTTAGTGATTGTCCCGCCGCACCCGATTTCAGCGTCATCGGTATGAGGAGCTAAAACTAATATTTTTTGAACGTTATTGAACATATTTTTACTTTTATTAAGTTTTAATTCTTATTATCTGTCTTAGCTATTTATCATAAAATAATTTTCGATTTTTGGCAATATTGACCGACTTTATCTAATTATTAATCATTTGGATGTAATTTTCCATATACTTTTCATTAGAGAAATTTTTAGCTACAAAATTCTTACCAATTCTTCCCATTTTAATCGCTAAATCTCTGTTCTTTATTAAAATTTTTAATTTTTCTGCCAGTTCGTTTGAATTACCAACTTCAAATAAAAATCCGGTTTGGCCATCCTCAATTAACTCCGGGATGCCTCCCACCTCGCTGGCGATCAAAGGCTTACTAAGAGCCTGAGCCTCCAATAAGACTCTTGGTAACCCCTCAGACAAAGAAGGTAAAACTAAACAATAACAATCTTTCATGATATTCTTCGTTTCTTCTAAAGAAAGCTTTCCCTTAAATTCTACCCTATCCAGCAATTTTAAATCCTTAACCTTAGATTTTAAGTTCTCTCTTTCTTCTCCCTCTCCGATAATTATTAACTTAAAATCAGGAAAGTCTTTGCTAGTCTTAGCAAAAGCATCAATCAGGTATTCTGTTCCCTTAACTTCTTCTAGCTGTCCCACGAATAAAATATAATTATTGTAGCTAATACTGCTTTCTTTAAGAAATATTTCTAAATCAGTAAAAGTTGGAAATAAAAAGTATGGCTTTTTGGGAGCAATTTCTTTAGCTCTTTTTATTAAATATCTAGCCACCCCTCTAATTTTGTCTGCATTTTTAAAGCTGAATCTGGCTATGGCAGGAATAAATTTTCTTTGAAAAGATTCAAATCTCCTTTTTTTAGAAAGAAATGGGCCATCTTCCCAATCTCCGTGAATCTCAACTATTAATTCTTTTTTAAATAAAATCTTTAAGATGGATCCCAAAAAACCTTCTAATAACGGAGATTGGCTTATTATTACATCAATTCTTTTTACCAAACACAAATAAACCGTTAGGAAAAAAGCCAGGGGCCAAAAGAAAATTCCTTGAGGTAAGAGATAAACGTCTGCTCCCCAAATTTTTTTATGAAAAGGCCGTCCTCTACCTAATAAATAGGGCTTTGTTCCTTTGCTTAACCCTAAAAACTTCTTTTGAAGATGCAATGGCGGCGATTTCTCAAAATCAAATTTTGTAACTCCAATAAATAAAACTTTCTTCATGGTTTTAACGCTTTTAGTGTTTCATTTACTAAATTTTCCCAACTAAACTTTTTAAGTTTAATCTTTGAATTTTCTATAAATTTTTGCTTTAAGTTTTTGTCGTTTATTAATTTAATTATAGCTTTTTTTAATTGCTCTTTATTATTATATTCCACTAAAATTCCGTTAACTCCATCTTCTATCAATTCGGGGTTTCCTCCCTCATTCGTGGTTATTACGGGGACTCCCAACTGCATAGATTCCAAAATAACATGAGCAAAGCCTTCTTGAGCTGAATTAAGAATAAAAATATCGGATTTTTTAAAAAATAAAGGTATCTCCTCATGAGAAACTCGCCCAACTAATTTAACCTTATCTCCAAGCCCTAATTTTTTAATCTTAAATTCTAAGTTTTTTCTTTCATCCCCTTCTCCTATAATCAATAGTTTTAAATTTGGTATTTCCTGAAGTAAATCTTTTGTGATTTCAATTAAGCAATGAAATCCTTTCCAGGAATCTAATCTTCCAATCGATAATATAGTTTTTCCATCGGATTTAATTTCCTCTTGAGAATCTTTATTAAAAATATCTAAACTGAGCAAATCTTTTGGCGCATTATAAATTAATTGTATTTTGTTCTCTGGGACCCCCCAGCTATTAATGGATTTTTTCAAATAGTTGCATGGGACAACGATTAAATTAGCCCTCTTAGCCAGCGCTTCTTGCATCCTTTTTAAAAGTTTAATTTTAAAAGTTTTTGCTTTATGAAATTCGCTTATTCTTCCAGAAAACCAGCCCCTCATTGAACTCTGCTCCCAAGCGTAATTTCCTACTACCTTTATGACAAGTTTCTTTCTTAAAATTTTAGAAGCTAATATCGATGGGAATCCAGCGCTAGTTAAATTCTGGGCATAAATAACGTCAGAATCTTTTGCTAAATTTAATAAGTGTAAAAAATATAAAAAATGCCTTAACCCTTTTGGATATCTTCGAGAAACCCTAATAACCGAAAAGTCATATTTTTTCGTTTTAGGGTTTGAATTTAATCCACCAGCATAAGTAATCACTGCCACCTCTAAATTACGTTGAGATAGCTTATTTGCCAATCTCTCAACATATATTGCTGGTCCTCCAATGTCTGGAGGAAAAATACCAGTGGCAATTAATATTTTCATATTAATATTTTTTGGTAAATTTGATTTACTCTTTGGGCAATATTTTGCCAATTATATTTTGGTAATTCAGCCAAAGCATTATTAACTAAGTTTTGAGCAAGTTCGGGTTGAGAATGAATTTTAATAAGAGTTAAAGCGATCCCTTCTGAATTCTTTGGCTCAACTAAAATTCCGGTCTTCCCGTCTTCAATAATATCTCTTATTCCACCGATATTGGTCCCAATAACTGGGACCCTGGCTGCTTGAGCTTCTAAGATTACTATTCCAAATCCTTCCCTTAAAGAGGGTAAAACAAAGCAATCGGCGGCGGCAAGGTGTTCTGGAATTTTCTTATTGGAAATCTCTCCAAAAAACTTAACCCTATTTTGAAGACCTAAATTTTTTACTAATCTTTCAAGATTTTTTCTTTCTGAACCATCGCCAATAATAAAAAGTTTGTAATTTATGGTAAACAGTTCATCCTGCTTTAAAGCCTTAATTAAATATTCTATTCCTTTAACCTTTTCTAATCTGGCTATTATCATTATTAAAAATTCATTTTTAATTCCCAGCTTATCTCTACTTCTTTGACGATCAAAACCTTGAAGTCTCTTTAATTCTACACCGTTAGGAATTATTTCAATATTGGAACATCCGATCTCTTCAAAATACTTTTTAATAGCAGAACTGGCTGCAATGCAGACTTTGGCATTCTTGTAAACTAATTTCCTTAAAAAACCCTTATTCTCTTCTAAGCGCTGAACTGTTATAATATAAGGAGTTTTAGTCAACTTAGAAAGTGAGTAGCCTAAAAAAGAGCTTAAAAATCCCTGGCAGTGAAGTAAATCTATTTTCTCCCTCTTAATCACTTTGAGGGAATTTAAAAATATAAAGGGCAGAGAAGTTAAAATATAAAGAAGTGAAGAATAAGAAAGATCCCTTAAGGAAAATAAAGAAGTCCTGGATATATTAACTCCGCTTTTAATTTCCTCTTTGGGTTGATCCGCCACTTTTCCGGTTACGACAAAAACCCCGACTTTTTCAGAAAGTCTTTCGGCGATATTTTGGGTCCATTGCTCTAATCCCCCAATCACTGGATAATAATGTAAGACTGGTATTAAAACTTTCATGTTTTTCGTTCATCCTCAAATAAAATTTAATATAGAAAACTTAAAGCTTGTTTTTTATAGTTTTTTAAAATCTCCTGATCTAGAAACTTTAAATAAAAAGTTGTCCTTTTATTTTCCAGACAAAACCCTTGTCTTCACTGATATGGGCCGTTCTGCTTTCCGTCTTATTATAGAAAGATTCAACCTTCAAAATTCTCAAATAATTTTACCAGCTTACATCTGCGATATATTCTTTCCCATATTTAAACAATATAACATATCCCCTATCTTTTTAGATATAGAAAAGGATACTTTTAATCTTAACTCAAACCTCCTTTTAGACAAGATTAACCCCGAGGTTAAGTCAATTTTAGTTTCTCATACCTACGGCCTTCCTCTAGATATTAAGAAAATCAAAGAAATAGCTGGAAAGGAAGTTCTGGTTATTGAAGACTGCGCCCACAGTTTTGGAGCTAAGATAAATGAAGCCTTCGTTGGAAATTTCGGTGATGCCGCTCTCTTTAGCTTGTATAAATCATTTCCCAGTTTGCGAGGAGGAATGGCAGTATTACCTAAAAATGAAGAATCTTCTTTACCTAAAACTAATTTCAATTTTCGAGACTTTATTTCTCTCTTAAACTCTTGTTCTTCCTTTGCTTATTTTTTTAAAAAATACGGAAATGAAATCTCTCCAAAATTTTTAAGAAAAGAGAAACTAGATAACCCAAGCCAACTCAATAGGGTTTCCCTAAATCTATTTCTTAATTTCTTTAATGGATTTGAAAAGAATTTAGATAATAGAATCCAACTAGCTTTGCTTTTTAAAGAAGAGCTTAGAAAATTAGGCTTTAAAGTTCAAGATTCTAGAAATAACGTCTTTACTTATCTTTCTGCACTGGTGCCAGAAAGTATCAATCGCGATCAACTAGTCAAAAAACTAAGGAAGTATAATGTCTTTTGTACAAGGATCTGGCATACTCCTATTATCTTAAATCCTAAAGTCCAGAAAGAATATAATTTGAATCTAGCTGAATTCCCAAATACTATTAATGCTACTAAAAGAATTATTAACTTTCCCTTACAGAACTTTTACACTGAAAAAGATATCAGAAAAATGGTATCAGCACTTGACAAATCTATGCATGATATGGTATAATGTAAACAGTGATTGATAATTGAACAGCTTCCATGATGGACTCGAAAATACTAAGGGGAAACTCTTTGTTAACTTGGATGGAAAATACCTTCTTCTCTACGGTACTGAAGATGGCCCTTCTCGACTCGGAACGACAGACCATGTCTCCGAATTATTCGAGTGGTTACTCACGCTCCCTGAGATAGAAAATAAGAATAATCTTCGCCCAATACCTGGATGTGCCTATACTGAAATACAGGTTGGGACATACATTGAAGACTTTACCACCATAAATGATTCTAAGAAACTACCTACTACTTGCCACTACTTCGCTAGACGAAATGGAAAGGTAATTTTCTGGAACAAGGCAGACCCCGAAGAAGCTAAACTAGCCCTAAAAGAGCTCTCTCAATAAAGACCCAAGCAAGTCTCTAAACTGCTCTTTTTTTATACTTTAAACTTAAGCAAGTAGGGGCTTAGTCTTTCAATTAAGAAGCTAGGCAAAAGACCGAAAACCTTCCTTAGTTTTGATTCTCTAACTCCTGATTCTTTTGACAAGTTACTTACTTCATAAATGGGGTATTTTTTTGTCCCCCATCCGCTCTTAAAAACTTCAAGTGGAGATCCGCTTCTAGTTCCACCTAGATCAAAAACTTCATAATTATTACCTCCTGCGTATTTTTGAATCTCATCCCATAAAATTAAATGGTTTGAATAAAGATCTTTGAATCTCTCATCTGAAGCATTGAGGAAATAATGTATAAATCTGCCGTAAAAGAGGAAAACGCTGCCAGCTATGATCTTCCCGTCTTTTATAGCTAAGACTATTTCTGAATTGGAAGAATCTAAAAAATATTTGAAAAAAGAAAAAGGGTAAGCTGGAACAAGGTGTCTTTTTGCGCTCTTAATATATAGATTGTAAAAGGAGCTTAGCTCTTTTTCGTTATCACATCTTTTAATCTTCACTTCCTGGTTTTGGGATTTTTTTATTGAATGACAAAGAGTTTTTCTGAAAGAATTCCAAACCTGATCTTTGGTTTTTTGTTGAAAGCTCTCTATAAAATAAGTGTTTATATTACTTTTTTCGCCCTTGTCTGATTCTATCGAAAAATAATTCAACGTATGTGGATGAAATCGAATTCTTATTCTGTCTTTAAATTCAGACAAAAGGTTATTCTTAAAATTCTCTCCGTCAATTTTATCTTGCAATGGTAATGGTCCTCCGTATTCGCAAAAAGGATGAGAAATTAGCTTTTCTTTACTAAAAACTTTAACCCGAGCCAAGCTCAAAATAGCTTCATTTTTATATAAATAACGTTCAAATCTCAACCAAGAGAATTCTTTTTCCAAAAATTCCTCCCATTCCAAACTATGAAAAAAAGTTTTAAATAATACCTTATTTAAAAAACTTTGCCACTCCTTATTTTCTATTTTTTGAAAATAGTTCATATATCTCCTCTCCGGAAAGAAACTTATAGTTTTGTTTTTTTAATAAATTTAATATTTGATCTAAATTTTTAAAGAAATTGGCAGCATAACTTTTTCTAAAAGGGGTATCTAAAATATCCCATGAGTGCATGTTTATTGTGATAAAGTTAGGCTTTTTAATTTTAAATAGGGACTTTAAAACAAAAAATGGGATCTTTGCAAGCCAAACTCCGGCTATTGGTATCCCAAATATTTGACCGGCAACCGGAATCTCTAGAATTTTCATCTCTCCTTTCTTTCTAATATCTTTGATATTTGGATAATAAGGAACTAAAGGCCCTTTTTTCTTATACCCTCGATAATCTTTAAATGGCGGGTAATGAGGAACAATACTGCTGTCGTAAAGAAATCCTTTCTCCTCCAACAGCCTTAAGCCATCTTCGTCAATAATATGAGATGGGGCGCGGAATCCTCTTGGCAATTTTTTAAAAATATCCTGATAAACATTAATAAACTTTTCTAGCTCCTCTCTCCTTTCTGATGTATTTAACTTATTCCAGAATACGTGAGAATAACTATGAGAAGCAATCTCATAATTGTTCTCTAGTTCTTTTATTGTGCTACTGTACTGCTCTAAGGCTTTACCGGTAATAAAGAGAGTGGCTGGAACTTCGTGTTTTTGCAAAACGCCTAAAATTTCCTTCAGCCGTTCAATCCCTTGAAATTCTTTATTTTTTTCTCCATAGTCGTGCTCTACGTCAATGGAGAGAAAACAAACTTTATTCTCCATGGCTAATTTACGGAAGAATTAAGATATCTGATGATTTTCTTGATGGCTTCTTTCAAAGATATATTGACCTTGTATCCGATAAGTTTTCTGATCTTTGTGAGATCCGGCCTTCTATGAGCCATATCCTCAAAACCCTGACCATAAACCTTATTATAAGGAACAAAAGTAATCTGAGACTTACTCTTGGTCAATCTTTTAACAATTTTAGCTAAATTTTTGATGGTAATTTCTTTATCAGAACCCAAATTAAATATCTTACCAACAGCCTTAGGATTAGACATTAAGGATATTAGAGCCAAAACAACATCATCAATAAAAGCAAAACATCTGGTCTGATTACCTGTTCCATAAATAGTTATTGGTTTTCCAGCCAAACACTGTTGAATAAACCTGGGAACAACCATGCCATAGCTTCCTGTCTGCCGAGGCCCTATTACATTAAAAAGACGAGTAATAACGACTGAAAGGTCTTTTTCTCTATGGTAAGCTAAAGCCAAAAATTCATCACTTCCTTTTGACAATCCATATCCCCAGCGACTGTTGTAAGCTGAACCATAAATTCTGTCATCCTCCTCTTTAAAGGGAAGTTTATTATTTTTCCCGTAAACTTCAGAGGTAGAAGTGATAAGTAAAGGAACTTTATACTTTGCTGCGTTTTCTAAAACAATCTCGGTTCCTTTTAAATTTAAAAGAAAAGATTCAAGAGGTTTGTCAATTATGGTTTTTACTCCTACGGCAGCTGCCAGATGGTAAATCTGATCCACTTTTTTTACTAAATTTGCCACTTTCTTTTTATTTAAAACAGTGCCTTTAATGAAATGGAATTTTTTGTTTTTTCTCAAGTGTTTAATGTTTTTTAAGCTTCCTGTTGATAAATTATCAATAACAAAAACTTCTTCTCCTGATTGGAGAAGCTTTTCTGCTAAATGAGAACCGATAAACCCCGCTCCTCCTGTTATTAAAACTTTCTTAGATCGATATGCCATAACTTTTTGCTGTTTCTTTTAATCCTTTCTCCAAATCAAATTTGGGCTGCCAATCCAAAAGTTTCTTTGCTTTAGAAGTATCAGCCAGGCTTTCTTTGACTTCTCCCGGTCTTTTAGGAATGTAAACTTTGTGGCCTCCAATAAGCTCAGCTAACCTGTTTATACTGTAATTACTGCCACCTCCAATGTTTATTACTTCTCCTTTTTCTATTGGCTTTAAAGCAGTAAGGATGGTGCCTTCTACGATATCGTTAACAAAAGTAAAGTCTCTTTTTTGAGTTCCGTCCCCAGTAATAGTAAGGGGTTCTCCTTTTTGCTTCTGCCTTAAAAATATACTAATAACTGTGGCATAGGATCCCTCTATAGGCGCCCTAGGACCATAAACATTAAAATAGCGCACAACAACAGTGGGCAAGCCATAGAGTTCAGAGAAAATCTTGCAATAAAGCTCGCCAACATATTTTTGAAGAGCATAAGGGTTTAATGGCTGAGCTTGCATGTCTTCTCTTTGGGGCAGTGTTTCTTGATTGCCGTAAACCGAAGATGAGGAAACATAAACAACTTTTTTAACTTTAGCATCGCGGGCCGCAACTAAGACATTAAGCGTGGTATTTAAATTATTCTCATGAGAAGATATAGGGTCTTTAATAGAAAGTGGGATACGGGGCTTGGCAGCTAGATGGAATATAAAATCCACCCCAAAAAATAGGGGCTTGATTTTTTCTAGTTCTCTTAGATCTAATTGATGGAACTCGGCTTTAGAATTTACATTCTCTCTCTTTCCAGCCGATAAATTATCAATAACAATCACCTGATATCCCCTATTGATTAAAGCATCGGTTAGATGAGATCCAATAAAGCCAGCTCCTCCAGTAACAATTACTTTAGACATAAATTAAAATAAAACTCTTATTCTCTAACGCTGAATTTTTCTGGGTCATCAATATTTTGAAGATGCATTAATTCTTCGTTTATTTTATCAACAGCTTTGTGAAGTTTAAGATCAATCCCTTTGCTGTTAGCCAATTGAATGAGAGCTTTATGGTCTTTTGGCA
This sequence comes from Patescibacteria group bacterium UBA6532, assembly GCA_002434805.1. Classification (GTDB taxonomy): domain Bacteria; phylum Patescibacteriota; class Minisyncoccia; order Minisyncoccales; family UBA6532; genus UBA6532. Next base: position 36,201 of record DJKW01000004.1, read on the forward strand.
GGCATTTCCCGCCATAACCTCTATAACCTTTGTGTAAAACCTGGAGATGAGACCTACCAATCCTTTTATCGGCCGCAGCAGCCTCCATCATTCTGTCATAATTAATACTCATGGCCTGGCATAAATCATACATCTGGTTGGCAAAGGTAACCTTTGTTGAAAACCAGGTGTTGCCGAAATATTTTATCATTTCAGCTTCAGTAGCTGGCAGAATTCTCTCAAAGGGAGCTAAAGGTAATAACTGCATGACATCTCCAGCTATATTGTAAGATTCCTTTGTATGGCCAACAATCTGCCGATCAGGATAAGCCATATCTTGATCTGCCGTAAGTTCGGTTAAAAATTCAGGATTCATTAAAACTTTCAGTTTTGGGTATCTTTTCTGTAATATCTCGGTTGTTCCAGGCAAAACAGTAGATTTAATGACTACGGCTTTTCCGTCTTGAATATTTTTAAAAGTTTCTTCTACGTAAGATAAGTCAAATCCGCCCTCTTTTTTATAAGGAGTGGGAACGCAAACAAAAATAATATTGGCTTGATTTATTTCTTCAAAAGACCCTAAGTTCTTTCCTTTATCATATAAAAAGGGTTTTATCCCTTTTTTTTGTTCAAGATAATTCTTTAAAGCCCCTCCTACCATTCCAACGCCAACTACACCTACATTTTTTTCCATAAATTTATCTGGATTAGATTATTTATTATTTAAGCGTTATAATCTATTATATAAATAAATAAGGGAAAAAGTCAATATAGCTATGAAAAAAATACTCTTTTTAGTCACCCAATCTGAATTTGGAGGAGCTCAAAGATATATCTATGAAATGGCTACTAATCTTAATAAAGATAAATATGATATTTTAGTAGCTGCAGGTGAAGGAGATGGAGAATTATTCCGAAAGCTCCAAAATAGTAAAATTCAACCTATTTACTTAAAATGGATGAAAAGAAGTCCTTGGCCATGGCATGTGATTTTAGCTATCCTTGAAATTCTCAATATCTTAAAAAAAGAGAAGCCAACCACTTTATTCTTATGCTCCACTACTGCGGGCTTTATAGGATCTTTGGCATCTTTTTTCTATAAACAGAAAATTAAAACTATCTACAGAATTGGCGGATGGGCTTTTCGCGATCCAAGATTTTGGTTGCTAAATCAAATAATACTGATATTAGAAAAAATAACAGCTCGTTGGAAAGATAAAATTATAGTTAATTCCGAAGTTGACCGCCAGCTTGCTCTAAAGCACAAAATTGCTCCTTCAGAAAAAATAATTAAAATCTATAACGGAATTGAACTTGAAAGTCTTAACTTTTTATCTAAGGAAAAAGCCAGAGATTATTTTGCTTCAAAAATTGGTTTTAATGAACAAAAACTAAATTTTCTTGTAGGAACAGTAGCTAATTTTTATAAAACAAAAGGACTCCCCTTTCTTATTGAATCAGTTAACATGCTTTCAATGCCCAATGCTAAATATGTAATTATTGGAGAAGGCCGCCAACGATCCATGTTAGAAGGTTTAATTAAAAAATATAATCTTAAAGATAAAGTATTTCTTGTCGGCCGCCTCCCCAATGCTTTTCAATACCTAAAAGCTTTTGATATTTTTGTTCTGCCTTCTCTTAAAGAGGGTTTTCCTTGGATAATCTTAGAAGCCATGGCAGCTGAAACCTCAATTATTGCTACCAAAGTAGGCGCTCTCCCTGAAATCATCACTGATGGAAAAGAAGGAATTTTAGTAGAACCAAAAAATAGCCAAGCCTTGGCAGAAAAGATTAATTGGGTTTTAAATCATCCTCTAGAAAAAGAAAAAATGATATTTTCAGCTAAAGAAAAAATTAAAAACAAATTTTCGTTAGAAAAAATGGTTGAAGAAACAGAAAAATTATTGCGTTAAACTAAATCAAGCAAAAACCCGCCGCGCTCATTGCGGCGGGTTTTAAGATAGACAAAGAAAATATCTAATTACTTGCCAAGAATTTCATTGAGCTTGTCTCTAGTAGTAGATCCTACTAAACCGGTTCCCGAGGTTAATCCATAAGTAGCTAAAACATCAGCAGCATATTTCTCTTGGAATTTAACTACAGCAGCATTGGTTAAAGAACCAAAGTATGTAGTTTCATTGCTTAAAGAACCTACGCCGGATGCAGCAACCTGTGTGTTAGAGTCTGAGTTTAAGACGATCTGAAGGTACATTACCTCGTTATCGCTCATTCCCTGTTTAAGAGTATTCTCAAAAGTAAAACCAACTGGAACACCAGTAATGGTGCCTGTAGCTTCTGTTCCTGTCGAACCGCCCATATCAGATAATTGAGCTTGCAAAGTTGCTAATTGTGCCATTAAGGCATTAATTTGAGCTCGAAGCTCTGATACTGTTATTTCAACGATAACTGATTCCTCAACAACAGGCTCTTCAACTGAAACCTCAGCTACGGTCATTAACTCAGCTAATTCTGAAAAAGCAGTTTCCTTTCCGTCTCCATTTCTCGCTTTTACTCTAAATGTATATTCTGTTCCAGCAACTAGATATAAAGAAGTCCAAGAATTTTCCTTAATCCAACCAGAATTAGTTCCTGTAGTGTAATTCTCAAAGTAAAGTCCAGTTGAATTAGGAACTAAATTAGTAGGAACGCCAACTGCTTTAACCTTAACGCTAGTTTTAGTTGCCTCTGCTTTTTCTACCAAAGTAGGAACTGCAACTAATGTATAAATTTCAGAAAAAATTTCCTGAGCTTTGGTTGCTCCCCTATCATTGAAAGCATAAACTCTTCTACCAGAATATTTTGTATTTCCTTCCAAGCCTGTTTCGTCAAGATAAGAAAGATTAGCTGTTTGACTTTCTGCTACTGTTTTTAAAGAAGAATCTAAAATTCTAAAGCCAAACTCATTATTAGTTAAATCCAAAAAATGCCACCTTATGGTTGAAGTAGAAATTGCCTCTCCGTTTTTGACAAATGGAGGAAGAGGTATAGTAGGAACATTAGCTCCTACCACTATTTTTCTCTCAAGACCCAAAAGATCAAGATCTGTAGGCCCTTTGTTGCCGGAAGTGAACTCAACAGAGTTAATAGCAATCTTTGGCTTAACAGTGCTTCCTGAAGCCATGCTACTGCTAATGTCTGCTGTTACAAAAATTCTTTGCTTTGAAAAGCTGCCGGAAATTACTTTTTCAAAAAAAGGATAAATAGTAATAATCGCGACTTCTCTTTCGTCACCGTCCCAGCCAGCTGAAGAACCGTCTTCGTAGACTACTAATTTTGAGATATATGACTGGATAAGAACTCCGGCGTTGCGAAGCGTTATTGAACTTGGAACTTCAGGAAGAGTTAAATCCAGAATTAAAACTTGGCTGGTGCCGGGAGGAACATCATAAATCGGCTGGTTGTTAACTTTGAAATCCTCTGCCAAAAAACCAAAAGCAGCCAGTGGAAATAATAAAAGAATTACAAAAAAGGTAATTATTGAAAAAACAGTTTGCCTCATTATTCTATTATAACAAAAGACGCCTGGAAAACCAGGCGTCTTTCTATCTCTGATAAGGAAAAAGCCCCAATAGGTGGGGCTCATTCCCTGCTCACAAGGAAAGCAAAATACTAATACTTACCTACTTAAACTGAGTGTAGCGGTTGGAAGACCATCAACTTTGTAGTCGTTGGTCCAGTCAGTAGTGTTCTGTGAGTGAGTGTTGGAATCAGCCAAATGAGGAGCTGATCTGTCAGTCCAGATAAAGGAACCTGTAGTAGAAGCATATGGGTCAATCAGCGAAGTGTCGCCGGGAACATATCCATTGGTAGCTGAAGCAGCTCCTGCGGTCCTAATCAAACGAGCATGGTAATAATCAGTAGTGGTTGCTTCACCAGCAACACTAAGGTCAGCTATCCTGGCTAGAACCGAATCGCCAGATGAAGGAGAAGTCAAAATGGTACCTCTCAACTCGTAAGTCTTTGAGGCTCCGGCTGCTACTTGCTGTTCGGTATTTGCCACGAATATGACATTAGTTCCAGCTGAACCGTCAGAGTCAACTCTGATAATAGCTCCAACATTGTTGGTGGAGATGTTGTATCCACTGGCATCAGTTGTGGTGGCAGTGACCTGTTGATTTTCAGTCACATCCCAAACCTTGAACTGATTAATGGACCTAGTCACACCAATTCCACTTCCGGAAGTAACTGTGTATACACCATTTCTTGCGGTATTACTGACTCCGGTGCCGCTTAACATGGTGCTTGTAGCACCAATGATGTTACCAGCTAAAGTACCGGTAATGTTGAAGACAACTCTCTTCCAGCCAATAGCGCCGCCTGAATCAGCAGCAACATTCCAGCGGAAGAGTACTTTCTCACCTGTTGTCAAAACAGTGCTGTCTAAACTGGCTGCAGTAAGGGTTGGTTTTGACTTACGCAAGTACTGAATGTTTCCACCTCTTTCTATTAATGCCGGGTTGGCATCAGCTGTGCCGTCAACTGATAGGGTGTTTGAACCAGAACTCTTACCTTCCACGTCAATGCCGTGCAGCTTGAACGTAGGAGCGTCTCCAGGCTTTGAACCAAAACCATTGTTCGTAGCCACACCTGAAAGGTTGGCTTTTACGGTCAATGTCTTGGTTGTACTTTTCTCAATCCTCCAGTAATTGGCTGCTGGCAAGTTAAAGGTTGTGGAAGCGTTAGACAGGGTTTGAGCTGAACCCAACTGGGTTAAGCCGTCCCAAAGAGTAATTGAGACAACGTTGGCATCAGAACTCTCACCAATGGCAGTACCGACAGTCGGATTTAATCCGCTTGCTGTAAGAACTCTCTCAACGATAATCTGCTTAATGTCGATATCTTCCAAGGAAGCTGTGAAGTTTACCTTAAGAACTTCTACATTAGACAGAAGTGAATCTTCACCACCAACTGCTCTAATCTTAGTTACCGGGTTGTCAGCGGCTGCGGCAGTCGCAAGAGTACCTGCAGCGCTCAAGGTAACCTCATAGATATTGGCAGCAGCAGGAGAAGCAGCAGATTCATAGTTTATACCGGTAGCTGAAGCAGGGCCTGCTGTAAAGGTTTCAGTAATGTCAGTGTTGGAGAATAATCCAGTGGTATTAATATCATCTGTAGTACTGACACCAAAAGAACCTAAGTGAGCAGCAATAGCTGTTGAAGGTAAATCTCCTTTAACAGTAATGGTCTTTTGCTGACCTTTGGTAATGTCAATACCTTGAGAATTCAAGAAATCAGAAGCGATAAACTCAACCGAGTGGTGAGTGAATCCAGAGGCAGTGATAGAGTCAGATGATGTAGTCAAGTTCTCGGAAGCAGTCAACTTGGTGTCTCCGTCGTACAAAGCGATATTAGAAACATCACCTGGCTGTATTGAACCAGAAGAACTAGTTCTCAACATAACTCTTGTCACCCTGACATCTTCTGCAGTACCTGCAGTTAAAACCAATCCAGAAAATGGCACCATTGTGTCACCAATAATTCTGGTTTGGTCTCCAGGAGTCGCGGCTGCGGCTACAGTCAAAGTACCGGAAGAAATAGTAAGGGTGTTACCTGTTACCGTGCCAGTAGGCGTAATCGTTGCTCCAGAACCAACTCCAGTCGCTGTTACGTCAGCAACAGCATTAATCTTAACGTTAGTGTCTGGGGAAGGATAGCTTGTGGTCGGAACGGTGGCAAATGCCCTTAAGGTAATGGTTTCTGAAGCCGGAATTATCAAGCTTTCATTGAAGGAAGCTGTGGCAATCGGCGTAGCAGATGTTAAACCATACTGGGTGTCATCTGATTTGAGCAATTTGATGTTAATCAATTTCGCTCCTGAAGTGGCGTTAGCGTCACTGTTGGAAATGTTGTTGTTAATAGTCAGGGTAATTCCTGAAACTATAATGTCTTCTCCAGATCCAGCAGTAAGGTTAATTCTAGTGAATTCTTTTGATTCTGCTCCAATAACATAAGTTTGAGCAGAAGGCGTTTGAGCAGACAAAGCTAAGCTCAAAGTACCATTGGCAATAACGGTGTGAAGATTAGCGTTACCGCTCGTCAAAGTAATGCTGCCTGAAGGAATATCATATTGTGAATCTAAACCATCAGCCCAGATGTCGCCAACTGCAGCTATGTCAAAGTCAAGAGTTGCGCTAGTGCCAGCTCCAGTCGGAATATTAGCTTTTACTTGGATGGTCTTGTTGGAAGAGGCAGGAACGTCAAACAATCCAGAAGAATCCCATCCTGGAGTTTGGGCTCCAAAGGTAGCGTAGTTTCCTACTACACCAACTGGTCCGGCAACTTGAGTTAAACCGTCCCAAAGGGTAACATTGGAAACATCGCTAGCTCCACCTGAACCATTATTAATCTTGAATCTCAACTTGGCTATCCTTACTCCTTCTCTAGAACCGGTGGTAAACTTAAAGGCAGAGAATAATCTGTCTTCTGTTCCCTTTACATAGTTCTGAGTGGCAGGATTCAAAGCAGAGTCAATATTAATGGTCAAAGTACCCTGACCAATGGTCATGGTATTACCAGTTTGCTTGGCGTAAGTCTGAAAGGTAGTACTGTTCACTGTTGTTTTAACAGTGGTTGCTCCTCCGGAATTAGCTCCGTAAGCAGTAACATCAAGATATTGGGTAATCTCAAAGATTACTGTCCTTGAGGTCCAGATACCTGAAGCAACATCAGCATACGCTTTTACAATCTTTGAAGATCCGGCCTTAATATATAAAGGATCTGCGGATAAATCAAAGATTGCTCTATTTTGGGAATCAAGTGTTGCAACTGTGCTCCCAATTTGTTCGCCTAAATATTTTATCTTAATGTTCGAAACGTCATTAGCTGTGGCTGAACCCACGTGAGTGACAACAATTTTGTGAACATCAAAGCCTTCAGTAGTAGAAGCTGTGAACTTCCAACCACCAATAGCTTGGTCAACCGATCCAGACAACAAAGTAGTTGTGGCTGGAGTGGTTTGTTTTGCAACATCAAGGTCACCTACCGAAATCCCAGCTATTGTCATTGAATTGCTGGAAATCGGGAAAGTTCCCCCAATGGTCTTGGTAGCTGTAATATCTGAAGCTACCTTAAGAATCAGTTTGGCAGAATCACCAACTGTAGCGGTTCCAGAAGCTGCAATACTAGCAGTAACCTTTACCACTTTTGTTTCCCCAGCAGGTACTTCAAAGGCCATGCCTGAAAAAGTTGCCTTGTGGGTGTTGGTGTCTAAGGCCTGAGTGGAATCGAGCTGAGTTGTCCCATCCCATAATTTGACATCGGCCAAGTCAGCATCAGCTGCCACACCGCCTCGAGTTATTATTAATTTACTAATGGTATAACCATCAGCTCCACCGGAAAACTTCAATCTAAGGAAAATAGCGTCCTGAGCGCTAAGAGCTATAGAACCACCAGCTGGAGTGCCGGGATCCAATTCTACTTTAGCTGGGCCTGTGGCACCGGTATCACCTGTGTCACCGGTATCACCTGTGTCACCGGTATCACCTGTGTCACCTGTGTCACCTGTGTCACCTGATCCTGCAGCTAATATACTATTTAATTTAGTTCTGGTAGTTGAACCGACATAACCGGTTCCAGAGGTTAATCCATAAGTAGCTAAAACATCAGCAGCATATTTCTCTTGGAATTTAACTACAGCAGCATTGGTTAAAGAACCAAAGTATGTAGTTTCATTTCCAGAAGAACCTACGCCGGATGCAGCAACCTGTGTGGCAGAGTCTGAGTTTAAGACGATCTGAAGGTATTTCGCTTCATCGCCGCTCATTCCCTGTTTGAGAGCATTCTCAAAGGTAAAACCAGCTGGGACGCCAGTAATGGTTCCAGTGGTTGTTTCTCCACCCTCTAAATCAGTCAATTGAGCTTGCAAAGTAGCTAATTGAGCTATTAAGGCATCAATTTGAACTTGCAGTTCAGCGGCTGTTAGGGCTTGAACGCCACTAGGACTAACTACCAAAGTAACAGCCACAATTAAGGCTGTTATAATCGATATAGTTTTTCTTTGTAAATTAGTCATTTTAATTAATTTTAATTGAATTTAATTTATTTAATTATAATTTCTAACGTCGCTATCGACCCTCCTATCATCTTTTGAGTGGTAATAATTATTTAGACGGACTAGTCCAACACTCAAAAAACGACGGACAACGACTATTTTTTAATTAATATTTTGTAAAAGCAGAATGTTTATTAGAGCTTGAGAATAATCTCCTGCTTCATTGTCTTCCTGGGCTCTTAATAAAAATTCCTGCTGGCCTTCGGTTAAAGTTCTATCCTCTAAATACCTGATTTCTCTTTCCACTAGCTGGGCTAAGGCACTATCGTATTCATCTGTATCTCCAAGCACTATTCCTAATGCTTCTACCTTTTTCTTATTTTCATCTAATTTCTGGGTTTCTGAAACAATTTCCTGAATAATAATTGGGGCAGAAGAAGTGGTAGCTTCCATTTGAGTCAAGTTTTTTGCGGCTTCAGAAATGCTTATCTGGAATTCCCTAATGGTCGGGGCAAGATTTTCCACCTGGTTAGATGTAGCGATCTTATCCAATTCTTCTAATCTCTTATTGGCTATCTCAAGATGAATTTTAGTTTTTTGGTTTTCTGGAGAAAGAGTAACCTGGGCGCTTTCGGTCATTTTCTTAACTGAATAGAGAAAATCGCCAGGAACAGTAGACTGGGCAAAACCAAAGGTTAATCCAAAAATTACCATAAAGAGCAAAACCGGCGTTGCAAAAGCTGGCTTCCATTTAAGTAAAAGCACATCCATTATTGAAACACTTTCTGGCTGATAACTCTCTTTTCCCAGGATCTGTTTTTTAGTTAAAACAACCCAGTTTTCTCTGGGTTTGATCTGACGAAGTTCCTTTAAATTTTTAATAATGTCGTTCTCGATCATCTCTATTAATTATGACGGAAAAAGAGGGATTTTATTACACCCTCTCTAATTTAGCTTTAAGGGCTTTCATAGCCCGATGAATGGTCACTCTTACTGCTTCCTCTGACTTATTAAGCATTTTAGCTATTTCTGGTACAGAAAGATCGTCTATATAGCGCCAGACAATAACTTCTTGATATTCTTCTTTTATCTTAACCAAGGCTTCTTTTACTTGTTCAAAATCAGATGTCAGCATAGCTTTCTCCTCTAAACTAGTATCGGGATTAGCTATGGAAGCGTATTCAACCGATACAAATTGGGCTTGTCCTTTCTCTCTATAATGATCAGTGGTTAAATTACGGGCGATTTGATAAAGAAAAGCTTGAATATTCTTAATTTCCTTTTTTTGGCTCTTAAAAGCCTGCCAGCCGCGTAAAAAAGCCTCTGAAGTCAAATCTTCAGCTATTTCAGGAGAATTAACCTTTAAAAAGATAAATCTATAGATCTTGTCTATATATTTATCGTAAATGTCACTAAAAGCTTTTTGAGATTTATCCATTGTAATAAATTAAGAAAACGCGACAATTAACCTAGAAATGCGACATATACATATATTATATATGTCTATGTCCTATTTATAGCATAGTAACAGGTACCCCGGCCATTGCCTTTTCTTTCCATTGATCCTACCTGAACCAAGCTTTCAAGATCTCGAAGCAGAGTCCGTCTGTTCAGTTGAGGGAAAACTTTGAGCAAATCGCCTACTTTCACCTTTCCGCTTCCATTGGAAATATTTAAAATCTTTTCCTTTCTTAAACCAGAATTAATCCTATTATTACTAGCACTCCTATCTTCTTGTTTTCTAATACCAAATTCTGGTGACAGAAGCTTGCTTTTCAATTCTTGAGATATCTTATCATACTCTTTCTTTAAAACCAAGAAGTTCTGGGGATTTATCCGTTGAGAAGATTCAGCTGAGTCAAAATAGCTGGTTAACTTAGCTATTTCTTTTAAAATTTGTGGGGTAATGCTTTCTCTCTGAGAAAAGCTTAATATTGGATTTCCATAAGAAAGCAAAATAAGGCCAGCTAAAATATTCTTGGCTGACTCCTCAATTCTTTGTTTTGTCTCTTTTTCTGGTAAAAGTTCCAAGACCCTAAAAAGAGCAAAAGTAAGTTTTATATATTGGTCTTTGTCCATAAAGGTTTTATTGAAATAAAAAGCCCTATCTCTTTCTTAAAGAATAAGGCAATCCTCGTTAATTCAATTTAACTGGCAAGAATAGTCCACATTTAATCATTTTAAAATAACAACATATTATGTCAAGTTAAAAACTATTCCCGGAACAGTTTTCCACAACTTATCCCGGACACGAGTTTTCCACAACTCTACTAAAGACAGGGGATCGTAAACAACGTTAGAACCTGTTTTACTTTAAAAAAAGGCTGAGAGTTAACTCAGCTTTTAATAAATGGGACAACTTGTAGTCGTCGTATCAGTTCTTCTTGAGTTTCCCATGTTCCGAATTGTCCGCCAAACATAATACGGAATAGTTTAACGAGCTCTTTCCTGGGTATTTCTTCTATTAGATTACTTCGTATTGCACGGTGGAAATTATATCCTGTCTGTATTACCTCACCTATGGTAATCCCATTCTCCCTGAACCAATTCGCAATTCCTTCTGGAAGATCAATCTCTGTCTTTATCATTTTATTATCCATTCTCTTATTACCATCTATAAAAATATGCCCTTGATTTACTGACCGCAAATAAAAAGAAGCTTTCAAAAATACACTTGGATAAAGCTCTTGTCCAAAAACGCTTTGAGCGGGCTGTGTTTCTAGCATTAAAAGAGCGTGTTCATTTAACACGCCCCCTAAACCACCTGTCTTTGTTATAATTTCATCGTGTATTTTTATAATTTCTTCCCTGGATAAATAATACATAATTTACGTATTATTTATTCGCAAGAGACCTAAAAGCTTTTTTATGTTTTTCTATAAAATCTGATGTTTCTTTTCTGACATCAAATTCGTAATCCTTGTAAAAAAAACGAGCTCGTTGTGTTATTAACCCTCATCATTGTGAAACTTCTCCACAAATTTGGTTTTTTTGTTTTTATAGTTTTAGTTCCTATTGATTTAGTAATCAAGTTCATAATTTAGATGTTTGTTTTAATAAATTTAAATTGATATCCGTAGTTAACTTTTCTTTATCAGCAATCGCTTTTATTGTATAAGTGCCAGGCTCAGGAAAAACGACATCATAAAAATTAGCAATAAAGCGATGACTTATTCCAGTTAAAGCCTCTTTATCAACAGCAGCTAATTCTTTATTACCTTTCATAATAGAAATTTTAAAATAGTGTTTCCCCGCTATACCCTGTGTAATAAGACTAACTGTTAATTCTTTGTGTTTAGCTGGAAAAGTAAAAGCACCTATTGAATCAAAAACACCCTCTATAGTAATGTTTTTTGTATCGTCATTAACACTTACTTTATTTGAAACAAGAAGGGATAAGATTTTCATACTTTTAATTTATTATATAAGTAAACAGTTAACAAGTGATAATATCTTACAACTATCTCACAATCTATGTTGGGAGACATCTTAATACTTGAGGTATGATTTAGTTTAAAATAAATAAAATGCCATTTCTAGAGAAATGGCATAAATCTTTAGTTTAGTGAAAGAACTATAATAGTGAGATCATCTTTGGCGCTATGGTTATTGAAAACTTCTTCTTTAAGAGCTTTGGCGATTTTTTCAGGATCTTTAAATTTTCTAGCAATTTCAGCTACTTCGTTTTTATTTAATTTGTCAAAGAGTCCGTCTGAAGCTGTGATTAAGAATAAATCATTTTTAGATATCTTATGACTCCCGGTAGTTGGCCTGGCGATTATCCCAACTTCTTTAAAGCATGGGTCTCCTATTGTCCTTGTTGGCATTAATCCATTCGCTCCCCGATAAACATAAGGGTCGTTGTCATGAATTTCCCCACCCATTTCTTTTATTCTGTCTCTTTCTTTAGTGTTGCTAAGACGGTGATTGGTGGTAAGCTGGCAAACAGTGTCTTTTTGCACAATAATGATTTCTACATCACCGACATTTGCAAAATGTATTTTTTTGTTTTTTATAAAAAAGTTTGCGGCGCAGGATCCAGAATCTTGATGATTTAATTCCTCGGAAATTGACTCGTAACTATTTGTAAAAGCATCGGCAATAGAAGGAAAGCGGTATAAGAAGTAGAAAAATCTTCCATGGAAACTCTTGGCAAGATGTTGAGCTGCTATTTCTCCCCGATGTCCATTATAAACCCCGCCAACAATCCATCTCCCTTGTTTGCCAAAATTCAGGTCAAGAAAACAGGTATCTTCCATATGATAATTTCTTTTACCTTGTTCTATTACAACAGCTGATTTCATATATTTACTTTTTAAAAGAACCAATTAAGATATTTTATCCACTCTCTAAAAAAAAGTCAAACGCCCCGTTTTAAATCGGGACGTTATTATTGAATATGGGAAAGTAAGCCTGGCTTAGTTTTTTAGTTTTACCTCTATTTCTTCAGAAAAAGCTAAATATCCCCAGCCAACTAAATTGGCAAAAGGAACTACCATAACAATTCCTATCCACCAGGGCTTTTTTAAAAGTTTGGAAATTTCAACAAAAATTATTAGGCTGGCGATAATATTTACGATCGGAATTAAAAGAAGAATAACCCACCACCAGGGCTTTTTAACAATCTTAGTCATCAAATAATAATTTACGATTAGAACCCAGGCATACCAATCTTTAGTAGTATTAGTCTTTCTAGCTACCACCATTAAGCAGTAAGCAACCCAGATATAAATTGCAATTGCAGCTAAAAATTGATACATGTTAAAATCCAACGAAATCTTTTATTTTTTTAACGGAAATAGCGCTTACCTTGCCCATTTCATCAATTAAACTCAAACCGACCACGTCTCCTTTAATATCAAAAAGAGGACTGCCCTTCAATTCTTTTTCTTCTAAGATATTAGTTTGAAGAAAATCTTTGTTAAAACTTTTAATAATCCCCTCATTTGCCGTTTTTAGTCCTTGAGAAAGCAAAGTTTTAGTTGAAGTAGCCTCGCTCTCTTCAAAAACAACTCCCATAAGAAAAACCCTCTCTCCTATTTTTATTGTATTAAAATCAGCAAAAGCAACAGTAGGCAAGCCAGATGCCTCGACTTTTACTAAAGCTAAATTATTTTTAACGTCTCTCTTTAAAACCTGCCAAGACGGCCATTTCCCTTCCAATAAGAAATAGAAATCAGAACCTATGGGCAAGAGGTCGTTTAAAGTAACCAATAAACCGTCTGACGTTATAATAAGTCCGGAACCTTGAAGAACTTCTCCGTTTTTCTTTTCGCTTTTAATCCCTACGACCACGCCCTTTACTTTTTCCAACGATTCTTCCAAAGCAGTATTTTCCTGAATGGTTACTTCTTTTCTCTCTGTAATATAAACTGGGCTCTGTTCTAGTCTGTATTCATAAAAAAGCGGCCTCTCTATGAAATAGGGCCAAAGAATCTGATCGGCAAAGATACCGCCAACTGTTCCGATAATAAAAATAGCGATGACTTTAAAAATATTTCTCAACACTTTATTTCGCCAGAAGTTTTTCTGGCTTTTTTTGTTTTCCTATTTTCCCGACTAAATCCCTAGTACTCTTAAATACAATTTTATTATGCTCAACATCAACCATAATGTTTTCTCCTTCCTGAACTTCGCCCCGGACAATCTTTAAAGCTAAAGGATCTAAAACCATTTTCTGGATTACTCTTTTTAATGGTCTTGCTCCTAAATTCCTGTCAAAACCGCGCTCAGCTAAAAAATCTTTGGCTCCGGAAGAAACCTTAATTTCCACTTTTTTAGTCAAGAGGCGATCAACTACTTTTTTTAACTCCAATTCAACTATCTTTTTGATTTCTGGCTTACCGAGATGGTTGAAGATAATAATTTCGTCAATTCGGTTGAGGAATTCCGGTCGGAACTGTTCTTTTAATACCTCCATTACTTTTTCTCTTAAATCCCCCCGAACCTGTTCTTCTTTCCCTCCCAAAAATCCCAAAGACCCCATTTTAGCAATGTATTCTGAACCAATATTAGAAGTCATAATCAAAATGGCGTTTTTAAATGAAGCTATTCTCCCTTTGGCATCTGTTAATCGGCCGTCTTCTAAAATCTGCAAAAGAATATTGAAAACTTCGGGATTAGCTTTTTCTATCTCATCAAGTAAGATGACGCTATATGGCCTTCGCCGAACCTTTTCTGTTAATTGGCCTCCTTCTTCGTGGCCAACGTAACCGGGAGGAGAACCTATCATTTTAGAAACAGTGTGCTTTTCCATATATTCTGACATATCCAGTCTTATCAAAGCGTTTTGGTCATTGAATAAAAAGTTGGCCAGAGCCCGGGCAGTTTCTGTTTTTCCAACCCCGGTTGGACCCAAAAACAAGAAAGAGCCCATTGGCCGATTTTCTTCGGCAATGCCAGCCCGCGATCTGCGAATAGCATTGGATATGGCGACAATTGCTTCTTTTTGGCCGATTACCCGCCAGGAAACAATATCTTCCATCTTCTCTAATTTCTTCGCTTCAGCTTCCATCAACCTTGTTATGGGAATTCCTGTCCAACGGGAAACAACTTGGGCCACCTCTTCTTCAGTCACCTGCTCTTTAAGAATTTTGTGCTTTTTCTGAAAACGCACTAATTCTTTTTCTGTTTTTTTAACCTCTTTTAGAATCTCTGGAATTTTTCCATATTTAATTTCAGCCACCTTCTGAAGGTCAGCTTCTCTTTCGGCAACTTCAGCCTGAAATGTAAATTGGTCCAATTCTTTTTTAAAACCTCTAATTTTTTGAATTAAGTCTCGCTCCGTTTTCCACCTCAACTCAATTACCTTGAGTTTTTCTTTTAAATCAGCTAAAGAACGGTTAATAACAGTCATCCTTCTTTTTGAAGCTGTTTTCTTTTCTTTTTTAAGAGCCTCTTTTTCAATTTCTAATCTTTGAATCTCTCTTTTTAACTCGTCAACCTCTGATGGCTCCGATTCAATTTCCAGTCTTAAAGAAGAGGCTGCCTCGTCCATTAAGTCAACTGCTTTATCTGGCAGAAACCTGTCTGTAATATATCGAGCGGCCAGATTAGCTGCCTCTATTAAGGCTTTATCTAAAATCTTTACCCCGTGATGGGACTCATATTTTTCTTTAAGTCCTCTTAAGATAGCGATAGTATCTTCTACTGATGGTTCTGAAGTATAAATTGGCTGGAATCTCCGCTCTAAAGCAGAATCCTTTTCAATGTACTTTTGATATTCCTTTAAGGTGGTCGCTCCAATTGCCTTTAACTCTCCCCGAGCAAGGGCGGGCTTTAAAAGATTGGAAGCGTCAATGGCGCCTTCAGCTGCTCCAGCTCCGACAAGAGTATGGAGTTCATCAATAAACAAGAGATATTTTCCACCCGCTTTGTTGATTTCCCGTAAAAGAGCTTTAATCCTGTCTTCAAATTCCCCACGGTACTTGGTGCCAGCCACCAAAGAACCCAAATCTAAGCTGATAATCTCTTTGTCTTTTAAGCTTTCAGGAACTTCTCCTTTAATAATTCTTTGGGCCAAACCCTCAACAATAGCTGTTTTTCCCACTCCAGCTTCTCCGATTAAAACCGGGTTATTTTTAGTTCTTCGGGAAAGAACCTGCATTAGACGACGAATCTCGTTTTCTCTGCCGATAACAGGATCCAGCTTGCCATTTCTTGCTAATTGAGTTAAATTTCTAGCATACTTTTCTATAACTTGATATTTGGATTCTGGCTCGGGATCTGTAATTCGAGCTCCTCCTCGAATCTTAGATAAAATTTCCAAAGTTTTTCCATAATCTAATTTACCGAACTCCAGGGCGGCCGCCCCTCCCTTGCCACCTTGCAATAAAGTCGCTTTATTTAAAATTTCCTTAGCTTTGGTTTCTGTATCTAAAAGAGATAAAAACATATGCTCGACGGAAATAAATTCGTCTCCCATTTTTATTGATTCTTGACGAGCCCTGTCTAAAACCTTGGCCATATCTTGGGTAAGGTAAAACTGGCCAAAAGTCTGAGGAGTAGATACAACGGGAATCTTCTCTAAAGATTGTTTTGTTTTCTTTTTCATCCCTTCAATGTCCACTCCTAGTTTCTGTAATAAAGTTAAGATTACGCTTTCCTCTTGAGAAAGCAAAGACAAAAGCAGGTGCAGAGCGTCTATTTGCTGCTGCCCTTTTTCCCTGGCAATATTTTGGGCTCTCAAAATTGCTTCTTGAGCCTTATGAGTAAAATTGCCACCGTTCATATTCTATATTCTAGCAAAAATTTACAAAAAATCAAGGAAATCATAGAATAAAGACAATAATATGATTAAACGAAATAGAACAATTTTATTTATAATTCTTTTCTTTTTATTTCTCTCAGCCGCTCCCCTGACTATTTTCTATTCTCAAGGATACCGATTTGATTTTCAGGAAAAAAGGTTTGTCCAAACAGGAGGCCTTTATTTCAAAGTTAGGCCTCTGGGAGCTGAAATTTATCTGAACGGGAAATTAGTAAAGGATACTTCAATTTTATTTGGCACAGCTCTTGTTGAAAATCTTTTGCCAAAAACTTACGATGTCGAAATAAAAAAGGAAGGATTTCATTCCTGGCAGAAAAACCTTGAAGTAAAAGAAAAATTGGTTGCTGAAGCGAAAAACATTGTTTTAATTCCCAAAGAACCAGAGTTTTCTCTTTTGGAAGAGAATATAGAAGATTTTTGGTTTTCTGATGATGGGGAAAAATTAGTTTATAAAAAATTTGGCGAAGAGAAAGAAAAACTAGAATCAGTTAAAATTCCCCAAGTGATTAAAAAAGATCTGATTTCCCATATAGTTGTTTCAAACTCCATCTTATGGCTAAACAACCAAGGGTTTCTTTCTAAATCTGATTTAACTGGAAAAACATTAGAAATATTCAACACCAAACCACTTAGTATTAAAGAGGAAAAAGAATATAAGATAGTAGTAAAGAATTCATCAAAAATCTTTATCCAAGAAGATAATTCTCTTTTTTACCTGAATGAAGAATCAAAAATCTTTGAAAAAATCTCAGACTCAGTAAAGAACTTAAAGTTTTCACCTGATTTCAAAAAAGTCGTTTATTTCAATAACTACGAAATTTGGGTTTATTTTCTGGAATCAGAAGAGGGACAACCCCACCGAGAAGATAAAGAAAAGCTTTTTCTTAACCGCTTTTCTCAAAGTTTAGGAAATGTCTTTTGGTTAAGCAACCACTATTTAATATTTAACTTAGAAGATAAAATAAAGGTCGCAGAAATTGACAACCGCGAGAAACTAAATATTGTCGACATAGCTGAATTCCAAAACCCAAAGATATTTTTCCACCAAAAAGATAAAAAGTTATATGTCTTAACTAAAGGGAATCTCTATATTTCAGAAGTATTGCTGAAATAGAAATTAAATTTTAGAAACAAAAGGATTGTCTTTGATGAAAAACCGCCAGGGTTTTTTAGCCCACCATCCAGCATAGTCAATTCCAATTCTCTGAGCAGCCACAATCTGGCTCTTTTTTATTCTTTCGCCTTGCTCCAGCCAAATCCTTTTACTCTTAATTAAATCTTCTCCATAAAAGGATTTATTTAACTTCAGCCATTTGCATAATTTCCCAGGGCCTGAAGCCACCCTCTCATCTTTAACAAAAGAAATTGGCTCTAAAGCTCTAATTAATACGCATTCTGGCTTACCTGCTTTCTCGGTAGTAATATTCAACTGCCAATGAATGCCGTAGCAAAGATAGATGTAAATGCGACCGCCCTCCA
Organism: Patescibacteria group bacterium UBA6532; assembly: GCA_002434805.1. Lineage (GTDB taxonomy): Bacteria > Patescibacteriota > Minisyncoccia > Minisyncoccales > UBA6532 > UBA6532. The sequence goes on from DJKW01000004.1 coordinate 53,918, forward strand.
AATATTCAACTTTATTCCTTTCGGTAATCTTTCCTCCAAAGGTATGGCTCGCTTTATCTTTGGTGCCAATATAGGCCTCGGTTTCGACTATTTTGCCAATGAATTTCTTTTTTCCGATTCTCCTAACCAAATACTTTCCCAATAAAGCTTTGGATACGTTTAAGGTTGCTGAGGTATAAAATTTTTGAGAAAGTTTGTTAGTTTTCATTCTAAATTTATTTTATTAATTTACAAGAATTTATACAAGTTTAAAGAATCAAAGAGCCGCAATTTACGCGGCTTTTTGAAGGAGTAGAGCTTTAAGTCCCTAAACTAATACTATTTTTTCTCTTTATTTGCTAACTCTATTTTTGCCTTAAGATTTTCCCAATTCACTTCTATGTCTCCTGTCATCAAACAAGCATCTTCAAACTGACAATATCTACACTGCCAGTTTTTAGGATACTCAGAAAGTCTGCCTGGAATGGTATCTGAATCTATTTTCCCTTTTAAATCCTTAAAGTCTGAAAGAAGTGACTGAACGAGTTTTGAATCATAGTTAACTATAAACTCTTTAATGTTTTGCTGGTCTTTATCTATGTAAAGTAATATTCCTTTTTTAATATTAAAGTAATGGAGGTAAAGCTGAAGTTGAAAAATATTCTCTTCCTTAGGTTCTTTCAAACCCCTAAAAATCATACTGTTCATACTTTTAATATCTAAAACGTAATTCTCGTTGTCTATGCAAAGTATGGCATCAGCGCGACCAGAAATTATTTCCTGAGAAGGAATGGAAACTTCAGTGGTTACGCCAATTCTCAAACGATAGAGAATATTGAAAATGTTTCTATGAATATGTTCTCCTTTTTCAAAGATCCTTAAAATCCTGGCATCCATCTTTTCTCTAGGAACTTTCTTAAATTTAAAAAAGACTGCCCGAGGACATTTTCCAACATCGGTGATATAAAAATGAGTTTGATCTTTGTCTTTCTGCTGGTCTAAATAAAATTTATCAATGCGTTCTTTTAACATAATATATTTAACTATCTTATCCTTATACAAAAAAATAGTCAAATATGACTATTTTTCAGACAATAAAAGTTATCTCTTTGCCCATTGAGGAGCTTTCCGAGCTCTCTTTAAGCCGAATTTCTTTCTCTCTCGCATTCTGGGATCGCGAGTCAGATATCCCGCTTTTCTTAATTTTTTTCGAAAGTCAGGATTAAATTCCACTAAAGCACGGGATACGGCATGACGAACTGCTTGGGCTTGAGAATGAATTCCTCCTCCTTTCACTAAAACTACGATCTTAAATTTATCAAAACAATTCATTTTTATAAAAGCTGAAGTGACAATTTCTTGAAGTTCATGAGTCGGGAAATATGTTTTGTATGGTTTCTTGTTAATTAAAAACTCTCTTTCTCCCTTGGTAAAGAGACGGATTCTGGCCACTGAGGTCTTTCTCCGGCCAACAGCCTGAAAATACCGGGAAGCCTTAACAACAGGTGTCTTTTCTTTTTTTGCCTCTTTTTTAGCTGCTTTCTTGACTTTCTTTTTGATGGCTGGTTTTTTAGTTGTTTTTTTAGTCTCTGGCATAACTATTGATTATTCAAACTTTAGATTTTTTATCTGTCTCGCCCTCAACTTATTCTTGGGCAACATTCCCATTACTGCCTTTTTTAAAACTTCTTTTGGATCTTTTTCAAAAAGTTTCTTTAATGGAGTTTCTTTTAAGCTTCCCAAGTAACCTGAGTGACGAAAGTATTTCTTTTGCTCTAATTTCCTGCCGGTGAATTTTATTTTATCAACATTTTTAATTACAACAAAATCCCCCATTTCTTTGTTGAGAACAAAATCGGGTTTGTGTTTTCCCCGCAGTAAAATAGCAATCTGAGTTGCCAGTCTTCCTAAAACTTTTTCCTTGGCATCAATGGTATGAGTTCCTCTTTTCATTTGATTAATTCTATAATTACAATTTTAGCCCCGTCTGATCTTCGAGGCCCTAATTTTATAATCCTGGTATATCCCCCTTTTCTGGTTTTGTACTTTGGGGAAATCTCGTCTACTAACTTTTTAACTATTCTTGGCGAAAAAAAACTAGCCAATAATCTTCTTGAATGAATATCTCCTTTTTTAGCCCGGGTAATAAATTTCTCTATCATAGAACGAATCTCCTTTGCTTTGGCTTCTGTCGTCTTGATCTTTTCATGTAAAACAAGAGCGCTGATAAGTGCCTTGAAAAGGGCTTTACGCTGATTCTTTTTTCTGCTAAATTTTCTTCCTTTTTTTCTTTTTTTCATGTTTTTTAACAGAAACTTTTTTTGCCCCTTTTTTCTTTAGCTTTCCTTTAGCAGGAGTTTTCTTTAAAGGCTTTCTTTCTTGCGTGGAAATAGCAGGCTTTTTAAATATCTCAGTAAAAATGGAAAAGTGTTTTACTAAAATATCTGAAGCTTGGGAAAAAGCTTCTTCTGGCGTCAAGCTTCCGTCAGTTTCCAAATCCAAAAAGAGCTTATCAAAATCAGTTCTCTTGCCAACCCGCATATTCTCAACGCGGTAACTCACCTTTCTAATGGGAGTGAATATGGCATCAAGAGCAATAACTCCAACATCTAATTTATCCTTTTTCCTTCTTTCAACAGGTTCGTAGCCAAAGCCTCTTTCAATTAGAATTTCCATCTCGAGATCTGCTGATTTTGATGTCAATGTTGCTATATGGGCATCCTTATTCATCAACTCAGCTTGAAATGATAATCCAAAATTAGACCCCTTAACTTTCTTTTCACCCTTTACCTTTAAAGTCACCTTTTGCGGCTCGTTTGTATGAAGCTTAAAACGCAGTTGTTTTAAATTTAGTAAAATAGTGATAACATCTTCAAAAACATCCGAAATTGTTGAAAACTCATGGCTCACGCCTTTAATTTTTACCTGGGTAACCGCTGCTCCCTGCAAAGAAGAGAGCAAAACCCGCCTGAGGCTGTTTCCAATAGTTACGCCGTGGCCAGGATAAAGGCCTTCTACCTCAAATCGGGCGAAATTTCCTTTTTTCTCAAGTATTTTAGGTTTAATGGGTAAAGGAATCATAAATATTTTGTTTAATAATAATTAGTTAATTATCTTGAATAAAACTCAAATATGGATGATATTTCTGCTGGTGGGGCCGCCTCCTCTAGAGTTGGCAAACCCGTAACTTTTCCTTCTAATTTTTCGTTATCAACTTCCAGCCATAAAGGGGGTTTATGTTTCTTTAAAATAGTTGATAAATTCTGAAAAACCATCTTTTTCTGGGAATGAGAACGAATGCTTACTTTGTCCCCTTTCTTTAATTGATAAGAAGGGATATCAATCGGTTTATTGTTTACATAAAGATGCCCATGGGAAACTAATTGCCGAGCCGAGGAACGAGAATTGGCAAAACCCAATCTATAAACAATGTTATCTAATCGGGTTTCCAGTTTTTGAACCAAAAGGGCGGCAGCATCCTCTACTCCTCCTCTTCTGTCTAGAATTTCTTTAACATATTTTTTAAATTGGCGCTCGCCTAAATTATACCAGCTTTTCAGTTTTTGTTTTTCTCTCAGCTCTTTCCCGTATTCAGAAAGAGGCCTTGGTCTTCGTCTTCCTTTCTTACCGGGGTTGTATGGCTTCATTATCAAGGGACATTTTGGCGAAAAACATTTTTCTCCTTTTAAGAATAGCTTTATTCCCGCTCTACGACAAATTTTACACTTTGAGTCTTGCATATTAAAATTATACCCTTCTTACTTTTGGAGACCGGCCTCCATTATGAGGAATGGGGGTGACGTCTTTTATTGAAATAATATCTAGTCCGCGAGCTGCCAAAGAGCGAATAGCTGATTCTCGACCAGATCCTATTCCCTTTACCAGCACTTCTACTCTTTTGATCCCTATTTTATTGGCAACCTGGGAAATAGTTTCAGCAACCTTGGAAGCGGCAAAAGGAGTTGCCTTTTTCGCACCAGAAAAACCAATACTGCCAGCCGAAGCCCAAGAGAGAACGTTTCCCTTTAAATCCGTCAAGCTCATAATAGTATTGTTATAAGAGGCGGAAATATAAATTCTTCCCTCTTTGATTTTTCCTTTGAGGGATACATCTGTTTCTTTTTCTTTATTTATCTTCGCCTCGATTTTATCTCGTTCTTCAATTAATTCCTTTTCAGTTTTTTGGATGATACGTTTCTTGCCCATAGTTTTATGTTGTTTCAGTAGGCGGTTTTCTTCCAGATCCTACTGTTTTTCTAACATTGCCTCGAACTGTCCTCGTGTTGGTCTTTGTTCTTTGACCCCTTACTGGCAAACCTTTAATGTGCCTTCCCCCTCGCCAGGAACCAATGTCTTTTAATCGCTTTATTGACATCATTTTTTCCCGACGGAGAGTGCCTTCAATTTTGTAATTTTTTTCAATAATCTCTTTAAGGTCATTAAGTTCTTTGGCACTAAGTTCTGAAGCTTTGGTACTGGGCTTAATTTGGGCCCTGTCTAAAATTTTCAAACTTAAAGAACGACCTATTCCGTAAATATAGGTCAGGGAAATTTCTATTTGTTTTTGGTCGGGGATATTAACCCCAGCAATTCGTGGCATTTATTTTCCTTGACGCTGCTTATGTTTAGGATTTTTGCAAATTACATAAACCCGCCTTTTGCGGCGGACTATTTTACACTCTTTGCACATTTTTTTTACTGAAGGTCTTACTTTCATATTTACTTACCTCTATAAACAATTCTTCCTCTATTTTCATCATAAGGGCTCATTTCAACTGTTACACGGTCTCCGGGTAAAACTTTTATGCGATACATTCTTAATTTTCCAGCAAGGTGAGCTAAAATCTCCTTGCCGTCATCCAGCTTAACTTTGAAATTAGTACTCGGCAGAGCTTCTAAGACTAATCCGCTTATTTTGATAACTTTTTTGTTCTTATTGGAATTTTCCATTAATAATTAGTTATGATACAAAAATATTGAAAATTAGTCAATAACAATATCAACCTCAACTCTTTCCTCGTTCTGAGGTATATTTTTTATCCAAAAAGGCGAAAGCCTTACCTGAACTTTTGAAATCTCCGGATACTTAGCTAAAATCTCTTTGGAAACTATGGAATAATTTTTACCTAATATATTTTTTTTTAAAAGCTCTTTATCTGGAAGAGAATAAGTTTTTGCCTGAATATCAAGCTCAAGAACAACCTCTCCTTTGCTTAAATTAGCCTCTTTTAAAGAGTACTCTATAGCCAAACTTTCTTCTTCTAATTTATTCCCTGTGGGAATTTTAGTCAAGATATAATCTTTAACAAAACTTTCTAAATCTGATTTTTTAAAAGTCAAAACCTCTGACTTTCCCCTGACTTGAAAGACAAAAGATTCTAAATCCTGACCAGCCGTAGCTAAAGGAGAAGTTTCAACAATTTCCTTTGTTACCAAGCTTTCCAAGAAAACCTGGTCTGGGGTTAATTTTTCCTCCAAAGAAAACCTACTTTCTTCCAAAGCTCTTTCAGTTAAAATCTCCTGGGCATTGTCTAAATCTTCTTTCGTTATCTGAGAAACTTCTCTTTTGAAGCCGCCCTCCATAGCAGAAAAGGATTTTCCATAGAAACTAGTGTATAGGGCAGTACCGGCAAACCCGGGAATAGAAAAAGTAGTGGGGCCAATATTATATTCCTCTCCGGTTTCAGATGCCTCCACTGTAGCATCTATGGTTCCGGGAACTAAATTTCCTTTTTCGTAATGAGCTCCGGGAATAACTATTCTATTGGGAATGCGGAATAATTTTCCATCAGCTGAAACAAACCGTGTTTTAGCTATTAAGGACTGGGGGCTGGTAGAATAAGCATTATAAATCTGGATTGTTCCCTGGGCCATTCCTTCTTGAGTAGATTTACCTGAAGAAACAAATTCTTGGGATATAAAACTTTCAACCTCAATAATTTCTCCGGGCAAAATACTGTCAGCTAGATTAATTTTTTTAATTGAGGTATCTACTCTTATTTCTGCTTTAAAATTCTCCATCTTGGTTTTTGGCCAAATTTCTACTTTTGCTCGAGATTCAATGAAAAAATAGGCAAAAACTATAATTATCAAAGGGATTGCCAAAAAACCCAACCACCATTTTTTCTTCAAATCAAAACCGGGAGAAATAGTCTTTAATTTTACTTCTTTTTTCTTTTTCTCTTTAGAGGATGAAAGGGGTTTTAGATGTTTTTCCCTCTTGAGTTTTATTGGGGAAATTTCAACTCCTCTTTCAGTTGGCGGTATAATATCGAAAATCTTTTTTTTCTTCATAATTTCTTAAAGATAGCAAAGTAATAAAATAGGGACGTCTTTTGGACTCGTTAATATTTTTAAGGAGACCTTAATGCCTTTTAAGTCTTTTGGATAAAGATATCTTATTTGATGTGATTCTGAAAAGCTTTGCTCTAAAACTTCTTGAATTTCAGGAATTAAGCTTCCTCCTCCAAAAAGAAAAATATCAAAAGGAAATAAAATCTTTTTAGCGGTCACCTTTAATTTTAATTCTTTTAACCAGTTTTGGGCAGCCGATGAAAGGATTTCTTTAATTCTCTGTCTAACTTCTTCTGATAAAAGTCCTTGGGAATAATCTTTTTTCAATTTTCGAGCCCTAACCTGATCTAATCCCAACCTTTCGGAAAATTCCTGGCTGAAATCTTGGCCCCCAACCTTAAAATTATCTATCACTTCCAGCTTACCATTTTTTACGATAAAGAATTGGGTTACCTCTCCTCCGATATCAAAAAAAATAGCGTTTGGTGTTTGAAAAAGACCGGTTAAAGCCTGAGATGGATGGACGATTTTAAAGACTTTTAAATTAAGGGAGCTGATGATTTTATTAAAAGTCTCAAGATGAGATTTTAATATAAAGTTAGCTAAAATCCTAAACTCCAAGGTTTGGCCCCCATAACCTTTAAGACCAGGGACTTCATAACCGTCAATCTTGGTCTCTAATATTTTCAGTTCGAGAAATTCCAGGTCTTTTGATAAAATTCCTGTTTCTAAATAAAAAATGTCTCTAATTCTTTTTCTCGCTTCCTTTATAACGTCTTCTTGGATTAACCGTTCCTCTTTCTCAACAATAACATCTTTTTGATTTTTGCGAGAAAAACTTTGAAAAGAAATTCTGCTTTTAAAAACGTTGGCTGGGAGACTAAGAATAAGAGGTAAATCTTTTAAGGTAAGATTTTGAAGAGTTTTAAGAATGGCTTTCTTTATAACGTCTTCTTTAAAATTCCGGCTATCCCAGAGAGAAAATTCATCGAAATATTCTGAAGATTCTTCAAGAACAACGATTTTTCCGCCCTCTTTTTTAAAAACCAAATCCTTTACCGCCTCAGTTCCAATATCCAAAACTAAAAACTTTTCCTTTTCTGCCGTTTTAAAGAAAGAAAATTTTACCATCTTCTTTTGTTCTATTCTATCATTACTGACAAGAAACTTAAAATATAATTATTCTAAAATTGCTCTTATTCTTCTTACTCCAGCTCCCGAAGACTCCTCTTTTATAATCTTAAACCGGCCGAGCTCTGAAGTTTTCTTAACATGGGGTCCGGCGCAAATCTCTTTAGAAAACCCCCCGATTGAATAAACCGTAACCTTTTCTGGATACTTTTCTTTAAAAAACGCCAGGGCTTTGGATTTTAAGGCCTTCTCGTATGGCATCTCTTCTTTTTTGACTGCTAAATCTTTTTTAATTTTTTCGTTAACTGAATCTTCAACCTTTTTAATTTCAGCTTCGGTCATTTTTTGATGATGAGAAAAATCAAACCGCAGTCTTTGAGGATTAATATCAGATCCCATCTGTTTTACATCATCTCCCAAAACTTCTCTTAAAGCCTGATGTAAAAGATGGGTAGCTGTATGAAGCTTAACAGCTTTCAATGTTGCTCCTTTGCCCAATCCGCCAAACTTTTTTTCAGCTCCGGCCCGAGAAACTTCCTGGTGCTTTTTAAAAGCTTTTTTAAAACCTTCTTTGTCTTTGATTTTTATTCCAGATTCTTTAGCTAACTCTTCAATAGACTCCAATGAAATAGAATGGGTCTCATAAAGAGAAAAAGCTTCTTTTCCGGTAATATATCCTCTCCCTGCCTTTGATAATATTTTCGATAATATTTTCCATTCCTTAATACCTTGTTCTATGGCTCTCCGGAATTTTTCTTCTTCTTTTTGAATAACAGTTAAAATATCTGCCTGCCTACTAGAAAGTTCGGGATAAATGTCTTTATAAGTTTCGATTACTTTTCCAGCCAAAGAAAATAGAAAGTTAGTTTGTAATTCAAGTAATCTTCTAGAACGGATAGTTCTCCTCAAAATTTTTCTTAAAACATAGCCCCGCTCAACATTAGAAGGAAATATTCCTTCTGAAATTAAAAAGACAGCTCCTCTGATATGATCGGCAATAATCCTATAGTCTTTAGAATTCTTGTCATAGATTTTAGCTGAACTTTTCTCTATTTCTTTAATAATTGGTTCAAATAAATCAATTTCAAAAACGCTAGTTTTTTCTTGAGAAACCATAGCTAGACGCTCTAACCCCATTCCCGTATCCACTCCCTTTTGCTTTAAGGGTTTTAATTTTTTCTTGGAATCGCAATAATACTCATTAAAAACAATATTCCAAACCTCAACTCCCCCAAAATGAATTTCAGTGGTCGGGCCACAAGGTCCTTCCACTCCGGTGGGACCCCAGAAATTATCCTCTCTGCCGCATTTCTTTATTTTCTCTTCGGGAATTCCCAGCTTTTTCCAGATAAGAATAGACTCTTCATCTAGCGGTACTTCTTTATCGCCTCCAAAAACAGTAAAACGAGCTTCCTTAAGAGGCAGTTTTAATTTTTTAAAAAGAAATTCGTAGGCTAGTTTAATCGCTTCTTCTTTAAAATAATTGCCAAAGCTAAAATTCCCTAGCATTTCCAAAAAAGTGAGATGGCTGACATCACCCACCTCTTCAATGTCTGAAGTTCTAAAGCATTTTTGGGAGCTAGCAACTTTCTTGCCATAAGGACTGGGCTCTCCTAAAAAATATTCTTTAAATTGCTGCATTCCCGCGCTAGTTAAAAGAACGCTGGGATCTTTGGGTATAAGAGAAGACGAGGGCACTATTTTATGCCCTTTTTTTTCAAAAAAATCTAAAAACTTCTGACGCAATTCCCTTGTTTTCATATTTAATTCATTTTATCCTGTCTTTGTTTTTTAGTCTACGCTGAGGTTGCCACCAATTCTATTATTCCCCCTCCTAAAAGTTCCTCTCCTTTGTAAAAGACTACTGACTGTCCGGGAGCTATGGCCATTTGCGGCTTTTCAAAAACCAACCTGCCGCCAGAATAAAGCTTGGCTTTAGCTCCTTTGTGGCGATAGCGAATTTTGGCCGTCACCTTAATAGGGAGCTTGGGTTTATTGAGCCAATTAATTCTTTTTGCTTTTAATTCTTTTTTATACAAATCCTTTTCATCTCTGCTGACAATAAGAGTATTGTTTTTAGGGTTAATCTTTAAGACAAAGTAGGGGCCGGAGCTTAAATGCAAACCCTTTCTCTGTCCAATAGTGTAATAATAAAATCCTTGATGCTCCCCGATTACTTTTCCGTCTTTCAATAAAATCTTGCCCTTTTTTGGAGGAAGGTATTCTTTTAGGAAATCAATCAGTTTAACTTTTCCCACAAAGCAAATGCCCTGGCTGTCTTTTTTGTCAGCGTTAGGAAGATTAAAAACCTTTGCCATTTTCCTTACTTCGTCTTTTTTGCATCCCCCAACGGGAAACATTATCTTTTTTAATACTTTTGGCTTTAGAGCGTAGAGAAAATATGATTGATCTTTGTTTTTGTCTCTGCCTTTCAATAATTTTATCCTGTCTTTTACTGCCTCAACTCTGGCATAATGCCCTGTAGCTAAAAAATGAAAACCCAAAGCCGTAGCTTTTTTTAAAAGGATACCGAACTTAATTTCCTGGTTGCAGATAATATCTGGGTTTGGAGTCTTACCCCTGGCATATTCTTTAATAAAGTAATCAATAACTTTTTCTTTATACTCTCGAGTAAAGTCAAAGGTATAAAAAGGGATTCCAATCTTATTTGCCACCAGTCTGGCAATACGCTGATCTTCATCGGTACTGCAATAATTTTCTTTATCTGCCTGCCAGCATTTTAAAAAAGCTCCGGCAACCTCAAAACCCGCCTTTTTTAACAAAGCGGCGGCCACGGAACTGTCTACTCCTCCAGACATCGCTACTAAAACTTTTGATTTCTTTAATCTTTTCATTTAAAAAAGCCACTATTGGTGACCAAACCTATATTATTGATCTAGTACGAATAAGAGATTAAGAAAAGCGATCAGCCACTGTTGAAGCCACGTAAGATTCTGGTTTAATTTTCGGTTCAAAGCCAGTTCCCCGAATCAATCCCACTACTTCTTTTATCATATCTCGAGTTTGCCCGTTTTCACCGACATCAGCATGAATATACTTAAATTGATAATTAGGAATCACTGAAAAGCTTTTTAAGGTCTCTTTAATATTTTCTCTTAAAAATAGGGCAAGCTGGCAAGAAAGAAAAACTTCTTCTAAAATTCTTTGCTTCCAGTTATAAAATTTCTTGTTATTTAGAGCTGGATACTTTACATTTTTTATAAAAAATCTCCCGCCAAGGCCTTTTCTTAAAACCACTATGACAATTGGGAAATTGGGTTCTTCTCCCGAAGAAGAATCGCAGCCAACTACAATATCATAGAATTTCTCTGGTTTTTCTGACATATAGGCAAAAATCTCCTTGATCACCCCTTTAATGGAAAGGTTTCCTTTGTTGGGGTTGTAAAAATTTCCTTGAAAAATATCTTCCATATTACAGAATATAACAAATCAGAAAATAAAAATCAACCCCTTACCGCCTCAATTATTTTTACAAACTCGTTTGGCTTCAAAGAAGCACCTCCCACTAAAAGACCCTGAAAGCCTGCTTTTTTAATATAGTCTCCTGCATTTTTAAAGGTAACGCTCCCTCCGTAAAGAAGGGGCAGATTTTTAGTTTTCTTTTTAATTAAATATCTCATTTTTTTAGCTTTCTCTATGCTTAAGGGCTTCCCGTTGCCGATAGCGGAAAGGGGTTCGTAAGCTATGATAAGATTTTTAATGTCTTTTGGAATCTGAGAGATTTTATCAATACATAAAATAGGCTTCAATCCGACTTTTAGGGCTGCTTTTAGTTTTCTGTTAATCAGCGCTTTTGTTTCTTTTTGATATTTTCTTCTTTCTGAATGACCGATAATGACGTACTTTACTCCTAAGTTTTTCAGCATGAGAGGTGAAATTTCACCAGTAAAAGCCCCTCTCTTTTTTAAAAAGCAGTCTTGGGCTCCCTTAGCTTTTAATTCTGATAAATAGACAGAAGGTGGACAAATAATGGCATTTGTTTTTTTAACCCTATTAAAAAGAGCTTTGGCTTCTCTTAAGCTCTGTGGGTTCATTTTCCAATTAGCAACAACTATTGGTTTCCTTTTTCCACCTAATTTTAATGCTCTAGTATTCATGGTATTTAAATAAGATAGCTGTTAAGTTAAAAAATTTTTGTTAACTTATTATTTAATTTAAGGAGAAAAGGAACAATTATATCCAGCGCAATCGCCAGAACCCCAATTATAATCGCCGCTGTAATCCCAGCACTCGCCTCCGGCTTCATCTGCTCTAGATGCTCCTTCTTGGGTTTCAAAGCGCACCTCTATCTGGTAATCCCTTGAACAACTCCACCACCAACTGGGAGTACCATAATAATAAAAACAGCCGGAAGCAATCTCAGGGTCAGTTATTCCTCCTGTAACAATGCTCTCGTTTCTTAATTCCACAGTAAGAAGATCGCTCTGACCATTAAGGAGGATCAAATCACAGCCAGGAGTCCCGTCACTAGGATAACTTTCATATCTGTCATAATAAAATTCTAAAGCCAGACGAAGCTGCTTTAAATCTTGTAATCGTCTAGCATCTCTTGTTTTAGCCCTTGCCCCTCCCATTGATACTAAAACCAGGCTAGCAATAAGGCCAATTACAGAAATAACCACTAAAAGTTCAATTAAGGTGAATCCCTTTTTCATTGATTAAATAATTTTTAATACTCCAAGGGTGACAAAAGTAACTATTACTCCAGCTATTATCACTCCAAGAAATATTAAGGGAAAAGCTTTTTTGAAAGGTATGCTAAAAACAAATGAGGCTAAAGATCCCGTCCAAACGCCAGTAAGTGGAAAAGGTATGGCTACTAATAGAACTAAAGTAAATTCTTTCCACTTGGCGAATTTTGAATTATGATTATTTCTTGTCCGCTCAAAAAGCCAGGTAAAAAAGCGGTTAAAAAAATAGAACTTATGGCTCAAATATCGAGAAATTTTTCCTAAAGACCAAAGCCAAAAAAGAGCCGGGACAATATTTCCCAAAACAGAGAAAATAAAAGCTGACCAGAGAGGAAGCCCGTAAACACCCAAAGCAATGGGAATTGAGGCCCGAAGCTCGCCAAAAGGAGTCATGGCAATTAAAAAAGTTTTAAGTTCAAGAAGCATTTTTATTGTTTTCTTAAATATTCAGCGGCTTTCTCGGGTTCAATGGTAGAAATTTCAATTCCTGTTCCCAGCTCAAAACCGGCCCAGGTAGCTGTTTTAGGCAAAATAGTCCAATGCCAATGGTAATGGTCGTAATTTTCCCCGTCACAGGGAGCTGTATGCAAATAGAAATTATAAGCTGGATCCCCCAAACCTTTATAAAGCTTATTTAAAGCTACCCGAAGAGCTTGAGCTAATTGTAATTTCTCTTTTTCGCTAATCTTTTCAAAATAAGGAAGATGTTTTTTTGGAGAAATAATCATTTCAAAGGCGGCCTTGGAAGCAAAAGGACAGATAACGAGAAATCCTTTATTCTCAAAGACAACTCTTTCTTTATTCTTTCTTTCCCAATCACTCATTACACAGTAAATGCATTTTCGATGTTTTTTATAATAATTTTTGGAATTAACCAGAGCTTTTCTTAAATCAGAATCAATCAGAGGAGTGGTAATAATCTGAGAATGCGGGTGAGCTATGGAAGCTCCGGCTTCAGTTCCGTGATTGTGGAAAATAGAAACATAATTAACAAATTTCTCCTCAATCATTTCTTTAAATCTTCCATGATAAACATCAATTACTTCTTTAACTTGAGAAATTTGAAGTTGGGCTATTTGTTTTTTGTGGTCTTTAGTGACAACCACCTCGTGAAAGCCTACGGCATTCATTGTTTGGAAAAGACTGTCTTTCGACTTTCTATCCAATTTAAGATATGGAATAAAAGCGGGGTATTTATTCGGAATAGAAACAGTGGTCCAATTTTTGGGAATTTTATTTCCGATTTTAAAAAACACCTTTTTACCCTGAGAAAAAATCAAGGTAGGCTCTTCCTGAGTATCAATCTTATCAAAAGGACAAACGCGCTGAGAAACCTCTTTTTTAGCTCTTTTTTCCCTCTTAAAAGTTTCTGGTCTTTTGGCGCGACCGGTAGCAATAACAACCCAATCTTTTGAAACAAGATCAAAACGAAGCTCAGACGGACAAACTCCCGGAAGACAGACCTTTGATTTGTCTTTATTCTTTTTTGCCATAAATACCTTTAATTAAATTTAACCTTATCTTAATTAAATCAAAAGCCATTTTTATTATCGACTTAAATTTTACCTTGCTTTCTAAATCATTAATCCAGGTTACGGGAATCTCTTTTATTTTGTAACCCGATAACTTCCCGACAACTAAAATCTCGGGGTCAAAAGCAAAACGGTCTATCTTGCATTTAGGTAAAATATATTCTGCTGATTTATTAGTAAAACATTTAAAACCACATTGGGTATCGCTAATTTCCCAAAGGCCAATAATGAATTTTCTAAATAATTTAAATCCTCCTCCTAAAATAATTTTTCTTAACCAGGGCTGAGAAACAGCTAAAACGGATTCTGGCAAATCGCGAGAACCGATAACAATATCAAATTCTTTCTCAAGCCAGGGCCACATTTTCTCCACCTGGTCAACTGAAGTTGAATTATCAGCATCAGTAAACAATCTATATTTTCCTTTAGCTTCCAATAGCCCCTGCCTGACCACATAACCCTTGCCATGATTATCTTTGTTATTAATTAATTTGAGGTTTTGAATTTTGGGCATTAAACCCCTAACTACGTCAGCGGTTCTGTCTTTGGAACCGTCGCTGATAACAATAATTTCGTAAGTATAAGATTGCTTTCTTAAATACTTATCAATCTCTTCTAAAGTTTTAGGCAAGCGATTTTCTTCGTTGTAAGCTGGGATAACAACTGAAAGATAAATTTGGTTTTCCATTTCTTAATTTTAACATTGTATTCCAAAACAAAAAAGGGCTTTAATCCTTAATGGAATTAATTAAGTCTATGACTATACATTCTACGCTAACCCTTATAAAATTTATTGTAAAAGGTTGTCTTGTCTGGAATATTTTCTAAAATCAGGGAATTAGGCCCAATTTTACAGCCAGATCCCACTAAAACTCCGGGCATCAAACTAACCCGGATCCCGAAATAAGAATTGTCGCCTATGACTCCCCCAAAATAAGTGAGACCTGTTCCTATCTTTTTTCCTTTTACCATCGACTTTATTTCTTCTCTATCAAGCCGGCGGTTTGCCGAGATAAAGCCTGCACCAAACCGACAATTCCTTCCTAATATTAAATTACCAAAGTAACCGGAATGAATATGACTATTTTCTTGAAAAAGAGAGTTTTTAATTTCTGCAAAGGAACCGGTAACAACGCCCTTTTCCAGGTTGACCGAACCCCTCACCAGATTATTGGAACCAATTTGGCAATTGTCTCCAATATAGCAAGGTCCCTTAATCACTGTATTTTCTCTAATTTGAACATTCTTTCCAATATAAACCTTGCCTTCCAAGATTACATTTTTGCCCAAACTCTTTGATAAAATCTTCCTTTTTAGATGTTTGCTCTTTAAAAGAAAATTGAGTGCTTTTAGGGTTTCCCAAGGATATTTCAAGGAAATTGTTTCTTCTTTTAAGACGACTGCTTTTGCTCCCTCTTTTTTAATAAAAAGGTTAAAAGCTTTTATTAAACTATCTTCTGTTAGAGGAACTTTTTTACAATAATTTAAAAAATTCGGAGGAATTAAGTAAACTTCATTGGTCTTGATCTTAGAAGGCTCTCTTCCTTTTTTTGGATTTTCAACCACTCTTAAGATTTTACCTGATTCTTTGAAATCAAGGATGCCGAATTCCCAGGGTCTATCTGTCTTTGATGCCAAAAAAACTATTTTTCCTTTATTCTTTTTAAACTTTTCTAATAAACGACCTAAATAATTTTCTCCATCAATTTTATGAGCGCCGATTAAAACAAAAGGGTCTCGAATAAAGTTTCTGGCTCGCCAAAGGGCGTCTCCGGTTCCTAATGGTTTATTTTGAGTAACATAGCGAACTTTAAGGTTAAATTCTTTTAGAGCGGCTTGAATGTCTTTTTTAGGACCCTGAACAATTATGATATCCTTGACTCCAGATTTTCTTAAGCTTTCGATGGTATAAAAAATTAAAGGCCGGCCAAGAATACTAATCAAGCTTTTGTGCTTTTTGTTTAAAGGCCAAAATCGGGAAGATCGACCGGCAGCTAAAATTACAGCTTGCATAGCTTTATGATAAGTTCGGTTAATTTATTGGAATCGTGACGAATAAGGGTTCTTTGCAAAAGCACGTCTGAAGGATCTTGTTTGTTAACTTTATCGCTAACCAGGCTGGCTCCAATAAAACGCTTATCTTTTAACAAATCCAGTTCTGGTTCGACAAATTCTCCTTCCTGGGCATACCTATTAAGAAAAGTTGACGAGGGTTTTTTAGTATTAAAAGTAACGTAGTCTAAGACTCCTTCTCCCAAATACTGCTCAATAACATTTGAAAAGTCCCTTACTTTAAATCTGTTCGTATGGCCGTGTTTTGTCATGAGGTTGGAATTGTAAATTTTAGTTGCTTTGGATTTTTTGATAGCTTGAGGAATGCCATTAACCAAAAGATTGGGTACAATGCTTGAGTAAAGGTCACCCGGCCCAATGATTATTACGTCAGCTTTCTGGATGGCCTTTACCGCTTTTGGGTTAGCTATAGCATTGGGATTTAAAAACAACTTTCTGATTTTGTGTTTTGATAAAAGGCGGGACTTAGTGATATTCTTTTCTCCTTTTATTTCTTTGCCAGACTCTAATATGGCAGCCAATCTCACTTTATCCAATGTTACGGGAATGACCTCTCCTTTAATATCTAATACCCGGCCGGCTTTTTCTACGGCCTTATCAAAACTGCCAGTTAATTTTTCCAAGGCGGCCATAAAAATATTGCCGAAATTATGACCCAAGAAAGGTCCAAAGCCAAACCTATAAGCAAATAAATTTCTCAGCAGCAAATCTTCCTGAGAAAGGGCTATTAAGCACTGCCTGACGTCTCCCGGAGGCAGAACCCCTAACTCATCTCTTAAAACGCCGGAAGATCCTCCGTCGTCTGCCATGGTAACTATTGCAGATAAATGGAAAGGGTGCTTTTTTAAACTAGACAAGATAGTAAAAGTACCCGTGCCCCCGCCAATACATACTATTTTTTTTATTTTTTTCATAAAATTACTCTACAGTAACACTTTTAGCTAAATTCCAAGTATTGTCAACTGTTTCTTTAATTTTTATATTACAATATTTATCAATTTCCCTGGCACAAAAATCACTCTTTTAACCTTTTTTCCTTTTATCCATTTTCCAACTTTTTGACTGGAAAAAGCAAGCTCTTCTGCTATTTTCCGGTTTAGAGGAACTTTAACCTCTATCTTATCACGAACTCTGCCATTAATCTGGATTATTAAGTAAATCTGCTTTTTAGTAATCAATTTTGGATTATATTCCGGCCAGGGTTGGTTATGAATTGAGTCCTTTGGTTTAAATTCCTTTAATTTCAACTTATCTGGCTTAATTTCCTGCCAGAGCTGCTCTGTAAGATGAGGGGCAAAAGGAGATAATAATCTAAGTAATATCTTATAATTAATTACTGATATTTCTTTCTCTTTATCTATTGCGTTAATTAATATCATTAAGCTGGAAATTGCCGTATTAAACCTAAAGCCTTCTATGTCTTCTTTAACCTTTTTAATAGTCTGGTGAATTAACTTCTTGAAAGCTGGGTTCTCTTTTGAATTTGAGCTAGCTGATTCATCGCTTCTAATTTTAGATTTCTGGCCAGATACTCTTTTTAAAAACCTTACCACTCCTCCAATCCCTTTAATGTTCCAGGGTCCTCCTTGGTTATATGGTCCCATAAAACAAAGATACATTCTTATGACGTCAGAACCGTATTTTCTAACCTGGATATCGGGATCTATGATATTGCCTTTTGACTTTGACATTTTTTGTCCGTCTGACCCTAAAATAATTCCTTGGTGCCTTAAAGTTAAAAATGGTTCTTTGAAACTTAAGTATCCAAAATCTTTCAAGGCGCGGGTAAAAAACCGGGAATATAAAAGATGCAAGACTATGTGCTCTGACCCGCCAATATACATGTTGACTGGCAGCCAGGTTTTTATTTTCTGCTTTGAAGCAAAAATCTTTTCATTACTGGAGTCAGTATAGCGCAAATAATACCAAGAAGAACAAACAAAAGTATCCATGGTATCGGTTTCTCTTTTGGCTGGCCCGTTACATTTTGGGCAGAAAGTTTCAAGAAACTTTTTTGACTTAGCCAAGGGCGACTTGCCATCAGTCGTTGGCCGAAAATCTTTAATCTTTGGCAGTAAAACCGGCAAATCTCTTTCTTTCACTGGCTGCCAGCCGCACTTTTGGCAAAAAACCATTGGTATTGGAGCTCCCCAATATCTTTGGCGGGAAATGGTCCAATCCCGCAGCTTATAATAAACCTTCTTTTTATCCAGTCCTTTTTGAGACAGCCATTCACCTATTCTTTCTTTAGCTTCACTGGATTTCATTCCAATAAATCGGCCTGAATTCATTAAAACCCCTTCTCCTTCGTAAGCTTTGTCAGACACGCCTGAACCGTTCTTTGGCTTAACCACCTTGATTATTGGTAAATTATACTTTTTGGCAAAATCATAATCCCGCTGGTCGTGGGCGGGAACTGACATTATGGCCCCTGTCCCATAATTCATTAAAACGTAATCTGCAACAAAAATTGGGATTTCTCTGTTATTTACCGGATTTATAGCTTTTATCCCTCTCACTTCTATCCCTGTTTTTTCTTTTACCTCGCTTATTCTTTCTCTCTCAGTTTTCTTTTTTGACTCCTCGATATATTTCTTTAAGGTTCTCTGATTGGTAATGAATGATAAATTATCAGCAATAAATTTGTGCTCTGGGGCTAAAACTAAATAAGTTGCCCCAAAAAGAGTGTCAGTCCTAGTGGTAAAAACTGGTATTTCTGAACTGAAATTCAAACCCTTTGCCTTAAACTTAACTTCCCAGCCCAGGGATTTGCCAATCCAGTTTCTCTGCATCGTTTTTGTGTTTTCTGGCCAATCAAGTTCTTCCAGGTTTTCTAATAGATCTTCGGCTGACTCTGTAATCTTAAAAAGCCATTGTTCAATTTCTTTTTGGAAAACTTCGGACTCACATCTCTCGCATTTTCCCTCAACAACTTGTTCGTTGGCTAAAACTGTCTTGCAAGAGGGACACCAGTTAGCGGGAACCTTAGCCCTGTAAGCCAATCCTTTTTTATATAACTGGAGAAACATCCACTGGGTCCATTTGTAGTAATTGGGTTCTGAAGTAATAATCTCTCTGGACCAATCATAAACAGCTCCAATAAGTCGAAGCTGTTTTTTCATTTTCTTAATATTTTTATAAGTCCAGGTCTTAGGGTGGATTCGATTCTTTATGGCGGCGTTTTCAGCTGGCAATCCAAAGGCGTCAAAGCCAATGGGAGACATGACATTAAAACCCTGCATTCTTTTAAATCGGGCGTAGACATCAGCTGGGGCAAAATTATACCAATGGCCGATGTGCAGGTCTCCGGAAGTGTAAGGAAGCATGACTAAATGATAAAAGTTCTTTTTCCCCTTAACCTTGTCTGGAGCCAGATAAATTCCAGTTTTCTCCCAGGCTTTCTGCCACTTCTTTTCTATTTTAGCTGGGTTATAACTCATGTTTTTATTTTATCTCCATACTCTCTATTTGTAAACTTGACTTTCTCTCCTTATTTATTGTAATAATGTGCAACTGAATCTATAGGTTATTTATATCCCAAATAAATCCTTTGCGTTTTGGCTTGTTGCTTCTATCACTTTTTCATAACTTATGCTTTTAATTTCAGCTATTCTTTGGGCAACGTATTTAACGTATAAAGGCTCGTTTCTGCCTTCCATCTGGGGAGGCGTTAAATAAGGACAATCTGTTTCAATTAAAATTTTCTCTAAAGGAGCGTTTTTAATGTTTTCTTTAAAATCAATTCCTTGGATAGTTTTAAAAATTATTCCGTTAAATCCAATATAAAATCCCATTTTTAAATATTCCTGAAGTTGCTCTGGGGTTCCGACAAAGCTGTGCATCACTCCCTCATTTTGGGTTTGTGATTTTAAAACCTCAGCGAGGTCTTTGTGGGCCATTCGAGAATGAAAAATAACTGGTAAATTTAATTCCCGAGCCATTTCCAATTGCTTTAATAAAAGCTCTTTTTGTTTTTCTTTAAAAAGATTCAACCTTGCTTTGGTTTTTGGCTTCCAATAATAATCAAGGCCGATCTCTCCTATGGCTACCACTTTGGGAGATTGGGCCAGTTCTTTGTATTTTTTGTAATCAAAATCTTTTTCCTTTGGTTGAAACTGGATTTCTTTCGGATCAACTTTTATCTTAACCAAATCTGTTTCCAAATTAATTGGGTGAAGGCCGATGGCAGCATAGACCCCTTTGTCGTAATTTTCCGCAATCTCTACTGCTCTTTTGGAAGTGCTGTATTGAGAGCCAACGTTTATAATCCAAAGCCCCTTGTCTAAAGAACGCCGGATAACTTGATCGACGTCATCTTTAAAGACATTGAAATTAAGATGGGCATGAGTATCTATAATCATATTCTTTTAACTTATCAGAATATTTGAAAAATAAAAAGAGGTAGCTAAAAAATTTGGCAAGAGCTCAATTTTGTGATAATTTTAAGAAAGATTGCGCCCGTAGTTCAATGGATAGAACGTCAGATTGCGGATCTGAAGGTTGCAGGTTCGACTCCTGCCGGGCGCACATGAATCTATCTACTCCAATTGGCCAACTTCCTCGGATCGGACCTATCTACCAAAGAAAGCTAAAGAGATTAGGCGTTAAAACGGTAAAAGACCTTTTTTTCCACTTTCCTCATCGCTATGAGGATTTTTCGAATATAATTCCCGTTTCCAACGTGAAGCTTAATGAAACTTGCTGCATTCAAGGAAAAATCTTGGAAATTGAAAATACGAGGACCTGGAGAAAAAAAATGTCTTTAACCCATGTTGTTGTCGGAGATAAAACCGGAGCCATAAAAGTAATCTGGTATAACCAGCCCTATTTAATTAAAACCTTAAAGAAAGGAGATTCTATTTGCCTGACCGGAAAAATGGTCTTAGGGAAAAGAGATGCTTATCTTAATAATCCTTCTTACGAAAAATTAGGAAGCCTGGAGGATTTAACTCATACGGGAAGAATAGTTCCGGTTTATCCTGAAACCGAAGGGCTTTCTTCCAGATGGCTGAGATTTATCTTAAAGCCGCTTTTAATCCATTTAAAAAGCAAAATTAAAGATCCTCTGCCAAAAGAAATAATAAAAAAGCACAAACTCTTAGATATTCAAAAAGCAATCTGGCAGGTTCATTTTCCAGATTCCCTAAACTTGGCTAAAAAGGCCCAGGAAAGATTTTCTTTTGAAGGGCTTTTTGATATCTCACTCTTTACCTTAAAAGCAAGAATGATCATGGCTTCCAAAAAAGCTCCAAGTATTCCCATTGACTTGGAATTGGTTCAGAGATTTGTTAAATCTTTATCTTTTAAATTGACTGACGCTCAAAAAAAATCCAGCTGGCGGATATTAAAGGATATTGAAAAACCCCGGCCAATGAACCGGCTTTTGGAAGGAGACGTCGGATCGGGAAAAACTGTGGTAGCTACCATGGCAGCTTTAAATGTTATAAAGGGGGGCTATCAAGCAGCTTTTATGGCTCCAACGGAAATTCTAGCCAAACAGCACTTCAAAACACTAGCTGACCTGGTAAAGGACTTTAAGCTTGACCTCGGTCTTTTGACAGGAAAAGAAGACAAGTTTGTTTCCAAAAAACTGAAAAACGACGTCATTGAGATCTCTCGAAAAAAGCTTTTAGAAAAGACAGAGGAAGGTAAAATCAACCTTCTTATCGGCACCCATGCTTTAATCCAGGACAAAGTTAAGTTTGCCAACCTCGGCCTGGTTATTTTAGACGAACAACACAGGTTCGGAGTAAAGCAAAGAGCTAAACTGAGCAAAAAGACAAAACAAGCCATTCCCCACCTCCTTTCAATGACAGCTACCCCAATCCCCAGAACCTTAGCTCTTACCATTTACGGAGACCTGGACTTATCTTTAATTAATGAACTGCCAAAAGGAAGAAAAAAGGTAATTACCAAAGTAGTGTCTCTAAAAGACCGCCAGAAATCCTACGGCTTTATTAAAAAACAGGTAAAGAAAGGAAAACAGATATTTGTCATCTGCCCAAGAATTGAAAAAGGCGAGAAAAAAGATAAAAAAGGAGATATTTTGGGCTGGGCTGAAGCCAAAGCTGTTAAAGAAGAGCACAAAAAGCTTTCTGAAAGTATTTTTCCTCATTTAAAAGTAGGGATGCTCCATGGAAAAATGCCCCTTAAAGAAAAAGAAAGAATGATGAAAGATTTCAAAAACAAAAAAGTTGATATTTTAGTCTCAACTTCAGTTGTAGAAGTAGGAATTGATATCCCCAATGCTACGGTTATGATGATAGAGGGAGCAGAAAGATTTGGCTTGGCCCAGCTTCATCAATTCCGAGGAAGAGTAGGAAGATCAAAATATCAATCTTATTGCTTTATTTTTACTGATTCTTCGGCTAAAAAAACGACTCAACGAATGAAAGCTTTAATTGACTGTGAAAATGGTTTTGAATTAGCTGAAAGGGATTTGAAAATCAGAGGACCGGGAGATTTTTCTGGAACAAGGCAATGGGGAATGCCTGATTTAATAATGGATTCTTTAAAAGACATATTTTTAGTTGAGAAAACCAAAGAAGCGGCAAGAGAAACTCTGGAATTAGACCCCCAATTAAAAAAATATCCTCTGCTGAGGGAAAAAATAGAGGAATTCGGGGAAAGGATATACTTGGAATAGTTTAGATTTTTTTACGAAACTTTTCAGTTGACCAAAATCCCATGTATTTGCCCAACATTAATCTGGTTTGAGCTTCCAAAGCCGGCAAGGCAGAAAAGAAAACCATAACAATAGGCAAAAGCAGCCATTCTCCAGCTAAAATTAAGTATTTAAATCGACCGTATTTTAGGGGCTTTGGCGGAAGTAAAAGAATGCTGAAGTAAGCTGAGGTTATTAACCCAAGCATGGCTATGGTTAAAATACGGCTGGTAATTATAGGAAGATTGTAAGAAAGAAGAGTTTCAGAAAAAGCTTCCCCTCCCAAAATTAAAGGCAGCCAGCCAATAAAGAAAATTATAAAAGAAGCTGTGGCCCAAGACCAATGGCCCTCAATTAATTCAAATCCCAAAGAAACTTTTTTGCTGATTGGGATTTTTTTATTCTTTAAAAAACCGAAAAGAAAATAAGGAATATCAGCTACTCCGTAAGCCCATCTCCTCTGCTGCTTGTAAATATTTTTTGTGGTCCGAAAAAAGCTTTTGGAAACATTGGCATCCATAGAAATCGGATAGAAAATAGGATCTACCTTATAATCCCCGTCGTACTTAAAAAAGCACTGCCAGAAAATTCTTGAATCATCAGAAACTATATTGGATTGGCGGAAGCCAACATCAACTAAAGCCTTAAAAGACATGGAGTGAGAAGAAAAGGTAATTAACTTCTCTGGCCTGTTTTGGTTCATGGTATGCCAAAATGTAGAAGCAAAAGCAAAGACGCGGGAAATAACCGGAGCTGACCAAATGTTATTAATAAAAAGAGGAATGGGCTGAAAAGAAGTCCTTGTCGGTTTTTTGGCAGTTAAATAATGGTAAGTAAGACAACTAAAATACTTGGGAAAAACGCGGGTATCTGCGTCCAAAGAAGAAATAATTATATCTTGGTAGGCAATTGACAGCTTATCAATAATTTGGTCTTTTGCTTTTTTAGCAGCCCAGCTTTCGTTTGAGCCCTTGCCAGCAATCTCTCCAGCTAAGTCTTTTGGGTGGACTGTTATTAAAAATCTAAAGAATTTACTGCCAAATTCCCGCTCGATAGCTCCAGCTATATTCTTTAATTTTTCTCCTGCTTTTTCTTCTGTAGCCAAAACAACGATCATTCTTTCTTTTGGAAAATCACTATCTAATAATGCCTGAAAACTGTCCTGAATAACTTCCAAGGATTCTTCATATACTGGAAAAATAATTAAGTTATAGATATTTTCCCATTTTAATTGATTAAGCTTTGTTAGCCAGTCTGCTTTTTCGTTTTCCCGCATTTTCTCATAGCCGGCTCTTAAATAAAAAGAAAGGTAAACAGTTCTCAAAAGCCAAAGGAGGACAAAAAAGATAACAAAATAAGAAACCAGAGCTGGGTTTAACCAAGAAAGTAAAATAAGGGTTATTAAAGTACCCCAAGCCAAAAATCCAGGAAGCATTTCCAGTAACCTAAAAAGACGTCTTTCTTTTAAATCCTCAATATCTGAAGCCCGACCAATTTGAAAATAAGACTTAACCATTTGATTTTCCTGTTATCTTAACACTTTTTAAAAAAAAGCGGTCCCAACGGGAGTCGAACCCGTGTCACGACCTTGAAGGGGTCGTGTCCTAACCACTAGACGATGGGACCAATTTCGTAATATTAACTTAAAAATTGAAAAAAATCAATAAAAAAGATAAGATTATTAATATGAAGATCTTAGCTATTGAAACTTCTTGTGATGATACTTCTATCTCTATAATCAAGGTTTCTGGAAAAAAGAATCCCTCTTTTGATATTTTAAGTAATATTGTTTCTTCTCAGGTAAAAATTCACAGGAAATGGGGAGGAATCTATCCTGCCTTAGCAAAAAGAGAACATCAGAAAAATCTGGTCCCGGTTTTAATTAAATCCTTAAAAAAGGCTAAACTTCTTAAAAGAAATTTAAAAAAGGTTGAAGACGGCAAATTCAAAATCCTTAAAAAAACTCTTGAGAGAGAACAAAACCTTTATAATAAGCTGAAGATATTCTTAAAGAAATATGAAAAGCCAAAGGTTGATTTTATTGCCGTAACAATGGGACCGGGTTTGGAACCTAGCTTATGGGTAGGAGTAAATTTTGCCAAAGCGATATCTTATTTTTGGAACTTGGAAATTATTCCTGTAAACCATATTGAAGCTCATATCCAGGCCAACTTTATCGGAAAAAGTTCTAAAAACTTATTCCCGGCAATATCTCTAGTGGTTTCTGGCGGCCATACCCAATTAATTTTAACAAAAGGGCATGGAGATTATAAGATTATTGGCGAAACCAGAGATGATGCAGCCGGCGAATGCTTAGATAAAATAGCGAGAATCCTGGGATTAAGATATCCCGGAGGACCTGAAATCGCCTCTAAAGCTGAAAAATACAAAGGAAAAAACGTTGTATCACTGCCACGACCAATGATGCATACAAAAGACTATGACTTTAGCTTTTCTGGTTTAAAAACGGCTGCTTTATATAATTTCAAAAAGCAACCGTCTAAAACAAAAGAATACATCCGAGCTGTCTGTTTTGAAACACAGCAAGCAGTAATTGACGTTCTGATCAAAAAAACCATTAGAGCGGCGAAAGCATTTCGAGTTAAAACAATAATTCTCGGAGGCGGAGTAACCGCTAATAAAGAATTAAGAAAACAATTCAAGGCAAAAATAAAAAAAGAACTCCCGCATTCTCAATTCTCTATTCCAGATTCTAAGTATTGCACCGATAACGCAGCAATGATAGGAGCAGCCGCATATTTTCATTGGCCAAAGGATAAGATTTCTTGGCGAAAAATTAGGGCGAGAGCTAATTTAAGGTTATAATCATATAAATAGGTCATGGTAATTACCAAGTCTTACGATTCAAAAAAAATTGAAAAGAGAATCTATCGCTTCTGGATGAAGTCTGGTTTTTTTAATCCAGACAAGCTTCCAAAAACCCACAAAAAGACTTATACTATCGTCCTTCCCCCTCCCAATATTACAGGGACTCTCCATATGGGCCACGCCTTAAACACAGTGATCCAAGACACTTTAATCCGCCAAAAAAGAATGCAGGGATTTAAAACTCTCTGGCTTCCCGGAACCGATCATGCCGGAATTGCCGCTCAAAACGTTGTTGAAAAAGAGCTGAAGAAAGAAGGCCTTACCAGATTTGATTTAGGCAGAGAAAAGTTTACCAAAAGAATGTGGGCCTGGAAAAAAAAGTACGGAAGCATAATATTGGACCAATTAAAAGAAATGGGGGCCAGCTGTGACTGGTCAAGAAACAGATTTACCATGGACAAGGAATATTCTAAAGCAGTAAAAACTGCTTTTTTGCATTATTATAAAAAAGGTTTGATTTATCGAGATAAAAAAGTGATTAATTGGTGTCTGAGGTGCCAAACCTCTCTTTCTGATCTTGAGCTTGAATACCGGGAAAAGAAAGGATATTTATGGTTTATTAAATATCCATTTGTTAATTCAAAAGATAAATATATAACAGTAGCAACAACCAGGCCAGAAACCATGCTGGGAGATATGGCGGTGGCAGTAAACCCAAAAGACAAAAGGTATAAAAATTTGGTTGGAAAAAAAGTAATTCTACCACTAACCTCTAGAAAAATTCCAATTATCTCCAGCCCTTTGATAGATAAAGAATTTGGCACTGGAGCAGTAAAAATTACTCCTGCTCATGATTTAAAAGATAGTCAAATCGGGAGAGCAAACAACTTAGGATATATTCAGATTATTGACGAGAAAGGAAGAATTAATAAAAAAGCTCCACTACCTTATCAAGGATTAAGCGTAATTGAAGCTCGCAATAAAGTAATTGAAGATTTAAAAGAAGCCGGCCTTTTAGAAAAAACAGAAGATTATACTCATCAGATTCCAAAATGTTATCGATGTAATGCAACTATAGAACTAATCCCGTCACTACAATGGTTTTTAAGGATGCGATCCTTGACTCCGTTAGCTGTTAAATCAGTGAAAAGCAATAAAACTAAATTCGTACCAAAAAGATGGGAAAAAGTTTACTTTGATTGGTTAAAAAACATTAGAGACTGGTGTATCTCCCGCCAACTCTGGTGGGGCCACAAAATTCCCATTAAAGGAGAAAATGACGTTTTAGATACTTGGTTTAGCTCTGCCCTCTGGCCTTTCGCTACTCTGGGCTGGCCTGAAAAAACAAAAGACCTTAGCAGATTTTATCCAACGGATGTCTTGGGCACTGACCGAGGAATTATAAATCTTTGGGTAACAAGAATGATTTTTTCTGGAATGGAATTTATGAAGAAAGCGCCTTTCCAATATGCTTATATCCACGCCACTGTTTTAACTAAGGAAGGAAAAAGAATGTCAAAATCCCTGGGAACTGGCATTAATCCAATAGATCTTATTGAAAAATACGGGGCTGATTCCACCCGCTTTGGAATAGCCTGGCTGGTTACAGAACTCCAGGATATAAAATTCGTTGAAGACAATATTGTAATGGGAAAGAAGTTTTGCAATAAGATATGGAACGCCAGCCGATTCGTCCTCTTGCAAATTAAGGACGAAAAACAAACTATAAATTATAAATTCAAAACAAAAAATTTAACTGCTTCAGATAAGAAGATTCTTAAAGAGCTGAAGAAAACAATAAAATCAGTAAATAATAATTTGGAGAAATTTCTCTTTGGGAAGGCAGCCCAAACTTTATATAAGTTTTTCTGGCATAGTTTTTGCGATAAATATCTCGAGGAGTCAAAAAAGCAAATCCAAGATCAAAAGTTAAAAACTCAAACAAAGCAAATTTTGCTTTACGTCTTGTTAACTTCAATCAAGCTTTTGCATCCGTTTATTCCTTTTATTACAGAAGAAATTTATCAAAAATTACCTCTTAAAAGCCGAAAAAAATCTTTAATGATAGAAGAATGGCCTAAATAATAATATGAATTACCTTATCTATCTTCCATTCGGCGTTTTGCCAAGTATTATCTGGCTGGGGTTTTATCTCCGTAAAGACAGTCATCCTGAGTCTAATTTGATGATTTTGAAAATTTTCTTTTACGGAATGCTAACGGCTCTTCCTGCCGCATTATTAGAGATGGGTATTCTTGGAGAGTTAAATAAACTAGGGTTATCTGAAATCTTAACCATAATTCTTTATTTCTTCTTTGGTGTAGCTTTAGTTGAAGAAGGAATAAAGTATTTGGTGGTCAGGGATAAAGTTTTAAATAACCTAGAATTCGACGAACCTACCGATGCCATGCTCTATATGATTATTGCTGCTTTAGGTTTTGCCACCTTAGAAAACATCTTAGTTTTGTTCAGTCTCGGAGACACCTCTCCTCCTTTAACAATTTTTTGGGTTACTGGCTTTCGGTTTGTCGGAGCAACCTTCTTGCATGCTTTAGCTTCAGGCACCATTGGTTACTTCTTGGCCATTTCTATTTTTTCAAAAAAAAGAAAAGAAGGATTAATCATTCTAGGTTTAGCTATATCAACGATATTGCACGGTCTCTATAATTTTTCTATAATGGAGTTGAGTCCATTCTTGAAGCTTTTAGTTCCTTTCGCTATTTTAGTCGTTCTCGCTATCTTTGTTTCTTGGGGATTTAATCGGCTCAAAAAGTTAAAAAGCGTATGTCTTTCTTAGAAAAATTAAAACAAAATACTGAAATTAAAGAACCATCTGCTAAAGATTTAGGGAGCAAAAAAGAAAATCCTAAAAAAAAGAAGAAGATTAAGAATTTAAAAAAACTTCCTCCTCAAGAAGAATTTGAAGGACAGCTATTTATTGATGTCTATGAAACCAACGAAGAATTGGTAATTCAGTCAACTATTGCCGGAGTAATGGCAGAAGATATAGATATTTCTATTGAAAATGAAATGATCACTATTCGAGGAAGTCGAAAAAGGCCTGAAGAAAAAATAGAAAGCTACTTCCATCAAGAGTGCTATTGGGGGCCATTTTCTCGCCAACTCATTCTGCCAACAGAAGTCGACATCTCGCGAGCTGAAGCCTCTATGAAAGACGGAGTTTTCACCTTACGTCTTCCAAAAGTAGAAAGGAAAAGGAAAAAGAAAATAGCGGTAAAAGAAGAAGAATAATTATACCGCCATTTAAACTAGACTTAATTTGGTTTTTAATAAATAACGCCCCAGACACTGGGGCGTTATTTGGTGTAATAATTATACTGTTATTCATAGCGCAATGCCTCCATGGGACTTTTAAGAGAAGCTTGGCGAGCCGGATAGAGGCCGAATACCAAACCTACTAACGTCGCCACTCCAAAACCCAAAAGAGCGGCTATGACAGGAAAAGTAAATATCCAACCAAAGGTAATAATTTTACTGAGAATAAGAGATGCCAGAAATGAAAAAAGAGCGCCGAGAACAATACCAATAATTCCTCCTAATGCAGTAAGCACCATTGCCTCCAAAAGAAACTGAGTCATGATGTCATCTTCAGTGGCGCCCAGCGCTTTACGAAGTCCTATTTCGTGCGTACGCTCGCTGACAGATACCAGCATAATATTCATAATGCCAATCCCCCCGACAATGAGTGAAATTGCCGTAACCGACACTAAAAGTATTGATAAAATACTCATAATTGTTTGCACTCGTTCGACCGCATCAGCTTGCGTGGTAATATAAAAATCGTCTTTGTCAGGATCATCTATTCCATGCGTTTCTCGTAAGGTCAATTTTACATCTCGAACCACTCTTGGAACAATATCTTCTGATTCTGCCTGTATTATAATTTCGTTGAAATAATTAATACCAATAAGGTATTGCTGCGCTGTTGTATAAGGAACGACAATCATATCGTCAACATTGAAAAGAGATACTTGCCCTTTGGGCTGCAAGACTCCAACAACGCGAAAAGTCCTTCCTTTGACTTTGATTTTTTCACCCAAGGCATCGGAGGGCCCAAAAAGCTTCTTTTTTACCTCTGACCCGATAACTGCCACGCTCGCTTTCTGCCTAATATCATCATCTGTAAAAAATGCGCCTTCGTTTGGGAAAATATCAAAAATTGTGGCAATTAGATCGGATGCACCAATTATATTTGTTCGTATTTTTTCACTTTCAAAAGTGACCGGCATAACTTGCATCACTACTGGAGTAAGATCTTTAAGACCCTGAACATTAGAAGGCTTAAGCAAAGCATCAATATCTTTTTGGTTTAAAGAATCGGTAAAAATTTCTCCAAAGTCTGAAGGCCCCTGCGGTTCTTTTCCAGGGTCTACAAAAATCGTCTGCGATCCGAGTCCGCGGATTTGATTTAAAATTAAATCTTCCGCGCTTTTCCCTGTGGACATTACTAAAATAATGGCGCAAATTCCAATGACAATCCCAAGTATTGTCAGAGCTGAACGGGATTTGTTTGTTTTAAGTCCGCCAATGGCGGTTATGAAACTGTCATTAAATGTCATAGTTCAACATACTAACTAGAAATAATTATTTCTCAAAGTAATCGCGAGCCTTGTGACGGTGATTCACTTTTATATCGCTTTTTATCTCTCCGTCAAACATTTGAATAATCCGTTGCGCGTGTTCGGCAGTATATGTTTCATGCGTGATTAAAACAATCGTATGACCATCTTCTTCGTTTAGTTTTTGAATGAATTCCATTATCATTTGCCCTGATTTTGAATCAAGATTGCCTGTAGGTTCATCTGCGAAGATAATATTCGGTTTATTGACCAAGGCGCGGGCAATGGCCACCCGCTGCTTCTCTCCACCAGAAAGTTGTGACGATTCATAATTTATGCGATGAGAAAGCCCAACGGATTCAATAGCTTTAAATGTGAGTTCGTCACGCCTTGATTTTTTTACGTCAGAATAGAGAAGCGGCAGTTTGACATTTTCAAAAACAGTCGTTCGCGGCAAGAGATTGAACGCCTGAAATACAAAACCCATCTTTTTATTTCTTACACGGGCAATTTCTTTTTTTGAATATTCATCAATAGTTCTGCCTTCAAAGCGGTATTCTCCATTCGTATGCCTGTCTAAAAAACCCAAAATATGAAGAAGAGTTGATTTACCAGATCCCGAAGGCCCCATGATAGCGACAAATTCTCCTTTGTTGATTGTAAAAGACATATCCCGCAGAGCGGGAGTTGCAACGCTATCGTTGTAATATGTCTTTTCTAAATTTTTTACTTCAATAACTGCCATATATTATTCTTCAATGAAAGTGATTACTTTATCACCTTCATTAATACCTCTTATAATCTCAATATTTCCGTCAGAGCCATAAAGTCCTGTTTCTACTTTTATTTCTTTGACATTATTGCCGTCTAATATTCTTACGAATTTATCTCCGTTTTTTCTGATAATAGATCGTTGAGGCACGGCAATGACATTTTCTCTATTGTCGCTTGTAATATCGATATTTGCAGTCATACCAGATTTGATGCGCTCATCGTCTTCAATAAATTGAAAAGTGACTTTATATGTCGCAACGCCGTCCACAATGGTCTCAGCAGGATCAATAGCAACAACTTTTGCCTCAAAGACAACATCCCTGCCATAAGCATCAAGCGTAACTATAGATGTATTGCCCACGCTCACTTTTGCAATATCAGCTTCCGGCACGCTGGCTTTAATCTCGAATTTTACTTCTGAAATAAGCGAAACAATAATAGTGTTTGCAGAAATGATTTCACCAATTTTCGCATCCTGTATTGTTACAATACCGCTTATTGGAGCGCGAATAACGGTTTTTGAAATTTGTGCGCGATAATACTGCGCGTTTGCTTCAGCTTCTTTAATCTTTGCTTCCTGCGATGTAATATCTGCTTCTGACTGCTTTACCTGAGCTTCCTGCGCCGTTATCTGCTCTTCTATTATTCCTGCTTTTTTTAATATAAGTTCTTGCTCAGCAAGCGCGAGATCAGACTCTTCTGTGCTTAATTTTTCTTTTGCGGTTGAAAGATTTGTTATAGCTGTATTTATATTTATTCTTCCAGTAGAAACATCTGTTTTCCAAGCATCAATAGTGGCCTGGGAAAGGTCTAAATGTGAAGTGAGACTATTTATTATAAGTGCTGCTTTATCGAGAAACAACTTTATTTGATTGAGATTTATTTCTCCTTGAAAAATATAAGAAGTAATGTCGCTTGAAGTAGTTAATTGATCAAGAGAAGACCTCCATGATGTAAATGTATCTTGGAGTAAAAACCTTTGCCACTCAATATCTCTTTCAAGTTGAAAATCCGTATTTATCTTTGATGAAAGCTGCGGATTTGAGCTACGCGGATTATTAAAAAACTGATCAACTTTATTTCTCACCGCGTCATCTGATTTTGTGTAGGCATCTTCTAATTTATCTACTAAATTTCGTTTTGCATCCTCAAGAGCGGTTTTGGCATTAGCAACTTTTACTTCTTGCACTTGTATTTCTTCTGGTCGCGTACCTCCTTTAAGCTCAGCTAATTTTGCTTGTTCTTTTACGAGTGCTGCTTCATACTGCAGAAGTTTTGCCCTCGCGCTTTCTGTTCCGGCTTGAGCTTGTGCAAGTTGAGCTGTAGTTTCGGAATTTTCAAGCACAACCAGCGTTTGCCAAACGTTGACTCTGTCCCCTATATTTACGTATACACGCGACACTTTACCAGATTTTTCAAATGCAAGGTCAACGCTCTCTGCCGACTGGACGCGGCCTGTTACGCTGATCTCCTGAATAAGGTTACGCTTTTCAATAATAATAAAATCGTACGCTGGAGCCTTGTCTCTGCCAAAAAAGGCATAACTGATAATAATTCCTCCGATAAGGATTACGAGAAGTATAATAATACGTGGTCTTTTGAGAAAATTAATCATAGAATTAATTAAAATTACCTATTATGGTAAATGGGATGTAAGTGCCCTCGGCAGGACTCGAACCTGCAACCCTTGCGGGACAGCGTCCTAAGCGCTGCGTGTCTGCCAATTCCACCACGAGGGCGTCATTTCTACTTATTTTACCCGTATTTTAAACAAAATCAACCCCGCAAACTCTACGCCAAAATCTATTCGCATAGAGAACGAGGTTGAATATGATTTAAATTATAAACTATCAAAAAATCCTTATCCTGTAACAACCGTCTCGATCAATGATACTAATCCTCTGGCTAATAGGGCTACTACTACACCTACTAAAGCATACAGCACGTATTCTCTGGCAGCTTTCACTTTTTCTGCCTCGCCTGAGGCAGTAACAAAGTTAAAGGCAGCAAAAATAATGAACATAGCTGCCACTGCTATTAAAATAGTAAAGGCCCAATTGGTAATACGGTTAAGAGCACCCATCACCTCAACGGTTGGCGCTCCAGCCAGACATTCTCCCGCACCATCAACA
>DJKW01000004.1:87012-102728 GCA_002434805.1 Patescibacteria group bacterium UBA6532
CAACTTCGGCATAACTTGCCATTGGTACGACCAAGACACCCATTAATCCTATTAGTAAAATTGCTGCTAATATTCTTTTCATGACTTTGATTCTAATTATGTTTTAAGTAAGATTCGACCTTTAAATATTTTTTATGAAACTCCCAACATTGATTGAAGCATCTCTACTAATCCTCTAGCCAATAAAATTATAACAAATCCTATTATTGTCCACCAGATTAAATCTTTTGCCTGCTTTACCTTTTCTGGATTTCCTTCAGATGTAACAAAGAGAAATCCAGCAAAAATAAACATTAGGGGAGCGATAACAAGAGAAATTGTGAAGAGATAATTAATGATGTTATTAATAAGCCCCTCAAATGTTTCAGCCCCCAAGGGATTTTCAATCTCTATTATATTCTGAGCAAAAACCGCTATCGGCAAAGCTAAAACAGACAAAAAGACAAAAAATAATAAAAAGTTATTTATAATCTTCTTCATTATAATACTATATTATATATAAGCGACTGAAGCAACCTTATCTCCTTCTCCCAGCTTCATTATCCTTACTCCCTGGGTTGATCTGCTAAGTTTAGCGATAGAAGCAATCTTAGCCCTAATTACCTGTCCTTTTTGAGAAATAACCATTAAATCTTCTTCTTCGCCAGTTAAAAGACGGGCAGCCACCAAATCTCCGGTCTTTGAGGTAACTTTGGCTGTTTTTATTCCAGATCCTCCTCTGCCCTGCAATCTGTACTCATCTACGCTAGTTCTCTTGCCGTATCCATTTTCGGTCACAACTAACAAATGGTTTTTTTCTTTAGTTTTTGATTTTGGGTCTTGCTTTTTGATTACTGCCATTCCCACTACTTCATCTCCGCTTTTCAACTTTATACCCCTTATCCCAGCAGCTTGCCTGCCCATTGACCTTATCGCTTTTTCTGGGAAACGGACGCTTTGTCCTTTCTTGGTAACTAAGATTATTTCATCTGAACCGGTTGTCTTCAGCACTTTTTTAAGAGAATCTCCCTTCTTTAAAGAAATGGCAATGAGACCAGATCTCCGAACATTATCAAACTCCTTAAAAGGTGTTTTCTTGATTATACCATTTTGGGTTACCATTACTAAGTATTCTATATTCTTCTCTTTATCTTCTTTGCCCACTGACTGCAAAGACAGAACTTTTTCATCTGGAGAAATTTCCAAAAAGTTAAGAAGACCTCTGCCTTTAGCCACCCTGCTGCCTTCGGGAATTTCATAAACAGGTGTTCGAAAAACTTTTCCCGAATCTGTAAAAAAGAGGAGGTTGTCATGGGTTTGAGTCAAAAGGAAGTGCTCAATAATATCATCTCCAATAGTTTTCATTCCAACTATTCCCTTGCCCCCTCTTTTCTGCTTCTTGTAAATTGTCGGATTTATTCTTTTGATGTACCCTCCCTGAGTCAAAGCAATTATCGCTTCTTCTTGGGGAATCAAGTCTTCTTCGGCAATTTCACCGAGTTTTTGGGTAAAAACTTTAGTCTTTCTTTCATCACCAAAAGTATTCTTTAATTCTTTTAACTCTTTTTTAACAACTCCCTTTATTTTTTGAGGACTTTTTAAAATTGCGAGCCAGTCTTTAATTTTGGCTTTAATCTCCTTTAATTCATCCTGTATTTTTTTTCTTTCCAACTTGGCTAAAGCTGAAAGCTTGGTCTCTAAAATGGCGTTAGACTGAATCTCGGTTAGCTTAAAACGCTTCATTAAGTTCTTTTTAGCATCCTCTCTGTTCTCTGACTTTTTAATTATCTTGATAACGGCGTCTATTTTTAAAAGACATTTTGCCAAGCCTTCTAAAATATGGGCTCTTTCCTTGGCTTTTTCTAAATCGTATTTAGTTCTCCGAATAATTACTTCTTTTCGGTGAATAAAATAATAATTTAAAATTTCGTGCAACGGCAAAACCCTTGGCTGAATTCCATCTACCAAGGCCAACATGTTTAAATGAAATGTTTTTTGAAGATCTGAAAATTTATAAAGCTGGTTTAATACTTTTTGGGGATAGGCATCTCTTTGAAGCTCAATAACAATTCTCATTCCTTCCTTGTCTGATTCATCCCGAATATCCTTTAAACCGTTGATTTTCTTTTCCTTAACTAAATTGGCAAACTGTTGAATAAGAGCTGACTTTTGGACTTGATAGGGAATCTCGCTAATAATAATCTTGTGGCGGTCAGTCTTGTTTTCGCTCTCGACAACTTCAGTTTTGCCCCTTATAACAATAGGGCCCTTTCCTTGAGAATAAGCGGTAATTATCTCTTTTTGGTTAAAAATTGACCCGCCGGTGGGAAAATCAGGACCTTTGATAAATTTAAAAACATCTTCGGTGCCGGCTTTAGGATTGTCAATTAAATAAATAGTGGCATCTACTACTTCTGATAAATTATGTGGAGGGATATTAGTTGCCATTCCAACAGCAATTCCTAAGGAACCGTTTAAAAGAAGCTGGGGAGCTGGGGATGGTAAAACAGTCGGTTCTCGTCTTGTTCCATCATAATTATCAATAAAATCAACAGTATTTTTCTCAATATCTCTGAGCATTTCTTCGCCAATTTTAGACATTCGCATTTCCGTATACCTCATCGCAGCGAATTCACTTGGGTCGTCAATAGATCCAACATTGCCCTGGCCCTGAATTAAGGTGTATCTCAATGAAAAATCTTGGGCCATTCTAATTGAAGCGTCATAGACAGCCTGATCGCCATGAGGATGGTATTTTCCCAAAACTTCTCCGGTAACAGCTGCTGATTTCCTAAATTTAGCTGTGTGGGTTAAGCCCATGTCATGCATGGCATATAAAATTCTCCGATGGACAGGTTTTAGGCCATCACGAACATCGGGCAAAGCTCGAGAAACGATTACAGACATTGCATAATCAATGTATGATTCTTTCATCTCTTCTGTAATCTCTCGTGGCTTTACATAACCTATTTCTGAATTTAATTTTTTTGGATTATCTTTCATCTTAAGGATTTAAAACTATTATTCTAGTTTCTTCTTTTGGTAAGTCTTTCTTTTTAATTAAAAGTTTGGGTAATTTTTCCACTGATTTTTTACCCATAGTCTTTAAAAAACTTTCTACTCCCTCCAACTTCTTGCCTAGCTTTAATTTAGGAACCTGGTAATGCATTGGGATAACGATCCTTGGTTCTATCTGAGAAATAATAGTGGAGGCTTCCTTTGAATTAATAGTGTAAACTCCGCCTACGGGAATAATTAAAATATCAATCTCCCCAAGCTCTTGTAATTGGCTGTCTGTCAATTCTTTTTGGCCTATGTCGCCTAAATGACAAAGGTGTATTCCTTCTGTTTCAATAGTATAAATAGTGTTTTGACCCCGCTCTTCACCTTGAGAATTATCGTGAAATGCCAAAATACCTCGGATAAACACTCCCTTTATTTCGTATTCGCCAGGACCATCAATTAAAAAAGGGGTGCCGCTTACTGATTTTAAATTACTGTGATTATCATGACTGTGAGTTATTAATAAAATATCGGCCTCGAGTTTTGAAACCCGAAGACCAACCTTTTCTCCAAAGGGATCAATAACCATCTTTATCTTTTCTTCTTTTCCTTGAGGGCTAATGATTTGAAAACAAGAATGCCCATGCCAAATAATATGCATGTTTTAATATTTTATCATAAATTTACTTCAAATTCAATGGGGGTTGCCAAGAAGAAAGCATTGTTATATAATTTGGGATATATGGAAAACACTCTGAAAACTAAAAATCAAAATGATTTGCCCAGACCTCTAAGAAGCGATGAGATTATCAAAGGGAAAGTCATTGGAACAGGAAGATCGTCGGTCTATGTGGACTTGGGGGCTTTTGGTACGGGCGTAATTTATGGCAGAGAATTTTATGATTCAAAAGAAGAACTTAAGAATATAAAGATTGGTGACAATATCTTTACCAAAATACTAGATTTGGAAAACGAAGAAGGCTTTGTTGAGCTTTCTTTAAGGCAAGCCGGCAAAGAACTAAACTGGACCGAACTATCTAAAAAGAAAGAAAAAGGCGAGGTTATTACCGTAAAGATCTTGGGGGCCAATAAAGGAGGGCTGTTAGCTGAAATCCAAGGGATTCGAGGATTTTTGCCAGTCTCCCAATTATCTTTTGAAAATTATCCAAGGGTAAAAGAGGGGGAAATTTCAAAGATTTTAGAAGAACTCCAAAAGTTTATCGGTAAAAACATGGAAGTTAAAGTTTTTGACATCAACCCAAAAGAAGAAAAGCTGATTTTATCAGAGAAAGCCGCCCTAAGCTCAAAAATTAAAGAAATTCTAAAAAAGTACAAAGTAGAAGACGTGGTAGATGGAGAAATCACCGGTATTGTAGACTTTGGCGCCTTTATTAAATTTGGCAAAGAAACGCTAGAAGGACTAATTCATATTTCAGAACTTGATTGGCAGTTAATTGACAATCCTTCAGAAATCGTAAAAGTGGGCCAAAAGGTAAAAGCTAAAATCATTAACATTTCAGATGACAGGGTATTCCTTTCTTTAAAAGCTCTTAAAAAAGACCCTTGGGAAAATATTGAAAAGAAACACAAGAAAGGTGATCTGGTAAAAGGAAAAGTCACTAAATTCAATCCTTTTGGCGCTTTTGTAGAGATCTCTTCTAAAATACAAGGGCTTTGCCATATTTCTGAATTCAGCACCAAAACTAAAATGGAAGAAATTTTGAAAGTAGGCGAAAAGTATGATTTTAAAATCATTCAAATAGATCCAAAACAACATCGGATGATTTTAACTCTGGTAAAGAAATAAAGCTTAAATTAAGCCGGGCTTAGTTTGCAGGGGTTTGCCCCCTGTTTTTTTATCTTCAAAGCTTGACAAATTTAATAATCGGGTGTATAATATTAATAAGTTCTTTTATAATAATAGGGGAAGATGAATTCATCCCACCAAATTGCCTGTGTGTTATTTATAGATAGGCAGTTTGGTGGGATGTAAAACTGAAAATAATATATAAGATGGAAGCTGATACATATCTGCTTCCGAAAGAAATTCGGAAAATACTAGACCAGCTAGGGAACGAGAAATATCTGGCTATAAAAGGAGGTGTTGCTAGACTAACATTCCTAAAGAAACTCATATCAGACGGAAAAATAGAGAACCCGATACGAATTGCAGTACAGTTCGCGGAGGAAAAAGTAAACGATCTAGACATAGTGATAATTCACTACAAGCGTCTGGCTGAATCTAAAGAATGGCTTCTCGAAAAAGAAGCACAGGTCAGAAAGAAGCTTTCAGACCTCTCGCTTCCTTTCGGAGGTGAGGACCTTGAACCAGTACGGGGTAAATCCAATACTGACGGACACCCGTCAGACAAAGTGATTGAGAAAATACTCAATAGCAGAGATCTCACAATAAACGAGGTTCTTTTAGTGCCTAATGATGGCAAATGGTACCTCCACTATACTGCCGAGTGCTGGAGAGATACTCTATCTGGCGTAGGAATGGTCAACGTAAAACCAAAACACTTCAGGTACGACTCTGGTAGAATTATCCCTGCCAACTACGGCCTTTTCCGCCTGCTCAAATTCTGGGTAGACAGAAAAGTGGAAGAGGTATTTTTGCCACAATGGATGGTCAGTGCCCATCTCAAAGAAATGAAACGTCTTCAGGAAGAAAAACGAGTGCCTACTGGAGCAAATCTAGGTTGGTACTCATTGATTATCATCAATAAGTATAAAGACAGACTGGATCGGCAAGAAAGATGGATGATAGTTCTCAATAAACTCGGTTTGTCAAATTGCCGAACATTTGAAGAGTTTGCTAAAGAGCAAAACCAACTATTCAAAGATAAGGCAGGATTTGACTTCGAGTTTGAAAGCGGTAAAAGCTTTGCAGAAGTAATTGACCGCCTACTGAACCAGAGAAAGAAAAGAGCAGAGATGCAAAACCAGCGCAAACAAAATAGAAAAGAGTGCAACCATCAATTCCAAACAGTATCTTGCAACGGCTGTACATTCAACTGCCAGATAAAAAACTGCACTATCTGCACAAAAACTATTACGCCAATACCAACCTATAACCTAGCCTGCAATAATACAATGACAACCTCCGACTGGAAAACATGGGAAAAGCGTAATCCGAATTCATTAAGGGACTTTCTCTAAAGCCCCTTCCCCTATTTTTTCTTTTCAGTTGACAATCAATAATTATCGTCTGAAAAAGAAAAATTCAAGAACAAAAAACGCTAATTTTTATCAGCGTTTTTTTACTTTTCAATTTAACTCTTGACAAATTCATTCAATGGAGTATAGTAGAAAACAGTGAAATGAAACTTGACAACTAAATCAGTAGTTATAGACATGGCGATGGAAATAATACTACGAAGTTTTGGGATTGACCCAAAAGATGTATCTGAAGTGGAGGAAGTCGGTAAAAACCAATACAAAGTGCTTATGAAAGACGGAAAAACCGTCAAATTAGGAGGCAAACATCAAAAAAGCACAAACACAGATGAACCAGTAATACAAAAACAAGAACTATCGAAAGAAACCACAGAAACAGAAGAAGCACCGGAAGCTAAAAACTGGATAAAAACAACTATCAACGAATTGGACACTATCGGAGAAGAGATCGACTCTATAGAATCAGGAGATCTGGCACAATTAAGTGACAAGCTCCGGCAAAGGCGTAAAGTCGATGCCGAAAAACTTGGAAAGCTACACAGAAGACTGGATGAATTCAGAAAGATTCCGAATATTGAAGAATCTGAATGGGGGCCAGAATATAAAAGAACCCTTCAGATGATCGAAACTCTAACTAAAAAAAATCCTTATGCTGCAGAAATCTCTAAAGCTAACGAAGAAGCAATAAATAAACAGAAACGCGAAGACAGACTCGTTATAAACAAAGCTAAAGAGAAAGCTAAGGAACTGAATCTAAGAAAAGATACTATTCCTCTTCATAATGCCTGCCAAGGTAAAAATGGATTTGTTGCTCTCCGGGTCAACTGTAATGGTATAATTGCCATAGTACGATTAAAAGTCCAAGGCAAAAAGGGCAGAATAGTTGATACTGAGGACAGTATTGACTGTCTGAAACAGTGTGGAACTACCCATGAAGGGAACCCAAGATGGGTTTCACTGCAACCACCAAACTTCAAGGTGCCAGATAGTGAAAAGAATTACTTCCCAATAACGATAGAGAACGGATTGGCCGATCTCTATAGGTGGGAAGAACACATCCGAGCAAGAAACTCCAAAACCAATACAACCGCAATAAATATCCTTAATGGAGATAAAGGATGTATAGTAATTCACAAAAAAAATTGGACTGATTACCATTCCAAAAACACAGGTCATCTAACAATAGAAATAGAAGGGCTTGGTAATGGCAAAATTAAAGTAAATTCTTTCGAATCTAAAGCACATGACTTGCGAGATCTGGTTGGTATTACCCAAGACATAAGCACTCTTAACCCCGGAATCAAAAATATCCTGGTTAGTGAAAGTAACTACAAGAAGAACAACTAAAATCTACTTAAAAAACCTCTGGCGTGTTTTGAACAAAAACGCAAAGGAGGATATTTTTTTATTGA
The DNA here is from genome assembly GCA_002434805.1 of Patescibacteria group bacterium UBA6532. Lineage (GTDB taxonomy): Bacteria > Patescibacteriota > Minisyncoccia > Minisyncoccales > UBA6532 > UBA6532. Next base: position 94,587 of record DJKW01000004.1, read on the forward strand.
TTTTTTAATAAAAAATGTTAAACTGAATAGTACAAATCAATGAAAAACCGCAGTCCGATTAAAAGCCTAACTAAAAATTTTCTTATTATCCTCTTAATCTTCCTGATAATATCTGGTATTTTTACTTTGGTTTATCAGCCTTTTGAAGAAATAAAGGAAATTCCCTTAAGCCAATTAGTCCAGGATATCAACCAAGAGAAAGTTAAGGGAATATTGATTTCTGGGAATAATATTTCAATCACTTATACAGATGAGACTGAAGCTAAATCCAAAAAAGAAATAGAATCTGCACTTTCTCAATCTCTAATAAATTACGGGGTGGATAATGAAAAATTAAACAAGATCGAGATTAAATCAGAAGAAGCAGGAGGAATAATGGTATGGCTCCTTCCTATTTCCATGCTTTTATTCCCTATTTTAATCATAGGTCTTTTCTTATGGATGATTTTACGTCAAGCCAAGTCCGGAGCTATGCAGGCTTTTGATTTTTCCAAAGCCAAAGCTCGGCTCTTTGGAGCTGAAGGGCATTCAAAAGAAAGAATTACCTTTAAAAATGTAGCCGGGCTTAAAGAAACAAAAGAAGAATTGAAAGAGGTGATAGATTTTTTGAAAAATCCTAAGAAATTCTTACAAATGGGAGCGAGAATTCCCAGAGGCGTGCTTTTAATGGGACCTCCCGGGACAGGTAAAACTCTATTGGCCAGAGCGGTAGCTGGAGAGGCCCGGGTTCCTTTCTTTCATATATCGGGATCTGAATTCGTTGAGATGTTTGTCGGAATCGGCGCCTCAAGAGTACGTGATCTTTTTGCTACAGCCAAAAAAGCAGCTCCAGCTATAATTTTTATTGATGAATTGGATGCTGTCGGCCGCCACCGGGGAGCGGGCCTAGGAGGAGGACATGATGAAAGAGAACAAACATTAAACCAAATTCTCGTTGAGATGGACGGCTTTGAAAGAGAAACTAATGTAATAATTATGGCAGCAACCAACAGGCCAGATGTCTTGGACCCAGCTCTTTTGAGACCGGGGCGATTTGACAGAAGAGTGGTTTTAGACCTGCCCGATATTAATGACAGAGAAGATATCCTGAAAATTCACTGCAAGGGAAAACCTTTGTCCTTAAATGTTAACTTACGAGAAATAGCTGAAAGAACTCCTGGATTCTCTGGAGCAGATTTAGCTAACTTGGTTAACGAGTCAGCCATTCTAGCTGCCAGACGCAACAAACAACAGGTTTACCAAGATGAGCTTTTAGAATCCATTGATAAAGTCCTTTTGGGGCCGGAAAGAAAAAGCCACATCTTATCAAATAAAGAAAAAGAAATTGCTGCCTACCACGAAGCCGGACACGCCGTGGTCGCTAGCTTCATACCAGAAAGCGAACCTATTAGAAAAGTATCGATTGTTGCCAGGGGAAGAGCAGCCGGTTACACCTTAAAACTCCCGAGCAGGGAAAAATATTTAAAAACCAAATCAAACTTTTTAGGCGAGCTAGCGACTCTGCTTGGAGGATATTCTGCTGAAAAGCTAGTATTTAAAGAGATTACTACAGGAGCTTCATCTGATTTAGAAAAGGCTTCAAATCTCGCGAGAAAACTCGTTAAAGAATACGGGATGTCAAAAAAACTGGGCCCTGTTGCCTTTGGGGAAAAAGAAGAATTGGTATTCTTGGGAAAAGACATAGGAGAACAAAGGAATTATTCTGAAAAAATAGCTAGCCAAATAGATCAAGAGGTTAGCTTGCTGATCAATGACGCCCAAAAGTCAGCCGCCAGAATCTTAAAGAAAAAAAGAAAATTATTAACTAAGGTTGCCGATGTCCTTATTGAAAAAGAAACTATTGAAAGGGAAGAATTCGAGAAAATGATAAAAGTTAAGAAAGTTAAGGGTAAGAAAATAAAGTAAGTTATGCATAAATTAATAATTTTTGATTTTGATGGACCTATTTTGGATTCTTTTGGAACCGCCAAGAAAGCGGTATTAAAAACGCGGGATAAGCTAATAAAAGATGGGTTGGTCTTGGTAGATAAATTGCCAGAACCCAACGAAAAAACATTTATATTGAATTGGGGCTACCCGGGGCCAATTGGTATTAAGAGAATGTTTCCTTTGCTTGATGAAAAAGAAGTAGAAATTTTTGGAAAAACCTGGATGATCCTTCAAAAGCAAGATGAAATACCTTTAATAAAAGGGGTAAATAAAATCCTTCAAGAGTTAAAGAGAAAGAATTTAACCACCGCCCTTATTACTGCAAGATCCCATGATCTTAAATATTATTTAAGAAAAGAAGGATTAATTAATTTCTTAGACTTTGTTCAAAGCTGGGGCAATCCTGAAATGAAAAATCAGGAAGCAATCCACGAAAACCACGTCTTCCATCAAGCTTTTAAACCCAATCCAGAAGTCTTTGATAAAATCCTTAAATGGGCAGAGAAAAAGAAAATTAAAAAAGAAGAAATACTGCTGATTGACGATACATTAGTAGGAACAAAAGCGGCAAAATCAATTGGTATTAATTTTATTGGTGTCTGTACGGGGCCAATATCTTCTAAAGAAAATTGGCAAGAGTATGGCAGGGTCAGCCCTGATTACGTCTTAGAGTCAATCAGTGAATTGCCAAAGTGGTTAGAAAAACGCGAGCGCGTGTAGCTCAGTGGTTAGAGCACGGCTCTTATAAAGCCGGGGTCCTTGGTTCAAATCCAAGCACGCGCACAAACTCAAAAGCCCCGCTATAACGGGTCTTTTAGCTTAAAGGTTGAAGTACAATTCAAAAAATGATATATTAAAGCTTGAAAATGGGCGTGTAGCTCAGCTGGCCAGAGCGTCTCGGTGACATCGAGAAGGTCACAGGTTCAAGTCCTGTCACGCCCACATGAAGTTAAAGATTATTTATGAGGATGAAAATCTTTTAGTGGCTGACAAGCTAGCTGGAGTGGTTGCAGATGATATCCCAAAAAGAGTCCATCGGCTAGATAAAGACACGTCTGGGGTTTTACTTGTAGCAAAAAACGATGAAGCGCTGGAATTTCTCCAAAAGCAGTTTCAGAAAAGAAAAGTTGAGAAAAAGTATATTGCTTTAGTGGTTGGAAATATTAAAAATCAAGAAGGGATGATAGAGACTTTATTGGGACGTTCGCCAAAAGACAGAAGAAAACAGAAAGTCTATTTACCGACAGAACCATCCGCTAAAAGAACCAGATTAAGAGAGGCGATAAATAAATACAGGGTATTGCAAAGATTTAAAGACTATACTTTACTTGAAGTTGAACCTCAATCGGGTAGAAAACACCAAATTCGAGCACACCTGGCCTATTTAGGAAATCCTATTGCCGGAGACAAGCTTTATGGATTTAAAAATCAACCTTGCCCTAAAGGATTAAACCGCCAATTCCTTCATGCCAGATACTTAAAGATAAAATTAATGGATGGTAAAGAAAAAGAGTTTAAATCGGACTTGCCAAAAGACTTAAAAAATGTAATAGAGAAGCTTAAGTAATTAAAATTCACAAACTATGTCAGAAAAACTTAATAAATTTAATAAATCGCAGAAAAAATCTGATCTGCCCGACATTCGTTCGGGTGATACAGTTCGGGTATATCAAAAAATTAAAGAAGGTGATAAGGAAAAAATCCAGATGTTTGAAGGCTTGGTTTTAGCAAGGAAACATAATAAAGAAATGGGCGGAACCATTACGGTAAGAAAAGTAATTTCCGGAATTGGAGTAGAAAAAATCTTCCCGCTTCATTCCCCTGTTATTGAAAAAATAGAAATTATAAGAAGAGGAAAAACAAGAAGGGCAAAATTGTATTACCTAAGAACAGCCAAAGGAGAAAGGGCAAGATTAAAGAGAAAAGAATTTGCTGAAGTTATAGCTAAGGAAGAACCAAAAGAAGTTAAGAAAACTGAAGAAATTAAAGTAGAAAAATAAAATGCGGACGTGCCGGAATTGGTATACGGAACAGACTGAGGCTCTGTGAGGTTTTACCTCGTGTGGGTTCAAGTCCCACCGTCCGCACAAATTGGACGGCTAGCTCAATGGTTAGAGCGCCTGCTTTACACGCAGGAGGTTATAGGTTCGAGTCCTATGCCGTCCACATATGCCGAGGTAGCTCAGTGGTAGAGCATGCGCTTGAAAAGCGTAGGGTCGCCGGTTCGATCCCGGCTCTCGGCACAATAGGCGGGTGTAGTTCAGTAGATAGAACGTTTCCTTGCCAAGGAAAAGGTCGTGGGTGCGAATCCCATCACCCGCTCAATAAAAAACGCATATCCTCTTAAAAATCAGGGTGCCTGAAAACACCTTGACATTTCCTTAGAATCAACTAGAATAATACAACCCTCTCAGAAGGGTTTTTAAATTGAATTTTATGAAATTTATACAAAAAAACGAGTGGAAAACGAAATTATTAATAGCATCTGTAGTTATAACGGGATTAACCTTTTGGGGTTCCCCTATTTTTAGTTTCATATCTCAAGAAACAGAGGATTCCAAAACTAACCTTGAATATTTTCAGCAAGAACCTCTGTCAATAACCCAAGACAATTCTCTCCTTCCTGTCTCAAATCCCCCCCAACTAAAGGTGAAACGGGAAGTGAAAGTTGTAGTCACGGCCTATTCATCTTCTCCTGAAGAAACAGATGACGATCCATTTATTACGGCTGCCGGCACCTTGGTAAAAGATGGAATTATAGCTAACAATATGTTGCCTTTTGGAACTAAAGTCAGATTGCCTGAAATTTATGGAGATAAGATTTTCGTAGTTGAAGACCGAATGAGTTGGAAAAAAGGAGATTATCACTTCGACATCTGGTTTTCATCTAAAAAAGAAGCTTTGGAATTTGGAGCTAAAAGAACGTATATAGAAATTCTCGAAGAATAATTTAATTTCTTAATTTAAAAAACAGGCCGTATTTTACGGCCTGTTTTTTTGTGCCCGGGGCGAGAGTCGAACTCGCAAGGGTTTTCACCCAAGGGATTTTAAGTCCCTCGTGTATACCAATTCCACCACCCGGGCATTTTTGAGGCCACGGCGAGATTTGCACTCACGTATAGCGCTTTTGCAGAGCGCCGCCTTAGCTACTTGGCTACGTGGCCTAATTACCTTCCTATATTATCAGATTTTGCACTTTTTTCAATACCTCTTCAATTGTTCCATCGCATTTGAACCCAGCGGCATAAGGATGGCCTCCTCCGCCCATGATCCTAGCGATTGAATCAACTCTTTTTCCACGAAAGGGTTCTGATCTCAAGCTTCCCCTGATTTTCCCCTTTTCATATTCAACTAAAAATAAACTGAGGTTTGCCGGAAAAATAGTGGAAATTGTCGAGGCGACGCCGGTTAAATTCAAAGAATTGATTGATTGTTCTTTGAGGTTCTCATAAGTAAGAGAAGAATAAGCTAACCCCTTCTGTTTTTCAAATTTTACCCTGGACAAAACTTGACCCCAAATTTTATTATTTAAAGTTCCATACCTTGGAATCAACTCTTGACGAATAATCTTTGTTAAGGGAGCCCCTTTAATCAAAAGGTCAGATGCCACCTTCATTGTTTGAGCAGAAGTAGAAATATGAGAAAATATCCCGGTATCGGAAACAATTCCGGCTAAAAGACAGGTAGCAATCGGCTTATCGATTTCAATTTTTGCTTCTTTTAAAAAGTAATAAATAAGTTCTGCGGTTGAAGAAAAATCAGGTCTAATGATTTTAACGAATCCTTCCTGTTCTCCTCTGTGATGGTCAAAGGTAATCATCGGCTTTTTATGAAAAGAATTGGGTAATTTCAACCGTTTGAAATCGCCGTAGTCTAGGCAAAACAAGAGATCAAAATTCATTGAATCTAAGGAGTTTTTTATATCAAAAAAATGAGGTAAAAAATTAAGAGAAGGGGACGGCTGGTCTGATAAATAGCAAACACTCTTAATGTTTAATTTCAGAAAAGCGCTATTGAGGGCCAAAAGAGACCCGACAGCATCAGCATCTGGGTTTTCGTGAGAAGTAATAAGAACATTTTTTGCCTTCTTTAATGATTTATTAACTAGAGAAAATTGATGGGTAATTGAGTCAAGCATCTTTTTTGTGTACTTTTTCTAATAATTCTTCGATTATCCCCGCCTCTTTGGTCTTCTTTTCTTCCAGAAACTTAATTTGGGGAACAGGTCTCATATTAAGCCTTTTATTAATTTTCTGTTGAAAATCATAAACTTGGTTGTTTAAAGTCTTTAAAACTTTTTTAACCGTATCCTCTGGTATAGTGCTGATATAGACTTTGGCCCGGCTGAGATCAACAGAAGTTTCTACCCTGGTTATGGTAATTAAAATATTTTTTGGAAAATCCAATTCTCTCAAAACAAATTGAGATAGTTCTCTTTTTATTAATTCATTAATGCGTTGAATGCGCCTATTCATGATGATTAGAGTTCTCCTTTGTGTTTTTCTTCAAGATAAATCAGCAAGGTGTCTTTCTCTTCAATCTTGACATCGCCTTCATAGAGTATGCCGATTTCCTCGCCCTTTCTGGCGCTTTCAATATTCTTCTTTTCTTTTTGAAGGCTAATCAACCTCCCCCTTCCAATCAGTTCATCATTGCGTAAAACCTCAATTAAAGTTCCTTTTTTTATTTCTCCTTCTAAAATTTTGCCTCCGACAATCTGACGGTTTTTTTCTGTCAGGAAAATAACCAAAGCTTTCATCTTCCCTAAGTCAACTCTTACTTTTTCTGACTTCATGACTCTCTCCATAACCTGCCTGATTCCTTGAACCAATTCATAAATAACCTCAAAAGTAATTATTCTCACTTTTTCTCTCTCAGCTATCCTTAAAAGGCTGGAGTTTACTTTCACCCTGAAGCCAAAAATACTTGCTCGGCTTGATTGGGCTAATTTAATATCTGATTCATTTATATCCCCGACCTCGCTTTTAAGAACTCTGAGTAAAACTCTTTCTTGAGGAAGTATCTTAATCATTCCCTCAATCGCTTCTAAAATACCTAAAACATCTGCTTTTAAAATTATGTTCAGAACTTTTTTGCCGGGCTCAACGAAAATCACTTCTGCCTTTTCTGCTTTTCGTTCCTTTTTTTCAACATATTTAAGAGCTGATTCCATGTCTGGAAAAACTTTAAACTTTTCTCCGACTTGGGGAACACTGTTTAGTCCCAAAACAATTATTGGCATTGAAGGCAATGATTTTTCAATTAAGTCTCCTTGAAAATTCTCTAAAATTTTAATTTTCCCTGAAGTCGAGGGAGTAGCCACTATATCTCCCTTATTTAAAGCTCCGTCTCTTAAAAGAAGAGTAGCCGTAGGGCCACGTTTAGCGTCTAAGTAAGCTTCTATAACCGCTCCTTCTCCTGGTTTGTTAATATCCCCCTTTAAGTTTTCCATTTCAGCTACCAATAATATTATTTCCAGGAGTTCTGTAATTCCTTTCCCTTCTTTAGCTGAAGTTTCTATTGAGGGAATCTTCCCTCCCATTGATTCAACTAAAATATCGTTTTTAGCTAGCTCGCCTTTTACTTTGTCTGGATTTGCCTCTGGTTTATCAATTTTATTTAAAGCAACGATAATTGGAACTCCGGATTTTTTAATATGGGAAATAGCTTCTTTGGTCTGGGGTTTTACTCCTTCGTCAGCTGCCACCACTAAAACGGCGATATCGGCTACCCTGGCTCCACGAGATCTCATTTGGGAAAAAGCTTCGTGCCCGGGAGTATCAATAAAGGTTATCTTCCTTCCCTCTTTTTCTACCTCATAAGCTCCAATGTGCTGAGTAATTCCTCCTGATTCCTTTTCTCTAACCCGGCTTTTCCTAATAGAATCAAGAAGGGCTGTTTTCCCATGGTCAATATGCCCAACCACCACTACTACTGGCGGTCTTGGCTGAATATTTTCTTTTCGGTTTTCATTAAGTTTTGTCATATTGAATAAAAAAAGAAGCCGATAATAATTAAGCGCTTTGGCTTATTCACGCTTTTATTTAACTATTTAGCTATGGCTTTTTCTAAAGCTTTCTTCTCTTCTTCAGATAACTGATATTTTGACTTCCCGCTTTCTACTGGCTTGGCAAAAACCCGGCTCCCTTCTTTACTATAAAGAGAGCTTATAACGAGACCGTTGTTTTTAGCGTCAAGCAAAGCTATGGAAAA
>DJKW01000005.1 GCA_002434805.1 Patescibacteria group bacterium UBA6532
ATTTGATTTTAATTTTTAACGGAGTACAATAGAAAAAGAGGGTAATAAAATTATGTTAAAAACTAAAGAAAAAACAAAAATAATCAAAAAACACAAACTACATGATTCAGATACCGGTTCTCCTGAAGTCCAAATATCCCTTCTTACCGAAGAAATCAAAAAGCTGCTTTTGCATTTAAAAAAGCACTCAAAAGATTTTCATTCAAAGAGAGGGCTTTTAAAGATGGTTGCTAAAAGAAGGCAACTCTTGAAATTCTTAAAAGAAGAAGATACGAGAAGATATAATAGTATTGTAAAAACAGTAGGGCTTAAGAAATAATATGGCAATTATTCACAAAGAACAAAGAGTCGGAATCTTTATTGACGTTCAAAATCTCTATCACTCAGCTAGAAACCTTTATAAAGCTAAGGTTAATTTTAAAGAGGTTTTAAAATCGGGGGTGGCTGAAAGAAAACTAATAAGAGCTTTTGGTTATGTCGTTCAGACCAAAACCGGAGAAGAAAAACCATTTTTTGAGGCCTTAACTAAGCTCGGTATCGAAACGAGAGTAAGAGACCTCCAAGAATTTTACGGCGGACAAAAAAAGGCTGATTGGGACGTAGGAATTGTTATTGATTCTATACGAACGGCCAGCTTAGTAGATGTAATTGTTTTAGTAAGCGGAGACGGCGACTTTATTGATTTAGTAGAACATCTTAAAGGATTGGGACGTCGAGTAGAAGTAATGGCTTTCGGAAGATCTTGTTCTTCTCGGTTAAGAGCGGTTGCTGACGAATTTATTGATTTAGAAGAAAAGCCGGAAAAATACCTGCTTAGGAAATAATATTATGAATAAATTTAAATTAGAACTTGGCGGACGCGATTTGATAATTGAAATCCGAAACCTAGCTGAAAAGGCTTCGGGTTCTTGTTTAGTACGTTACGGAGATACCATGGTTTTGGGAACAGCCGTAATGTCAAAACAATACCAAGACCGAGGATTTTTTCCTTTAACCGTAGACTACGAAGAAAGGTTTTATGCTGCCGGAAAAATTCTCGGCTCTCGTTTTATGAGAAGAGAGGGGCGTCCTTCAGATGAAGCCATTTTAACGGCTAGATTGATCGACCGAACTATCCGCCCTCTTTTTCCAAAAAACCTGGCCAAAGAAATTCAAGTAGTTATAACTTGCCTTTCTTGGGACGGAGAAAACGATTCCGATCTCTTAGGATTATTAGCTGCCTCGCAATCTTTGGGAATATCTGATATTCCTTGGGGGGGACCGGTAGCTATTTTGCGCATAGGAAGGATAGACGATAAATTTATTATCAATCCAACCTACAAAGAAAGGGAAAACAGCGAATTAGATTTTATTTTAGCTGGGATAAAAAAAGATGGAAAGATTTTAACCAACATGATTGACGCTGAAGCCAAGGAAATCCAGGAAAACACCTTTTTAGAAATTCTTAAATTCGCCAAGCCCCATTTAATAAAGTTAATTGATTTTCAAAGCCAAATTAACAAAAAGCTAGGCAAAGAAAAGATTGTTCTTGAAAAGCCCTCCCAAGACTTGGAGCTGGAAAGAGAAATCAAGAAATTTTTAGGGAATAAGTTGGAAGATTCTATTTATCAAAATAAAAAAGGAAAATCCAGCGACTTAAAAGAAGATCTTTCTTTATATATTGAAGAAGAATACCCTGGAACTGATAAAACAAAATATGCCAAAACCTTCTTTGACAAAGAAGTTGACAAATTGATCCACGAAAAAGCAATTAAAGAAGGGAAAAGGCCAGATGGCAGAAAATTAGATGAATTAAGGAAAATTAGCTCTGAAGCCGGCCTTCTTCCAAGAACCCACGGGTCTGGTCTCTTTGAAAGAGGCGAAACTAAAACTCTTTCTATTTTAACCTTAGGAGCGCCCGGAGACCAAAGATTAATCGAGGGAATGGAAGTCAGTGGAAAAAAACGTTTTATGCACCATTATAATTTCCCTCCTTATTCGGTCGGGGAAGTAAAGCCAATGCGGGGACCGGGAAGAAGAGACATCGGACACGGCATGTTAGCTGAAAAAGCTCTTATGTCCCTTATCCCTAACTTTGAAACGTTCCCCTATACCATAAGAATAGTTACCGAAGTCGTTTCTTCTAACGGATCAACTTCCATGGCCTCAATTTCCAGTTCTTCTTTGGCTTTGATGGATGCTGGAGTGCCGATTAAGTCTCCGGTCGCCGGAATTGCCATGGGCTTAATGACAGATAAAGACGGTAACTATAAGATTTTAACTGATATCCAAGGCCCCGAAGACCATCACGGAGACATGGATTTTAAGGTGGCTGGAACTAAAAAAGGAATAACAGCCATTCAAATGGATGTAAAAGTTGACGGGATAAGCGAAAAAATCTTTGAGGAGGCTTTAAAGCAGGCTAAAAAAATCCGCCTTCAAATCCTAGAAGAAATAGGAAAGACTTTAGATAAGCCCAGAGCGCAGCTTTCGCCTTACGCTCCGAAGATTCTCACTATTAAAATTAATCCTGAAAAAATTAGAGAGGTAGTCGGCCCGGGAGGGAAAATAATTAACGAGATTATTGAAAAATGCGGCGTGGGAATAGACATTGACCAATCAGGCCTTATTTTTGTCACTGCAGAAAAAGAAGATGCAGCCAAAAAAGCTATTTCCTGGATAGAAAATATTACCAGGGAAGTAAAGGTGGGGGAGGTTTTTGAGGGCAAAGTTAAAAGGATTTTAAATTTTGGGGCTTTTGTTGAAATTTTACCCGGCCAGGAAGGCATGGTCCATATTTCAAAGCTCGCCCCTTACCACGTAGAAAAAGTAGAAGATATAGTAAAAATAGGAGACGTAGTCCCTGTTAAAGTCGTTTCAGTTGACGAACAGGGAAGAATAAACTTATCTATAAAAGACGCTAAGCAAAAGTAACTAATGCCAAAAGAGGAAGAGAAAAAAGAAGAAAGACAAGAGTTCTTAAAAAGAGAGGAAATTCGGACAATGGAAAAAGACATCAGCGGTCTTCGCGAGAAAGAAGCAAAAAAAGAAAGGGAAAGAATCGCCAAAATCAAGACAGAAGAAGAAATAAAGAAGGAAAGAGAGAAAATAGAAAGACTGAAAAGAGAAAGAGAAGAACGAGAAAGAATACCCGCTGCCATCTTAGAAGAAAAAAAGGCAATACCAAAAGAAAAACCCTCTCTGCCAAAAGAACGGCCTTTAGAAGTAAAAGCTTCTTCAGTACCTCCTTTAAAAAAGAGGGTTTTCCCTCGACCTGCTTCTCGTTTTGAAAAAATCCTTATTCGCTCCGTTTTTTTAGTTAGCATTATTTTATCCCTTGTCTTTATCGCCACCTTTTTGTATTGGTACTCTGCAATCCGGGTAAAAAAAGATCCGCTTCCTCCTCTATCACAAGAACAAACAGTAACCCAGCCAAAAGAAAAAATCATCCTTTCTCCGGAAGAAATTTTAGCCAATTTTTCTTTAAAAGAAAAGGTTGGCCAGCTTTTCATTATCGGGTTTGAAGGAGAGGAAATTACTCCAGAAATTGAAAGCATTTTTAAAAACATTCCTCCGGCAGGAGTTATCCTTTTTTCAAAGAATATTAAAAATGGGACCCAGGTAAAGACATTGATTGAAAATCTTCAAAGTCTTTCTCAAGAAACCACAGGCCTTCCTCTTTTTGTAGCTGTAGACCAAGAAGGCGGGATTGTAAGCAGGGTTCAGTTTTTAAAAGAAAAAACCGCTCAAAAAGATATAGAAAATGAAGAAGAAGCTTTTCTAGTAGGGCTTAAGAGAGGAAAAGAGCTTAAAGATTTTGGTTTTAATCTTAATCTAGCTCCGGTTTTAGATCAATTAAATCCAAGTGACTTTCTATACCAAAGGTCTTTCCAAAAAGACACAGAAACTGAAGGATTGTTAGGTAAAGCAATAATTGAGGGGCAAAAGGAAGCGGGAATATTATCCAGCCTCAAGCACTTTCCCGGCTATACCGGTATTGCTTTCAACCCCGAGGAAAAATTAGGAAAACTTTCCAAAATACCAGAGATTTCTCAGTTTAAAAAAGCAATAGAATCTGATCCGGAGTTTGTTATGCTAGCTAATATAATCGTAACAGAGCTAGACCCTCTCAGGAGATTCTTCTTTTCAAAGCAGAGTATTCAGTTTTTAAAAGAAAGCCTGCTTGGAGATTACTTGATTATAACGGATGATTTAAATCAAAGTGTCTTTTTAGATAAATTTTCCCTGGAAGATATCGTCACTACGCCCATAAAATCAGGAGTTGATGTTTTACTTTTTACAGATTTTCAAGAAAACCCGGAAAAAGCCCTTGAAAGCTTTTTTGAAGCAGCAGCAGAAGGAAAAGTTTCTGAAGAAACAATAGATAATGCGGTTTTAAAAGTAATTCAATTAAAGGAGAGGATAAGAAGGTAATAAAACAGGGAATATCTGTGGAAAAACTGGGAAAAGAAATTAATTTGAGATAAAATAAACTAATGATAAGTAAAAAATTCGTTCAACAACAAAAAGAAAAATTAGAAAAAGAAAAGGAAGCGGTCAGAGAACAGCTTAAAAGTTTTGCCACTGAAGATCCTAAGTTAAAAGGAGATTGGGACACCCGTTTTCCAAAACGCAACGGGGGAGTTGGAGGTTCTGCTATGGAAGATGCTACAGATCAGGTAGAAGAATATGTGACTAGCTTACCAATAGAACATAGCTTGGAAATTAAACTTAGAGATGTTAATTTAGTATTGGAAAAAATAGAAAAAGGAAAATACGGGACTTGTGAAAATTGTAAACAAAAGATTAATGAAAAACGACTAAAAGTTAATCCTTCTGCTAGATTCTGTATAAAGTGTCAGAAATAAGTAAATATATTTTTATTGAAACAAAAAAGCCAGGACATCCTGGTTTTTTAAGTTCCTAATTAAATTAAGGTTTTTATCTGAAAGGATTTCTAGCACCTGAAACACCAAAGTGTAAATGACAAGCAGTAGAATTTCCAGCTCCAGCTGTTCCTGGTGTTCCACCAACATAAGCAATAACATCTCCTTTTGAAACCCAATCATCCTGACTAACTAAACTAGTAGAAATATGTCCATAATAAGTAACTACTCCATTTGGATGTAAAATAGTCATATGATTGCCAAGTCCTCCAAAAGCCCATTTTGATCTGGAACTAGTTAGTCTTACTTTTAAAATTCTTCCAGATGCTGGAGCAAAAATTGGCTTTCCACATCCATTATTCATATCAACAGCATTATACCAATGAAGTCCCTGAGTAATTCTACAAGGACTACCTATGGGACAAATAAAGTAACTTGAAGCTAAAGGAGCATATGTTGCTGGAGAATACTTTGGTGGCATTATTCCACCTGGAACAATTAAAATATCTCCAATAAAGATATCTCCTTTAGTTGAAAGACCATTAAAAGCAACTACCTCATCTGTTTCCACTTTATAAGTTTTAGAAATCCCACTTATTGTATCGCCTTTTTGAACATGATGAATAACACCAGTGATTGGTAAAATAACTAATTTTTGATTTACCTGAAGAAAATCAGAATTTAAATCATTAGCCCAACGAATAGTATTTACAGAAACGTTAAATCTATCTGCAATAGACCAGAGATTATCTCCAGGCTCTACGATATATTCAACTACCTCTCTTTGAATATCTTCCCATTCAACCCCTCCAACTATGGCTCCTAAAATCTGTGGAGTAACTGTAATAGGAGGAGAGGCGGCAGCCAGGCTGTTGTTTTGGATTAAGTATAAATCAGGAGATTCGGGAATGTTTTGATCGGAAACAACAAAAGAATTAGAGCTGCGGAATTCTTTTTGAATTAAAGAAGATGTAGCTAAAATATTACTAGATTCAATATTAGAGAAAAGAGTAACAGAAATCATTAGACAAAACAAAACAACTGAAGTGAGCTCCAAATAAAGGAAGGGGTCTCTCCAAGATCCCTTTAATTTTCTCTTAATTCTTTTAAAAGCCCATAAAAAAAGGCCTGTCCATTCCATATTAATACTATCCTTAAAGTACCTTTCTGAAGACCTAAAGTCAAGGCTCTTTTCCACAAGCCAAAAAACCGTGTTAGAATTAAAAAATGGACTTAACCTCAAAAAAAGTCGTCAAAAGCCTGCTCAAAAAGCATAAAATTAGTCCTCAAAAACAATTTGGTCAAAATTTCTTAATTGATAAGCTAGCTTTGAAAAAAGTCCTTCTCGCAGCTGAGATTAAACCAAATGAGACGATCTTGGAAATTGGCCCGGGTATTGGGACCTTAACTAAAGAACTGGCAAAAAAAGCTGAGAAAGTAATTGCTGTTGAAAAAGACAGAAAAATGATTGAGATTCTAAAAGAAACCTTAAAAGATTTTAAAAATGTAAAGATTTTAGAAAAAGATATTCTTAAGATTAAAGAGTTGGAAATTAAAGATTATAAAGTAGTGGCTAATCTTCCCTATTATATTGTTTCCCCGATTATTAGAAAATTCCTTGAGTCCATGAAAATCAGGCCTAAATACATGATCTTAATGGTTCAAAAAGAAGTAGCTCAAAGAATTACAGCTAAACAAAGAATGAATTTATTAGCAGTTTCAGTCCAGTTTTACGCTCAAGCAAAAATCATTGGCTATGTCCCAAAAAAATCTTTTTGGCCTGAACCTAAGGTTGATGGAGCTATTATAAAATTAGAAGTTAAAAAAGAAAAATTAAAAGTTGATAAAGACTCCTTTTTTAAAATCGTAAAAGCAGGATTTTCCCAGCCAAGAAAGCAGTTAATTAATAATTTATCAAAAGAATTAAAAGTTAGCCGAGAAAAAGTTAATGAATGGCTTTTGAAAAACAATATTGAGCCGACTCAAAGAGCAGAAACCTTAAGTATTGAAAATTGGATAAAATTAACTAAAAATTATACAATTTAATTAATGAAAATAAAATTATTGCTTTTAATTTTCGCTTTGACTCTGCTTGCAGTAATGAGTATAACTATCCCTGCCCAATCCTTTTTTGAACCCAATGGCACCTGTCCGGAAGACTCGGTTGAGGTTTCCTGTCCCTATTACGCTGGCCCCACCTGCTGTGAGTGGGAAGTTGCAGAAGACCCTCCTTTAGAAGAAGACCCTCCTCCAGAAGAACCAGCTCCGCCTGAAGAGCCACTTCCGCCGGTTTGTACTCTACAACCAGAAGATTATATCGGCTCTTGTTACGAGGAATGGACAGAATACAAGTGTGAAGATAACAGCTGTGGTGGGAATAGGCTGGAAAGGTTGATTTGGCAAGACGGAACAAATAACTGTACTTATGTAGCTGGGGGAACTGATGCAGATGGGTGCACTATCTGGAACAATCAATGCGATGCCTGTGTTTGGGATCCTCTTCAATATGGTAAACCAAAAGTTAATGATACTGCCCCTGTTTTCGCTTCCTGTAAAGGAGGTGGAAATTGGTCAAAATCAGAACCTCCTTTTAGTTGCGATGGTAATTGTTTAGAAGAAGAAATTCCAACAAATCCTACTCCTATTAATAATCCTCAAGATATTATTGCCTTGCCAACTAATCTCATAGACGATGAATTTACCAATAAAGTTAGTTGGGACGATGTTCCTAGCTGGGGAAAACAATATGCTCCTGAATATTATCGAATTCAAGTAAATAACACTGATAAAATGGTTGATAGTTCTTCTCCGTCTTTGCAATCCTGCACTTTTCAGTCAAATACTGAAAATGTTTGGAAGGTACAAGCCTGTTGTTCAACAGATCCATCAACTTGCGGACCAACCAGAGAGTGGAGTTTTAATACTACTCTTCCTCCGGAATTAAAATCGCCGTTTGATCCTGATTGGGGATATAAAGGGGAAGATGGAGAAGAATATATAGAAAAATATGCACAAATAGCATTAAACTCTTCTTCAACATATCCTATTCATCTTGACTGGTGTGATGTGCCTAAAGCAAAATCTTATTATATTCAATCATACAGAGGAGATATAAAAGAAGGAGAAGAAATCCCAAAGAAAGAAGATTTCAAAGAATATTGCGGGCTTGTATTCCCTTTTTGTCCAATCGTAATAACTCCTACCTCAAAAGAACCAATTAATATATTAGAATCAGAAATGGATTTTTCTTTAGATTATTTTACAAAAGAAACTTTTTATCTATGGGAAATAGCTACTTGCTTAGAGGAATATGGTAAACAATGCGGTTCAAATTGTTCTGAAAATACCTCTCTGGAAGACGAATGTACTGAATTTAGCCAAAGATGGGGATTTTTCGGGACAATAGGCCTTCAGTCTCCTCAAGTTATTTTCCCAACAAGGGAAGTAGTTAATATGCAAGATTTTCTTAAATGGAAACATGTTCCTGGTGCTAAGTCCTATCGTTATTTTATTCAAGGAGAATTCTTGAATGGCTCTCAAACATGGGAGGTTCCAATAAATACTGACTTCAATGACATATCATTAAGAAGTATTTGGGAAGACTTTGGGTTTAAATTAAATACAGAATATGACTGGGGGGTCATGTCTTGTTGGAGCCTCCCACAAGAAAAATCACATTGCGAGAAAGAAAACTTTGATGATTTTTCGTCTACCACTAAATGGAGCTTTATAACTACTGGGGCCGCTCCCTCCAACCTCCGTATCACTCCTACTAATACTAAAGGGAAAGCGATAGTCCCTACTACCTTAGGATGGAATAAGGTTCAGGGAGCAGTATCTTATGCATATGAAATACCAGGTTCCGTAACCCGTACTATTACCCAAGAAACCCGATCTTCTAAAATTGATTTTCCACTTCTTAAATCTGGAAAAACTTATCAATGGAGAGTTCAAACCTGTGCTGATGAAAAAGGTGAAGTTGATAAAAATGGCGAAGCTAAGTTTTGCGGGCCTTGGAGTAATGGAAGCTTTGAAACATTTACCATTCTTCCTCCTAAAAATCCTTCCCCTAAAGATAATGAAAAAACTACCATTAAAAAACTAAGTTGGGATGAAGCTTTGGGCGCAAAATTTTATCAATACAAAGTAAATTATATTTCAAAACCACCAGAAGAAGTCGCTGAAAGATGTCAATTAGATCAAGTTATTCCACCAAAAATAATTTCTTCTAATTCTGACTTTACTTCTTTGGATTGTTTAGGAGAATACCAATGGCAAGTAAAATCTTGTGTAGATAGTAATTGTGCAGATGGGAATAATTGGAGCTCTAGCTCTGCTTGGCGCTTTACTTTATTGCAAGCAACTCCTCCTGTTTGGGGCGGGTTTGTTTCTTGCGGCAGGGGAGCAGACGACCCGAACACTCCTTATGATGAAAGAGAATCCTGCCAAATAAAGCATCTCTTTTTAATGGTAAAAAGTATTCTTGATTTTATGCTCTGGAGATTAGGACCAATAATTTTAGTCTTATTGGTTACAGCTACCGGAGCCATGCATTATTTCGCTTTCGCCTCTCCAAATATGATTAGCCAAGCCAGATTAATGCTTAAAGCAGCAGGAATTGGGTATTTGATTCTTCTTTTTGGCTGGTTAATGATAACCTGGATACTGCAGATTTTCGGCGTAAGTATAAAATGGTGGATAATTCCATTTTAGCCTGCCTAGGTTTAAATATATTATGATACCCCTATTAGGTTTGTAAAATGATGGTATTTTTAATAGGAATTAGGCTTTTTCAACCCACTGTGCAAAAACGGTGGGTTTTTATTTAAATAAGCAGTTTTCTTTTGCGATACCATGTGTTTTTCTGTAATCCTCCCATAGCCCAAGGTACGCTTTAGTAATTCTTGGCCGATTTGAAAGATTAAATTCGTTGAGATATTGATCTATTATTTCCGGTTCACCCTCAAACTCAACAAAAAAACCGAATGGTAGCTTGTCAAAAGAAATAATAATATCTTTCTTAAAAACATTTTTCCGTTTCTTTTCAAAAATAATCTCCTTACTAAAACCTAACGATTTGAGCATTTCTCTTAAAGTTTCAATATTCTCTTTTTCTTTTACTTTTATTTCCATTTCTTCTCGTTCAAAAAAACGAGCATTCTCTTTTGTCTTTCTTTTGACGGTCAAAATAATCTCTTTTCTTTTACCTTCCACATATTTTATTCTCGGGAAAACCCCTTCTTTAATGTTTGAAAAATCTTCCTTAAAATAACCAAAAGTCCTTTCCAAATGAAAATCCCTAAAACTCTTCGTGAGGGCATTAAATTCTTCTGGCGTTAATTCAATTTTAACTTCTATTTCTTTTTTCATTTTTTTCTTCTTTTTCGTGATCGTAATATGTGGGGTACTTTTCAGACATTGGGAATTTATATTTTGTTTTATCCTTTACTCCTGCTTCTTTATATCCTCTTCGCCTATCCCAGCAAGTAGGACAATCACCACATTCAATATCAAAAGATTTAACACAGGTTCTTGCCTTGTACAAAGGCACTTCGTTGTCATGTGCCCATTTTATAAAAACATCTTTATCAAAGTGATTACCAAACTCTGTTTCTATGGGCAATGATATAAATTGCCAAGACCAATCATTCAATATTTGGCAAAATAAAATATTCATTAACCTAACCCAAGTTTGAGAACAATGGTACGAAAAATCCGAACTCATATTAGAGGCAAACACTGTTTTTATCTTGATTCCTTTTGCTTTTAGCGAATAGCCGTATTCCATTCCTGCCAGAAATACGATTGGTCCTCTTGCCGGATAAGACACATTATGTCTTAATTGAATATCATCCACCATTCTTTTTGTTTTTCTCAGTAGATCCTTATATTCTGCCCCAGGTGTTATAACTGTTATCTCTTTATAGTTGTGATAAAGCTTGGGAAATTTTTTCTTATAAAATCGGTTGAAATAATCCACTGCCTTCTTTTCATGCTTGTAATTAGATTGCCCTCTATTTATAAAAAATGGGTAAACGTTTAAGCTAAATTCCTTTAACAGAATCCCTATGTTAGCGACGGAGTCCTGCCCGCCAGATAAACAGGCGATAACACTTTCCCCTTTCTTGGGCATTTTAACAACATATCCTCTCTTATTCTTTAAAATGTCGCTGTAAAATTTAAGTAAATTTACATCTTCGTTTACCTTATCTTTAATGTCTATTTTCCCTTTTTTATATAGTATTTTGTTCATAGTGTTTATATAGTCTAATCGTCTCGTTTGCTTCCTCAGTACACTCTTCATAAATATGAGCATCCGTCAAAATTCCGTCTAATGGACCACTCCAGATATTGGTATTAAGTTTTTTTGCCAAACGCTCGGAAACTTCTTTTGATAAAAGAGAAATTGCAGCAAGGTTACCGCCAGCTTTTTGATATGCGTCTATTGACCTTGCGTTGAATAACGTATTCATATGATACCCTTTTTTGTCGTCAATCTTAATAAGCCGAAACTGAACTGTAGTTATACAGGGTAAATAATCGTCTTTCGGTTTTTCTAATACTCTTTGATAGTCTTCCTTCCGTATGAAACTCATAATTGCTTTCTTTGATTCTGGAATTTCGGCTAATCTTACCACAATAAAATCCACCATTTCCCAATCTTTTATTCTCGCATAGTAACTTTTACTGCCGGGACTAAAAGAAGGCACAACATCAAAATCATACATTACTTCTTTATTGAATGTAAGATTAATTATTTCATTAACATTTTTTTTGTTTCCGTATTTTTCAATAAGAGAATCTGGAAAAACTTGCGTCGCTGACTTTATTCGAATATTTTGTAAACTAAGTCTTTTTCTGTCTTCATCTTCTGTGAGTAAGCCATTTCTACTGACAGCCTCAACCAAACTTAACCAGACGCTCCCAATGGTTTCACCGTAAATGTTATAACCAAATGGTTCTAGTTTGACATACATAAGTTTTAATTTTGTATAAAACAATTATTTAAAGTAAAGATACTATATCTGACTGATTTTGTAAATCTTTTATACTGATTCATAATCTTGGCAAAAATTATTTTTTAAGCTATAATTGGGTTAGTTGATTCAAAGATGAATACTGATAGAAAAGACAATAAATTCACCTCTAAAAAGGTGGCAATAATTGTGGTCTTGATTTTGGCGCTAGCGATCGGATTTCTTGCGATTATGAACATACCCAGTACTAGCAATGGCACTACAAGCTCAAGCAGCAGCACTACTACAACGACAAAAAAAGACATTACAACTACGACAAGCTCTAACAGCACTACAACTACTATAATCTCCAGCACTTCTACTATACAAGGGAATGTCACAACTACTGTCACAATAACTAGACGGAACGGCGAAGAAAGAAGTTTTATAGAAATAATAGATTCTTTACCTCCAGAAATCGAAGGGAAACTTGAGGTTAAAGTCCATATTCAAGAGGACGGACACATGCAACTTAAGATCAAAAATATTGGAAACGAACCTTTTGAGCCAAATCCTAATCTCGTTATAGGAATACATCTCTATAATAAACACGGGACAGAAAAAGAACTTATAGGATATGGAATAGATAAAACCATAATGCCAGGAGAAACAGATACTATGAACGCTATGTCTTTAACTGCTACTGACGAAAACATAATTAGCTACAGAATCAAAATTCACATACTAGACTAAGAATTAGGGACAATTGTCCCTTTTTATTTTTTTATATTTACTTTTGTTTTGTATTTGTAAATGGTATACTTTAATAAATAATTATGTTGGGGTTATCTTTAAACAATAAAAAGACTGCCTATGTGTTTTTTGGGTTGGTCTTTTTTGTTTTTATTTTCCTTCCACAAATTGCTCAAGCTAATAAACCTCCAGAAGCTAAAGATTGTGAGCAAACGCTTAAGATTAAAGAGGGAGAATCAATAATATTAAACATAGACCTATCTTTAAATTGCGGGACAGATCCCGAGGAAGATTATTTAATTTGGGAATTTCTAAATCAAAATGAAGAACCCAGATACGGAAAATGGGATGAATTACGAAGCAATAACCCTATATTTTATCCAAATGATAAATGGTGGATTTATTATAGTCCACCTGAATTTAAAAAAGGAGACTGGAGCCCTCCTACTCCCCCTTATAAAGCTTCTTTCGATTTCACTATTAAAGATGAACATGGAGCAGAAAGTGAGGATAGTGCTACTTTTACAATATATGTTGAAAAAGAGGCGCCATGGCAAGGATGTGAGCTCCTTGAACTCGGTTGTATAATTAAAAATTTTGCAGACAGTATAACAGGCTTAATTGCGCGAATTATATTTGCTGGTCCAACCGCTCTTATGGGTCTATTTGGTTTAATAACTAGTACTATTTTCTCTGGAGTAGCTGCTTTCGTTATATGGATACTTGGAGTTTACCAAGAGGTAGGCATAACGCCATCTGCTGGATGCGTAGAAACAGGAGGTCCTACTCCTGATGCAATATGTACTGGCTGGAATTTTTCCAGAGATTTCGTCAATATGTTTTTTATTCTAGTACTAGCTTTTATTGGTTTATCTACAATTTTAAGATTAGCTACTTATGAAGCAAAGAAAATTTTACCCAGTCTAATTATAATCACTCTTTTAATTAACTTTAGCGGAGTACTTGTGGCATTTGTTGTAGATATGGGGAATATTCTTACTAATTTTTTTATATCTCAAGCCAATCTTGCTACTGGTTTCGATACAGAAGTTAGTTTTCTAACTGAGGTAGATTCTGCCTATAAAGGAGGAAGCTCTGATCCGTCTTACTTTGCTGGTTTAATGTCGCGGGCAGCAGTGTCTTCAATATTTTATATCATTGCCACATTAATCTATTTAGCTATAGCTTTACTTTTCTTTTTCCGAATAATAATTCTCTGGGTGCTAACTATTTTAGCTCCTTTCGCCTTTTTATCCTATATCTTCCCTTCTACTAGGAAGAGTGCGTGGAATACCTGGTTAAAGAATTTAATCCAATGGTCATTTATTGGTGTGCCTATTGGATTTTTTATGTACCTATCGAGCAGTTTGATGGACGCTAAAATTCTCGCTGATCAAAGTCAAGTAATCGGTGGAAATATGGGAAGTCTTTTAGGTTCAATGTTTTCTCCAATGCTATCATTAGCAATGCTAGGAATAGGAGTTCTAATCGCTCTGAAATTTGCTCCAGCCGGAGCTGACAAAATAATGAATTACGGGAAAAGAGGAGGAATGATGGCAGCCAGAGGAACAGCTTTTGGAATGAAATTAGCTGGTAAATATGCTGGAAGGAAAATGGCGCCAAGAACTGAACTGTTTGGCCAAAAATTAAAAACATGGGGGAAAGGCAAGGGTATTGACAAAGGATTTAAGAGAATCGGGGGCATGGTTCCTGGAGGAAGATGGGCTGCCAGAAAATTAGGGACTGCAACAGAAATGGCAGGACGAGAAGTTTCTGGAAGAATAGGAAGGTCTGACAAAGAAGCTATAATGAGAGCTAAAGAAGAATTAATGAAACTTGATGCTCCTGAACTTTTAAATCGGGTACAATCAGGTCTTGGAGGAATCTCAGGTGGTATCCCAGGAGCTCCAAATCAGGCCAGAGAAGCACTTATGTTAGCTTTAGCAGAAAAAGATCCAACAGCTTTCGAGGCAGCAGTAAAAAATGGAGATATTGAGGAAAAGGATGTTCTTAAATCAATAGGTGGATTTAGTGGTCGGAAACAAACGAATGAAGCAGCTTCGCTTGGCCAAGTTCTTTCTGATGAAACTATTGAATCAATCCCAGGACTAAAAGAAAAATTTGAAGATGGAGAAAAATTAATAGAAAAATCGCGAACCCTACCATCTAAAGAAAAACTAGAAAAAGATTTAAATAATCCAAAAACGTTTAGCCAGCCCGCGCTATTCTCTAAACTGAACGATCAGCTAAACAAAGGAGAATATAAAGAGGCGATGGAAGAAATGGGTAAAAATAAAAAAATCGAGGCTTTTGCCGATTTCTTTGGGAAAATGACTCCAGAACAGCTAATTAAATCACCAGACTCTTTCTTGGATAATGGGAAAGTTAAAGAAATGTTTTTGCATCATGCTAGTCCACAACAAATGGGAGCTATAGTTAGCAAGGGTAAATATATTGCTAATAGTTACCAAGAAGGAATAGATAAAACTGGTTTTCAGGAATTAGCTAAAAGAAATCCAAGAGTATTATCTTGGCTTAATAGTAATCCTGCTCAACAATTAGGCATCGGCCTACCAAAAGATGCACCTGATAAGCTTGGGAAAAAAGAGTTTAGAGATGAAATAAAAAAGGCCTTTGTAGCCACATTGGGAGAAAGAAATAAGAAAAAAAGATACATTGAAGAGTCTTATGATGGCAAAGAACAGATGATGTTGAGAGATATTTATAGAAAAGAAACTTCTAATATGAAAAAGGAGTTATTAAAAGAAATTATAAAAAGAGAAGGAATTAATCTCCCTTCAAAAACTATAATTGATACGAAAATTGGGAAGACAGAGAAAGAGTTTGATAGTCTTTCTGAATCGCTACGTAAAGCTGTAAAAAACTTTGAATCAGTAAATAAAAAATATAAAGATGCTGGTAGCCCACTTTCTGGAGATATATTTAATAGTTATAAAGCTGCCCGAAAATATATGAAAGAAGCTAAAAATTTAACTGATACTAATCAAGCAAAACTTCTACAAAAAGAGGAAATTGAATTAAAAGATCTTTGGAAATAAAAAAAGAGTGAAGATAAATTATTCGCAGTGAATAATTACACCTTCACCCATTATCTGGATGGTTGAGCTAAGTTGTTAAACTTCTGCTTCAGTCGGGTAAAGCTCTTGCTCAATCTTATCTACTTCGCTTATTTTAGTCTTAAGCTCCGTCTTCTTTGTCTCTTTGTCTTCGTCAGATTTTATCAAGCGAGAGAACTTCTCAATATTCTTATTCTCTATTTCGATTAGCTTGCTGATCTCATCAATTTCTATCCTGTTTTTCTTGGAATCTTTGAGAGCTTGGTTAGCGCTTTTCCTTCGAGCCTTTGCTTCTTTGATATCTGGCGTCTCGAACGCTTGTCGCTGAGCCATCTTCTCTTCTTCCTCTAGATCTCTATCTTCCTTAGTCTTTCCAGTCAAATTTCTTATTAAGTCCATTATTAGCATTATACATTATAAAATTAATTTGTCAAGTATTTATGTCAAAAGAACTAACAAAAGACCAATACTGGGAGCTTTTTGAAAAGCTTCCACAAGAAATAAAAACCCTTATTTTATCTGAACAAACAGCTAAGGATATTTTTAATATTTGCGACAGAAATAATGTAGATATGGAAAATGTATCTCAGGTTGCAGATTATACCGGACGGGTTTTACTTGGAGCTTTAAAACCAGAAGAGCTGCAGGGGGTTTTAGAAAAAGTGGTGTTTCTTCAAAAAGACCAAGCTAAAAAAGTAGCCGAAGAAATCCATCGCTTTATTTTCTTTCCGGTTAAGCGCCAGTTGGAAGGATTTCATAAGACTGAAACTGCGCCTTCAACCAAGCCCAGTGTTAAAACAGCGCCACCTAAAATCCCAGCTAAAAGAAAACCCAGAACGCCTCCGAGAAAAGATGATTATAGAGAACAAGTAAATTAATTATGCCTCAATTTGTTGTTCCAAAATTCATTGAGCACGAACCCAAAATAGTGGGTCCCTTTACTTTTAAGCAGTTTATCTATATTGGCGTGGCCGGAGCCATTGCTTTTGTTTTATACTTCTCCGCCCCCTTCCTTGTCTTTTTAATAGCTTCTATAGTTTTAGGCGGAGTATCTTTAGCTCTTGCCTTTGTGAAAGTTGGTGGAAGGTCTTTGCCAGAAATAATGAAAAACTTTTTAATGTTTTCTTCTACTCCTAAAATCTATCTTTGGAAAAAAGGACCCTCGCCAATGCTTATTAAAAAGAAGGTGTTAAAAGAAAAAAAGAAAACTGAAGAAAAAACTACTACGCCCAAAATTGCCGGTGAAAGCCAATTAAATAAATTATCAACTAAAATTGAAACAGATACCAAATAACCAATGCCTAAAGCATCTACTCAACAATTTTTGGAAATAAGCCAGATTAAAGAAGGTGTTATTGTTTTAAAAAACCACGCCTTAAGAGGCGTCTTAATGGTCTCTTCTTTGAATTTTGCCCTAAAATCAGAAGAAGAGCAAAATGCCATTATTTACCAGTTCCAGAGTTTTTTAAACTCTTTGGATTTTTCTTTGCAAATAGTGGTCCAATCGCGAAAGCTAAATATTACAGGCTATTTAGACAAGATTAAAGAATTAGAAAAAAAGCAAAAAAACGAACTATTAAAAGTCCAAACAACAGATTACAGAAATTTTATAAAAGAGCTCATTAAAGGGGGGTCAATTATGGCAAAAAGCTTTTTTATCGTCGTCCCCTTTACTCTCTTTGAAACTAAGACTAAAAAAGCAACCGGACTTAAAGAACTGCTCAAGCCCAGTCAGATTGCTGGAACTCTTACTAAAAGCCAGTTTCAGAGAACTAAAAGCCAGCTTTGGCAAAGAATGGAATTTGTCGCTCTGGGCTTAAGAAGAACTGGCCTTCGCAGCGTGCCTCTTAATACTTCAGAATTAATTGAGCTTTTTTGGGCTTATCACCACCCAGCAGAAGCTGAAGTTGGTTATTACCCGGAATTACCCCCAGAAATTACGAAATAATCTTATGGATTTATTTAAAAGAAAAAAGGATATAAAAACTGCTGAAAAGATTTTTGAGAGAAAGACAACAACTATTCAAGATATCGTGGCTCCAGCTTCAGTTGAGGTTGGAACAGACCATTTAAAGTTAGGCAACCGCCTGGCCAAGACTTTTTTTATCTTTTCTTACCCCAGATATTTAAGCACTGGCTGGTTTTCTCCTATAATCAACCTTGATAATCCAATGGATATTGGCATGTTTATCCATCCTATAGAAACAGGGACGGTATTAAAGAAATTAAGAAGAAAGGTTACTGAAGTTCAGGCGGAAATTACTGAAAAAGAAGAAAAAGGCCTAATTCGGGATCCTCAATTAGAAATAGCTCATCAGGATTTAGAGGGGTTAAGAAATAAGCTTCAAACCGCCCAGGAAAGAATGTTTCGTTTCGGCCTCTATCTCACTATTTACGGTTCCAGTCCAAAAGAGCTTAGAGAAATTGAAACTACTTTAAGATCAATTCTTGAAGCAAGGCTAATTTATATTAAACCCGCCCTTTATCAGCAAAAGGAAGCGTTTAATACCTGTCTTCCTTACGGGCTGGATCACCTTCAGGTCCACACTTCAATGAATACCGAACCCTTGTCCAGCATCTTTCCTTTTGTTTCATTTGACCTGAGCTCAAACGAAGGAATCTTACATGGAATTAACCGGCATAATAACTCTTTGATTTTATTCGACAGATTTAGTTTGGAGAACGCCAACAGCGTCATCTTCGCAAAATCAGGGTCTGGTAAAAGCTATGCCATCAAGCTTGAGGTGCTACGTTCTTTAATGACAGGCATTGATTCTATTATAGTTGATCCAGAAAACGAGTATAAAATGCTGGCTGACGCTGTCGGGGGATCGTTTTTTGATATTTCTCTGGGGTCAGAAAACCATATTAATCCTTTTGACCTGCCCATTCCCAGAGAGGGAGAAAAGCCAGAAAATATTCTAAGATCAAATATTATTAAT
>DJKW01000008.1 GCA_002434805.1 Patescibacteria group bacterium UBA6532
CATTTATATCGAGAGACAGGCCTTAAAAATATTTGTCTGGCCGGAGGAGTAGCTTTAAACTGCGTATCCAATAGCAAGATTTTAAACAATTCTCCTTTTGAAAATATATTTATCCAGCCTGCGGCCGGAGATGCCGGAGGAGCCTTGGGGGTTGCCCTGTATATTGATAACGCTGTTTTAGGAAACGATCGTAAAATCCAATGGGAGCATAGTTTTTGGGGACCTAGTTTCTCCAATGAAAAAGTAAAAGAGTTTTTAGATAAAAAAGGATTAGAATACCATCAATTTGACAATGAAACGCTTGTAAAAAAAGTCGCTCAGCTTATTGCCAAACAAAAGGTGGTTGGTTGGTTCCAGGGAAGGATGGAGTGGGGGCCTCGGGCTTTGGGAAACCGAAGTATAATTGCTGATGCCAGAAATAAAGAAAATTGGCGGAAGGTCAATTTAAAAATTAAGTTTAGAGAGAGTTTTCGTCCTTTTGCCCCTACTGTTTTAGAGGAAAAATCTGAAGATTATTTTGAGATTCCAAAAGGGGTTTTGGGTCGTAAAACCCCAACCTCTTATATGCTTTTAATAGCCAAGGTTAAAGAAGAGAAAAGAAAAGAGATTCCGGCCGTAACCCATATTGATGGCACTGCCCGCCTCCAAACGATTTCAAGAGAGCAAAACCCTTTATACTATGATTTAATCAAAGAATTTGATAAGATTACTGGGTGCCCGGTAATAATCAATACTTCCTTTAACGTCCGAGGGGAACCCATTATTCACAGCCCAGAGGACGCTTATAATTGTTTTATGAAAACCGGAATGGATTGTCTTGTAATTAACAATTTTCTTTTATTAAAATAAATTATGAATTATTTAAAGAATTTATTAAGCAGTTTCTTGAGCAAATTATCAATTTTTAGAGAACTCTGGAGTTTTTTTCTGGTTAGGAAAAAATGGTGGTTATTGCCAATCATGGTGTTTTTGATTTTATTCGGATTTTTGATGCTTTTTGCCCAATCGTCTGTCTTAGGTCCTTTTATCTATACGATTTTTTAAGGTATTGACCGACTACTTAAAAGTTGTTAAAATTTTACTATGGAAAATCCTAAGACAAAAGCAGTGGTCTTTGGAGGAGCTGGCTTTTTAGGGAGCCACGTGGCTGATATTTTAAGTGATCGCGGCTACCAAGTCGTTATTTTTGACTTGAAAAAATCTCCTTATTTAAAAGAGGGCCAAATTTCTCTTGTGGGAGACATTACCGATGAAAAAGCAGTTGAGGAAGCTCTTCAGGATTGCCAAGTTGTTTATAACTTTGCTGCCATCGCTGATATGGATGAAGCAAAGGAAAAACCCTTAAATACTATTAAGTCAAATATCTTAGGCAACACCGTCTTGTTGGAGGCGGCGATAAAGAATAACGTAAAAAGATTTGTTTTTGCCAGTACTCTTTATGTTTACAGCAATACCGGTTCTTTTTACCGAAGCTCCAAACAGGCTTGCGAGTCAATAATTGAAAATTATCACGAGATCTACGGTCTTGATCATACAATTTTGCGTTACGGTTCTCTTTATGGGCCGAGATCCAACGAGGATAATTGGGTTCATAGAATATTAAAGCAAGCTATTGTCGAAGGGAAAATAACCAGACCTGGCGATGGCGAAGAAATACGAGATTATATTCATGTTCACGATGCCGCTAGACTGAGTTGTGATGTTTTAAACGACGAATACAAGAATCAGCACGTAATTATTGCCGGCAATCAAGCAATTAAAATAAAGGATTCCCTTGAGATGATAAAAGAAATGTTTAACAAGGAGATTGAATTAGAATTTTTACCCAAAACTACTCTCACCGGTCATTATAAAATAACACCGTATGCTTTTACTCCTAAATTAGCTAAACGAATTCAAGGTAATCATTATGTAGATTTTGGCCAGGGGATTTTAGATTTAATAAACCAACTTTACAAAAAATATTCCCCTCACAAAAAGAAAGATGGATTCTATACTAAAGATTAGAGCCATAATTTTTGATTTCGATGGAGTGATTCTCGAATCCATGGATATCAAAACAAGAGCTTTTGCTTTTTTATTTAAAGATTACCCAAATCACCTTCAAGAGATCCTTAAACTTCATAGGTTTCACGGAGGAATGTCTAGATTCGAAAAGTTTGACCGAATTTATAGAGATATTTTAAAAGAGCCCCTTTCTCAGGATCAAAAGGTCAAACTTGGTAAAGATTTTTCAGATTATGTTTATCAAGAAATCCTAAAATGTCCTTTTGTTGAAGGGGCTTTTGAATTTCTTGAAAAGTATTCAGAAAAGCTCCCCCTTTTTATTGTTTCTGGGACTCCAGATGACGAAATTAAATCGATCATTAAAGAACGTAATTTGGGGAAATATTTCAAAGAGGTATTAGGCAGTCCCTTAAAGAAGAAAGCACTTAATTTTAAAATATTAAAGGAATATAATTTAAATCCTAAAGACGTTGTTTTTGTCGGGGATTCAATTGATGATTATGATGGAGCCAAAGGAGCGGGCATTAGGTTTATTGGCAGAATCAAAGAAGGCAATCCCTTTGAAGGGCTCAATATTGAATCTAAAATTTATAACCTCTTTGAGTTAGAAAAAATAATTAATAAGAGAAAATTATTATGAATAAACTCCAAGCTTATGAAAAAGCTTTAACACTTTATGGAAGCATTTTTTCTCAATTAACAACAAAAGAAAGTCGGTATTTTTTATCCACCCTTAAACATGATTTTGTATTTTTCCTTTTCGCTTTAATTTGGAAAAGAGCCAATTTAAAAGAGGGGAGTTCCTTGAGGAAAAATTTAAGCATCGGAAATCATTTTTTCCCCAGAAATTTCAATGAATGGCAGTTTAACGGACGCTGGCTTTCCTTTGGTGAAAATAATCAAGAATTATGGGAGGTAGATAAAAACCATTTTATAAAGGAGGGAATAACAAAAAGAGAAGGAAAGAGATTGGCTGTTCTTACCTACGGCTTGGATTTAGAAAGAGCTTTTAATTTCCAAGAGCTCCTCAAAGAAAGAGATATTGGGACTGTTATTGATTGGCAAGGCAACTTAAAAGGAAATCCATCATTTAAGATTATTAAAAAATCAAAAATCTTTAATCCTTTATTTTTCTATTTTTTTATCAAAAATATTAGAGTATTGTTTAAAATTTATCAATTACTAAAGAAAGAGTGTCAAACCAATAGTTCCTTATTAGATTTTTTAAGATATTTTACATATTCCGCGTTTGTTTCCGCCAGGATTCGCTTTTTTTTGAAAATTTTGGCAAAAAATAAATCTATCGGAACAGTAATTCTTTCTGACCTAGATAATACTTGGGGAAATTCATTTTTGTTTTGGAGCCATTTTTATGGCTTTAAACAGGTTGTCTATCCCCACGGTTCGCCCCTCATTTTTAATAAAAATCGATATTTTGCTCCCAACGAATTTTATATTTGGACTAACTACCAAGAGAATGCCCTCAAAGAGCAAAAAACTTATTCAGGGATTACCCCTTTTTTACCAAGCTGGCTAAAGAATATCGATCAGGGCCGATTGGAGATAAGAAACAAAAAAAATCAAGTTAGAAGATTGGCAATCATAACAGGAATGGAGGAGAATTTAGAAGTTTCTTTTTCCGATAGAGAGAAAATAATAGACTATATGGAAGAAATTTCCGATTTTGCTTCCCGAAACAATCTTCTGGTTAGATTAAAATCACATAAATTATTGGATTGGCATAGAGATTATGATAATTTGGCCCAAAAATATGAATGTGTAACCCACGTTAAAGAACGTTGGAAGTTAGAAGATTTGGAAAATATTGATCTTGCTATTTTAATGAACACCAGCACAACTTTAGCGCTTCAATTACTTTTCTCGGGAGTACCAATTATAACTTGCAAAGAACTCATATCTGAAATTTTAACAAAACATTTTTCTGTTCCATATTTTCAATTTGTTGCTAAAACAAAATTAGAGGTTCAAGACTACTTAGGGCGGCTTATTAACGATGAAGAATTTTATCAAAAAGCTCAGGATGAAGCAAGATCAATTTATAATTCGGCGATAAAAAAAGTTTAGAAAGAAATTAAAATAATGAAAATTTGTCACATTTTTCAAAAAGATAACGATATTCCTAAAGATAAAACCGATTCTTTTGCTGTTGAGGATTATCGTGGGTTTGGATCAATTCATAAAGCGGAAGCTATAACAAATCAGATTTTTCTTGATAGATGGAATCAGGAATATATTCGGAAAATAACCTATAAAGACTATGAAGTGAGCTGGTCAGTTTATGATATTATCTATCGCAGCTTCTCCCTTCCTTTTACCGAAATTGAACGATTGATAGATATTCTCAATAGTTATGAAATTGTTATCTTGCACAGTGTTGAAGAAAAATATGCTAACGTTTTGCAACACATTTGCTACAATAAAGATTTTCGTAACGAAAGAAAGGTTAACCTTGGAAAAAAGATAAAGAGATTTTTTATCTATTTAATATCTTTTTTTATAACCATACCCTCTATTTTTTATTTCGCCATTTCAAAGAAAAAAATTGGTATTTGGACTAGTGATATGATTTTTCAGGGAACAGATTCCGATTTTCGGTTCAACCGACTTTATGAAAGACTAAAGCAAAATAAAATAAAATTTGTTGAGTTCGTTAGGATTCACTCTTTGGGCAATGTTTTTAAAAATATACTAATAAGAAAAAGATTGGTAATCTATTACCAGCCAATAAGCTACTTTCTTTCTTTTTTTCTTTCTGGCAGGCAAAAAAAAATAGCACCAAAATCAATATACAATTCAGTTTTGCTCTCTTATGATTACGATAATCAGGTTCTTTTAAGGGTTATTCCCATCTTTCAATTTATTTATAAATTAATTGGTCTTCGCTCGCTCTGGGTGCTTTATTTTTCTTCTCGAAACGCTCCTTTAGTAATAGCGGCTAAAGCTTCAGGAATTAAAACAATAGGAATGAAGCATGGAGCCGGGACAAAATCATACGATATTTTTGAATTTATTACTCCCTATTGGTCGACAAAAAAACTGGGGCCAGATGTTTTCGGTGTCTGGAGTCTTTGGTATCTGGAATATTTTAAAAAATATAGCAAGATTCTTTCGCAAGAATCTATAAAGTATGCGGGATTGCTAAGGCCATACACTTTAAAATCAAAAACCATCGAGGATAATTACCAAACAAAAGAAAAAGGCAAAATCCGCCTCCTTCTTATTTCAGAGCCATTAACTGACCCCAGAGAAATTGTTCCTTATCTTGAACAGATTATTAACGATCCTCGTTTTTCTTTGGCTATTAAAGTTAGACCAATGACTAGAGATTTGTTTTATGAAAACATCATTAAACTTCTCCCAATAGTAAAATCTTGGCCAAAATATGAAGGTGATATTTTTGAGGAGGGAGAAAAGGCGGATATATTTATCGGTTCACATAGCACAGCCTTACCCGAGGCTTCTTTGCTTGGTAAGCTGTCTATCTTTCTCAAAACCGAAAAATGGGGAGATTATTTTGAAGTTAGAGACTTAGTAAGAGAAATGGATATGTTGGTGGAGAGACCCGAAAAAATAATCGAACATATTTTTACTCGTATTCAAAAAGAGAAAGAATTGAGAACTATTGAGAAGATTAGAGAGCGATACTTTGGCGAAAACAAAGACGGTACCGATTGGGCGGTAAGAGAACTTAATATTGAATAGACTTTTAGAAAAATTATGGTAATATAATAGGAAATCATGGACAAAAAAGCCAAAATATTAATAACCACTTCTTCTTTCGGAAAAGTGGATTCAAGTCCCTTAGATAAATTAAAAGAACATGGATTTGAAATAATTGAAAATCCTTTTAAAAGAAAAGTGACCCCTCAAGAATTAAGGGAGCTTTTACCGGGAGTAGCGGGTTTGATTGCCGGCACCGAGGCAATTGATAGAGAAACAATGGAGAATTCAAACCTTAAAGTTATTTCTCGGGTAGGGGTGGGAATGGCAAGTATTGACCTTAATGCAGCGAAAGCCCTGGGAATTGCGGTTAAAAATACGCCCGATGGCCCAACTGTTGCTGTGGCTGAATTAACTCTCGGAGCCCTTTTGGGATTAATAAGGATGATTCCCCAAATGGACAGGGATCTTCGTGAAAAAAAATGGACAAAAAAAATGGGCTTTCAGCTTACGGGAAAAACCGTCTTAATTGTTGGTTTTGGCCGCATAGGCCGCTATCTAGCCAAGTTATTAAGACCATTTAAGGTAAAATTATTAGCAGTTGATCCGGCCTTAAAAGGCGTAATTGATGAAGTTTCTATCGTCTCGCTTAAAGAAGCTTTGCCAAAAGCAGATATCATTGCTCTTCATTTGGGCGGTAATTCTCAAGTTTTGGGCGAAGATGAATTTTCTCAGATGAAAGAAGGAGTCTTTATTTTAAACGCAGCAAGAGGCAATGTCATAGATGAAAACAGCTTAGTAAAAGCTCTTGATGAAGGAAAGGTTTTTTCGGCTTGGTTGGATGTCTTTTCAGAAGAGCCATATACCGGTCCCTTGCTTAATTATCC
Organism: Patescibacteria group bacterium UBA6532; assembly: GCA_002434805.1. Classification (GTDB taxonomy): domain Bacteria; phylum Patescibacteriota; class Minisyncoccia; order Minisyncoccales; family UBA6532; genus UBA6532. Next base: position 6,576 of record DJKW01000008.1, read on the forward strand.
TCAGGTAATCCTTACTCCTCACGTCGGTTCTTATACCAAAGAGTGTCGTAAAAGAATGGAGATGGAAGCGGTTGATAATTTATTAACTGTGCTAAAGAATTGACTTTTCTGCAGAAATCATTAAAGCAAAAGAATACATTGAAAGTAAAAACGCTTGAGTAAAAATAAAAGGTTTTAACTTATACCAATAAGTTCTGATTGTAATGACCAGGACTTTTATTTAAGAAATTTATATTGACATTATTTAAGTTTTATGTTAATAACAATCCAGATGTTTTACAATATTAAGAGGATGAAAAAATAAATGGAGTGGTGGTTTATTCTAGGAATTTTAAGCGGTCTTTTTAATGGATTAGCTTATACTGTATCAAAGAAAGCCTTGAGCAAGATGAGTCCAGCACTCGCTTCTATTGGTTTTACTCTTTTTTCTCTGC
>DJKW01000002.1 GCA_002434805.1 Patescibacteria group bacterium UBA6532
AGCGTCAAGCAAAGCTATGGAAAAACTCTGATCTCCTCCAATTCCCTCAAAAGGATTAAATCTAACTATCCCTATTTTTTGAAAAGCATTTTCGCTTTCCTTTTTAAAACCCTCTAGGTTTTGGGCTAGTTTTTTAATATCCTTATCTAAAGTCTTTAAGTAATCTAAAATTTCTTTTAAGTCTTTTGGTTCTTTTTTTGTTTTATTAAAAGGATTAAACATAAGATTTTTTGGCGGAGGGTGCAGGATTCGAACCTGCAAGCCTTTTTAGGGCTCCGGTTTTCGAGACCGGTGCAATAGCCGTTATGCGAACCCTCCTCAATCTAACAATTGTTAATATCATTTTATATGCTAAAAGTCAAAGTTTTTAAATCCGGGGGAAGAGGATTTTTCCCTTTTTTATCTTAAACTTCCATTTCTTATCTGTTGATTTCACTCCTAACTGTTTGAAAATTTTCTCTGAGGTTTCTGGAAGAAAAGGCTGGAGAAGAAAAGCAATGTTAGTTAAAATAATTAATAAATTATTAATAACGGTTGTTTGGTTTTTAGATTCTTCCCAGGGTTTTTCCTTTTCAATATACTGATCAGCAAAACTAATAAGCTCCCAAATCGCAGATAAAGCCATGTTAAACTTAAACTCTTTTAAGGCCTTTTCGTATTTTTTCCATGTCTTATTGATAAATTCCTTATTTTTGGGTATTGGATTTCCATCCTTAAATCCGGATTTTTCTGCCATAGTTAAAACCCTGGCTATTAAATTACCAAGTCCGCCAGATAAATCGGCACTATATCGCTTCTCAAGCTTCTCATAGGTAAAATCGCCGTCTTCGGTCGAGGGAATCTCTCGTAAAAGAAAATACCTGACAGGATCGGTTTTGTATTTTTTAACCAATTCAAAAGGGTCAATAATATTTCCCAAGCTCTTTGACATTTTTTGGTTATCAACCGTAATAAATCCGTGAACGAAAATAGTTTTTGGCAATGGTAGCCCTAACGATAAAAGCATTCCCGGCCAAATTGCAGCATGAAATCTCAGTATATCCTTGCCAATACAATGAATATCAGCTGGCCAGAACCTCTTGAATTTTATTGAGTTTTGATAATAATTCAATACGGAAATATAGTTTGTAAGAGCCTCTGCCCAGACATAAACGCTCGCCTCTTTATCATCGGGTACGGGAACAGCCCATTTTAAATCTTTTCTCGGCCGAGAGAAACTCACGTCATTAAGACCTTGTTTTATAAAATTTAATATCTCGTTTTTACGGCTTGAAGGAACAACTTTTATTTCTTCTTTTTTAATTATCTTCTCAATCTTTTTTGAATATTTTGAAAGTCTGAAAAAATAGTTCTCCTCGGAAATAACATCAGGTTTTTTCTTATGGATATAACACTTGCCATTAATTAAGTCTTTCTTGGTTATAAAGGCTTCACATCCTGGGCAATAAAGCCCTTTATATGCTTTTTTGTAAATATCACCGGCTTCTTTTAGATTTAGCCAAACTTTTTTCATTGATGGCCAGTGACGCTTTTGATCGGTAGTACGGATAAAATCATTATAAGATAAATTTAGAGTTTTCCTTAATTCTTTAAAACGTTCAGTAATCTTATCAACAAACTCCTTGGGATCCATACCAGCTTCTTTAGCAGCTTTAACGTTTTTTGCGCCGTGTTCGTCAGTTCCGGTCGAGAAGAAAACGTCTTTTCCTAAAAGACGGTGATACCTGGCTAAAACATCGGCCTGAATAACTTCTAAAGCAAACCCCAAATGGGGAAGAGCGTTGGTATAGACGACGCTAGTTGTGATATAGAATTTCTTCTTTAACATGTGGTATAATATTCTTAATTCATCTTATCACATTATTGACTGTTTTCTATGATTTTTACCATTCATCTTTTAGTGGGAGCGGCTATAGCAACCCAAATTAAAATAATTCCCCTGGCTTTTCTTCTTGCTTTTTTCAGCCATTACTTTCTTGACTCTTTACCTCATTGGGATTATTTTGTTAAAAATATCCAAATAAAAAATTGGGGGGAATCTTTGCCCGAATTTTTAAAAGGAGGGCTGGACATGCTCTTAGGGTTAGGAATCATTTTGTTTTTCTCAAGAGATATTTTTGTATTGTTAGGCGCTTTTTTTGCCGTGTTGGTTGATGTTTTAATTTTCCTGAATTTAATATTCTCCTCTAAATGGCTTAAAATACACAATGATCTCCACTTAAAAATTCATTTTCCTGAAGATAAAAAAGTCTCTTCTTTTTTGACAATCCCTAATCAGCTGATAATAGTAATTATAGCAGTTTTTTTCTTAAGGTAATAAATAAAATAAAATGGCGCAAAAGCGCCGCTTTATTTTCCAATCATCACAAACGATCTCCTAAGAGATTGTTTTTTCTTCTTTTCTCTTTTTCAAAAAGTCCCTAAAAAACTCAAATAATATTCCAGCTAAGGGAACAAAGAAAATAGCTCCCCATATTCCAAAAAGCACGCCTCCAGCGGATAAAGAAATTAAGACCAGGGCCGGGGGCAGACGGATAAACTTTTGAGTCAAAACCGGAGTAAGAATATTTCCTTCAATTTGTTGAATGATAATAAAGAAAATTAAGACAAAAATCGCTTTAACTAAAGAATCTAAGGAAACCAAAGTCAGCAAGACTATCCCCATAATCAAAGGGCCGATAATAGGAATGAATTCTAATGCTCCGGCCATTAAAGCCAAACTGAAAGGATATTTTACATTAAGCAGCAGAAAGGCAACGTAAGAAATTACTCCAACGAAGACCATACCCAGAACTCTTACCCCAAGCCAACCAGAAACATTCTGTTGGCTTTTTGCCCAAAGAGACAAAACATAATTTTCGTATTTTTTAGGCGAAAGAAGGACAAGGGCCTTTTCGACTGACTTCCCTTCCAAGGAAAGAAATATAGCTATGGTAACGACAAAAACGGTTGAGAAAATTCCTCCAAAAATGGAAAATATGGCATTAAAAATATTGGAAGCCATGCTCCCAAGGGTAATACTGATAACACTAATAAAGCTTTCGAAACTTTCAAAAGCCTCTAGTCCCAACCCACGAAGAGGAGGGGAGATTTTATCAAAGTATTGAGGAAAGATTTGAGAAAATTGTTGAATCTCTGAAATAAAGGTTGGAACGGTGAAATAAATTAAAAAGGCTAAAACTCCCATGAATCCCAAGTAAACCAGGGTAACGGCTAATACGCGTGGTATTATTCTTTTGCTTAAAAAATCAATGGCCGGGTTAAATAAAACCGAAAGTATTAAAGCAAAAAGAAACCAAACTATAAGATCTTTAATCAAATAAATAATATAAAAAACCAAACCGGCAACGGCAAACTTAAAAATCGATCCCCAGGAAATATCTAAAAATCGTTCTTGGTTCATATTTTTAATATCTTTTGAAATTTATTTTTATCTTCGAAAGGGCCGATTAGGGCTAAATTTAATTTTTTAGGTTGAAAAATATCCTTGGCTACTTTAAGAATATCGTCAGCTGAAACCTTATTAATTTTAATAGAGATTTCTTCTGGTGTCAAAATTCGCTTTTCAAGCAATTCCTGACCGGCAAAAAAACCAGCTCTAGCGTCCGAAGACTCTAATTCTAAAATCATTTTCCCTTTAAGATAATCTTTGGCTTTTTTTAGCTCTTTGGAAGGAATTCTTCTCTGATATGCCTTTTTGTACTCTTTTAGAATAACGGAAACTGCTTTTTCAGCGTTTTCGTTCCTCACCCCAGCCTGAGTGACCAAATAGCCTGAATCTAAATCTGAAGAAACTTCAGTCTTTACGTAATAAGCTAAGCCCAATTCTTCTCTCACCTTCATAAAAAGCCGGGAACTCATCATTCCGCCTAAAATAACAGCCAGTATATCTTGAACATACCTATTAGGATGAAATATATTATAAGCTCTGACCCCCAAACAAAGATGAGTTTGATCGGTTTTCCTGTTATGCAAAATGCATTCTGGCTGAGTTTGTCTCTCAATCACCTTTATTTTTTCTTTAGCTTTAGTTTCTTTGATTTTGGAAAAATACTTTTTAACCTGGCTTATAGCCTTGTCTTCTTTTACCTTGCCTGCCACGCAAACAATAGTGTTTGAAGAGACATACTGGCTCTTCATGTATTCCAGTAGGTTTTGGCGAGAAATTTTTGAAACGCTTTCTTTGGTTCCGGCAATATCCCAGCCAGCCGGTTGATCGCCGTATAAGAGTCTTGACCACAAAAGCTGGACATGGCTCATGGGATTATCATAGTGCATGTTAATCTCTTCAATGATTACCCCTTTTTCCCTTTTCACTTCCTTTTCCGGAATAAAACTGTTCAAAAATATATCTGAAACCCAGTCTAAAGCCAAGTCAAAATGACTGGCATCTACCTTGGCAAAATAACCTGTGTATTCTTGCCCGGTAAAAGCATTGTACATTCCCCCAACCCTGTCTAGGGTTTCGGCAATCTCTAGTTTGTCTTTTCTTTTCTTTGTTCCTTTAAAAAACATGTGTTCCAAGAAATGAGAAATACCGTTAACTTCTTTTTTCTCATACTTTGAACCAGTTCCCACTAAAGCTAAAACAGTTACTGCCAGAGTACTTTTTTGGGGAACAATAATAATCCGCAAACCATTTTTAAGAGTAATCTTCTTAAACATTATCTTTATTAAATTATACTCTATCGCCTTTAAAATAAAAAGAGGCATCAAATAAATAATACCTTCTTTATAGTACTATATTAACGATCTCTAAGGAGCTTTTTAATCTTCTTTAAAGAACTTTAATATTTTATCTTTGTTTTTAGGCAACATTCTTTTTGTTCCTGGCTGGAGCGTTTCAAGGTCTTTTAATATATCTTCTATTTCTTTCTCTTCTTTTCCTGGCAATTTTCAATACACCTTTCTCTAAGCTTTATATCTAATTCTCAAAATCTTGTCAATAGTTTCTTTTAAATCTTTAATCTTCACCCTCTTTTGCTTCATTGTGTCGCGTTCCCGAATAGTCAAATCCTTTTGTTTTAATGAATCAAAATCCACGGTCAGACAGAAAAGAGTACCGATCTCGTCTTGTCTTCGATACCTCCGACCAATTGATCCCACTTCGTCGTATTGGCAAACAAAATGTGATTTAAGCGTTTTATAAACGTCTTTGGCTTTCTTAACCAACTTGGGCTTGTTTTTCACTAAGGGTAAAACTGCCACTTTTATAGGGGCCAAGGATTTATGAAGTTTTAATAAAGCTTCTGTCTCTTTGCTGGATTTTGTGGTTTTTGTCCGACCGCCTTTAACTTCAAGATAACTATCTGCTAAAAAAGCAAAGAGCGACCTGTCAACGCCAATTGAAGTTTCAATAATATAGGGGAAATATTTCTTCTTATTTTCCTCATCAAAATATTGCAAGTCTTTTCCGGAATATTTAGAATGGTTTGACAAGTCAAAGTCTCCCCGATTGTGAACCCCTTCAATCTCTTGCCAGCCAAAGGGAAATTTATACTCAATATCAATTTGGCGCTTGGCGTAATGAGATCTTTCTTTAGCAGGAACTTCTCTTACTCTTAAATTCTCTTTTTTAATACCTAAATTAAGATACCAGTTTATCCTCTCTTTTTTCCAGTACTCAAAATATTTTGGAGCATCTTTTGGTTGAGAAAACCACTGCATTTCCATTTGTTCAAATTCCCGGGTGCGGTAAATAAAGTCTTTAGGGTTAATTTCATTTCGAAAGGCTTTTCCAATCTGAGCCACCCCGAAAGGAATTTTTAATCTCATTGAATTAACAATATTCTCAAAGTTAACATAAATTCCCTGACAAGTTTCCGGTCTTAAGTAAGCTTTGGCTGCTTTTTCTTCAACTGGACCAATAAAAGTTTTCATCATTAAATTAAACTTTCTTGGCTTTGTTAGTTTGCCTCCGCATTGGGGACATTTATTTTCCTTTATTTCCTCAATCCGAAATCTTTTATGACAAGACTTACATTCTACCAATTCATCGGCAAAACCGGCAGTTAGGTGGCCAGAAGCCTGCCAAACCTTAGGAGTCATTAAAATTGCCGCATCCAATCCAACTATATTTTCCTGACCTCTTGTCATCTCTTCCCACCAGGCCTTTTTAATATTTCGCTTCAGCTCCACTCCCAGGGGACCGAAATCATAAGCGCCACCAAAGCCGCCATAAATTTCCGAGGACTGGAAAACAAACCCTCGTCTTTTAGATAAAGATACAATTTTTTGAAATAAATCATTTACCATCAACTCTATTTTACCATATTTTTTTCCAAAAAAAATAGGGCTGGAGAAAAAAGTTCCAGCCTTCTATGATATATACTTTTTATATACATACACCGTTCATTAGTATACGCATACGCGTTCAGCTTCTTATCCTAGAAAGAGCCTCTAATTTACTACCAATGTTCTGAATTAGGGCTTCCAATAAAAGCAAGGTATCAAGCCTACATCCATGGTAATCCGTCTGGTGACATGAGCAGTATTCTTAATCGCTTGATTTATTGCTGTGTGGAATTTTCTGGTATGAGTTCTCGCTAAAGTAATCAGTCGAACGCAGAATTCGGGAGGACCTGGGCCTAGTCCAAAATTAATGAGTGAAATAGCTGGTGTTACTGCTAAAGCTACTACTGAGGCCCCTATCGCGATAGGGACAACTATTGTTGTTTCTACTCCTACAGTGCTAACTGCTTGAGAGACTGCTATGCCGGCAACTGGAGTTATTAGAAGAATTGCTAGACTTAAAGCTAAAGCCACTATTATTTTTTTCAAGTTTCTTATTCACCTCCTTCTCCTTCATCCAATCATACTATTTTAAAATAGTTTGTCAAAAGAAAATAATATCAAAACTATTGTACTCTTCCCATTTCTTCGCTTACTGTCTGGTCATCCGGCAAAGTAGTGTCAATCAATAAAGATTCTGTTCCTGTCTTCGTTTCGGTCCACTGGTCTTCCCCGGAAATTTCAGCTTCTTTAATAAGGGTTAAAATTTGCCTTCTTTGGCTTAAAACAGGAGTTAAAGTAATTTGAAAAGAAACATTAGGGGCATCATTTAAAATGCCTTGGCCAGCCTCCATGTCTCCGACCTGCCAGACTAATTCTTTACTTTGAGAATCAAAAGTTAAACTGGTCCCTTCGGGAAAAATTTTACCGCTTGGCTTTACCCCCTGTCCCAAGGTTGCCTTCACTTTTACGTTTTTAACATCGTTAAAATAGTTTTTTGCCCGCCAAATAATGGTATAGGTTGTGGACTCATCCGCTTTTGGAGGTATTGGCCCTGAGTTTCCAAAAACTTCATCTTGAAAATACCCCTTTTGAATAATTTCTAACTTTGAATTAACCTTTGTAGTGAATTCTTCTCGAGCTTGAGAAAGATAAACTTTGTTTCGAATCAAAGGATTTTTATCTTTAGAACCTGTCATCTCCCAGTCTTTTTTTAACTCAACCCAGAATTCAACTTTTCCTTCTTCTTGGGTCCCTAAAAGCTGGAGTTTGAAAACACGCCTCCAGTCAAAAACTATTGAATTATCTCCCAGCTCAAACTCTCCTAAGGGAGCTTTTAAAGTTTCAAGATCAAGAGCGCTGCCCTCTAATCTCGCCACTAAAAACATGTCTTTTAAATCGTCTTCGCCGATATTTTTAAAGAAAATTTCGTAATGAAGTAAATCCCCCGGGCTGGCTATATATTTGGGATTTCCATTAATTTGTTGGGAAATGTATAAAGCGGGTTTAACGATTTGGATTCCCCGAATAACTTCTTTTAATAAAACAAATTCTCCTTCCTGCCAGGTACCAAGCTCGGCCTTGAATTTTTTTTCTTCTCCGACCTCTCCTAAAATATTCCCCACGATCTCAATTCTTCCTCCTTCAGCTTTATTTAAAAGACCGATATCCCATTCGGTTTTATCAAGGGCTTTTGGCGTAGATTCTTCAAACTCAAAATCAGAAGGGTATTCAATTTTAATTCTTAAATCAGAAAGAGGATAGTCAACGTTAGAAAAATAATTTAGTCTGAAATTAATTTCTTTTCCAGATTCAATTTTTGAAGAAAGATCAAATTCAAAATTAATAGGAACCGATTTTATACGAGTAATATGAGAAGTTTCTGCCTCATATCGGGTTTTTAAATTCTTTGGCCGATAACTTAGAACGGCTCTCGCGGTCTTCACGTCTCCATCCTTGCCTAAAAGCCTCCCTTTAAAAGAAATAGTGCGTTCTTGTCCTGGATAAATATCTTCTAAGGTCAATTCCTGGCGAATAACTCTATTTTCTTCGGGTATTGAGTATTCTGGATATTCAAAAACAAGTCGGGGCTCTTCCAGTGTTGAGTTTCCATTATTTTTGTATTTAACAATATATTCTAACCCCTCTGCAAGATCCACTTCATCTGGCGCCAAAATTTCTAACCTTAAAATTTCTTTAGAATAAATATTCCTTTGGTAATACCAAAAACCGACAAAGCCGGAAGTTAAGGTCGCAAGTACGATAAAGATTGTTATAAGTTTTTTCATTTTTTATTATTTATTTAAAATTTGTTTAAGATAATCATTAGAAATATCTTTTAGTAATTTCTCGTGTATTCTATCTATTTTTAACCTAGACAGGGTAGTAAAATCTTCTTTTAAAATTATTCTTAAAATCTTAACAACATCAGGATTGGTTCTTTGAGAATATTTTTCCTTTCCAGAACAGGTTTTACAAACCAACCCTCCTCCTTTTGAAGAAAAATAAAGATTTGCAGGGTTCAACTTTCCTTGGCAGATAATACATTGGTAAAGCTGGGGTCTGTATCCCAAAAGAGATAAAAGATTCCAGAGAAAATAGTAGTAAATCAACGACTGATAATCAAACCTTAATGACCAATTGTTATTCAATTTATTAAAAATGTCGCTGAATAATTCCCAAATCTTTAAATCTCTCTCTTCGCCCTTAATTAATTGGTTGGAAACCCCGATAATTTGATAAGCAATTTTCAACTTTTTTAAATCTCCTCTGATATTCTTAAAATTTTCGATTAGTATGGCATCGGTTAGAGTTTTGAAGGTTTTTCCTTGGATAAACTCAACCTCTGATAAATAAAATAACTCCATCCCGCCTCTTAATTTTGATTTAATCTTCCTAACTGATTTTCCTAAAACTTTCAGCTTTCCAAAATCCTCAGTGTATATAGCAAAAAGGCGGTCTGCCTCTCTTAAATCATTCTTTTCTAAAATTAAACCTTGTGTTCTATAATGAACTGCCATCTTACTTTTTTAATACTCCTTTCAAAAACCTAATTTTTTCTCTGATTTTTCGTTTCTCAACCCCGGTAGAAACTCTAAACTCTTCTTTGTTCAAATCCTTTAAGGCCCTGTTATAATCTCTTTCAGAGATGTATTCACCGAATTTACCACGAGGAAAGACGCTTTTCTCTAACATTGCTCTTTCTTCTTTGTTAAGCATTCCACCTCCCCCAATAAATAGAGAGGCCTTTCTAAAGCTTTCTCGCATCCAGCTTCTGGTATGTTCTTTTTTTACACCAAAAAGTCCTTTTGGCGGAGGCACAGATGACGGTTTATTTGTTGGACGACTAGGACTAATTCGGGAAGATCCTGATCTTTTTTCTAAAAAAGCCATAATATTTTATTTAAAGTTTTTTAATTCCCAGCCAAAGATTTTGCTGATCAATTTTTACCTCTTTTTCAATGTTAAAAGTTTGTTTTGGTCTTTTTCCTTCTTTAAGACTTTTAGCCCTTGTCTCTTTTAAAATAAACTCCTTATTTTTCAGCAAGACATTGTTCAAAGACGGGTCTGAAGAATATTGAACCAAAATCTTATGCCTTGGTTTTAAATCAGCCTTTTTTCTCATTTGTTGGATATAACGGATAAATTCTCTAATCTGGCCCTCTTCTTTTAATTCCTGGGTAATCTTAGCATCTAATTTAATTTCTTCTTTTATTTTAGCATTAAAAGCTATTTCTTTAACATTAAGTTCTTCTCTTATCAGGATTAATAATTCTTTATCATATTGCAATTCTTTGCTTTTAACTTCTAATTTTCCTAGAGGCTGCCTTACCTTAATTCCCTCTTTCATCCTTGCTTTTAATCCCAAACTTACAATTTGTCGAACCTGATCCATTTTTTTATTTAAATTTTTATTAATCAATCCTTTATTTACTTTTGGCCAGTCAGTCAAATGCAAGCTTCTTTTGCTGATAATTAAGTTCTTGTAAATAGCTTCTGTTGTAAAAGGGATAAAGGGAGCAGAAATTGTTATGAGTTTAAATAAAACATATCCTAAAGTCTTGCTGGCTATTTCAAAATCTTTTTTATTATTAGATTTTTGCAGTCGCTTTCTGGAACGACGGATATACCAATTTGAAAAATCTTCAATCGTAAAGTTCTCTATTGCCCGAGCCCCGGAAGTAATATTAAAATTATCCAAGCTCTCATTAACTTCCTCAATCAAGCCATGGAGCTTGGAAATAATCCAAGCATCGAGACTGGACAAACCCTTAAGACTTTTTCCAAATGTTCTATAGTATTTTTCTTCTCTCTTTTTAGCAACATAAGTGTCGTAAAAAACGAATGAATTCCAGAGGGTCATAATAAATTTTTTAAGAGCTTGATTGAAGTCTTTCTCTGAAAAAAATTTTACATCACCCGGCTGGTTAAGAGTATAGAAATTCCAGCGGATTGTATCAGCTCCGTATTTATCAATAATCTGCCAGGGATCAACCACGTTTCCTTTTGATTTGGACATTTTTTCTCCTTTCTCGTCTAAAATATGCCCTAAAGATATTACGTTTTTAAAAGCTCTTCCTTTTTTAAGCAAGGTAGAAATAGCCAGCAGGGTAAAAAACCAACCTCTAGTTTGATCTATTGCTTCTGAAATATAATCTGCCGGAAACTGATCTTTTTGCAGTTTTTTATTCTCAAAAGGATAATGATATTGAGAAAAAGGCATGGAACCTGAATCAAACCAGACATCAATTAAATCGGGAACTCTTTCCATTAAATGTTGGCATTTTTGACATTGGAACTTTACTTCATCAATATATGGCCGGTGAAAATCTAATTCTGCCTCTTCATTATAAGGCCAGGACTTAAAACTTACTTTTCTTTGTTCCCCTGTTTGAATCTTCTTATTGCTATCCCGAAACTTAATGATTTCTTTTTTATTAAGCCCTATTAAAATAGTTTCAAGTAAAGTAAGAGGAAGCTCGTGGCTGATAATAAGAATTCTCTTCCCAGAATATTTTTTATTAATATCTTTAAGAAAACCATGCACTCTTTTGAATACTTGAGTATAATTCTCTCCTCCAGGAACATTTTTTCTAAACCTCATTAAATAATATTCCTCTCTTCCCAGTTTTTTCTCTGGATCAAAAAACTTACCAATGGAGATGATGGGCTTGCCGTTAAATATTCCTTCATTTACTTCTCTTATCCTTTTATCTGTCTTTATTTTAATGCCCAGAGCCTTTCCAATGATTTCGGCTGTTTGTTTAGTCCTTAAAAGATCAGAAGAGATAATATAATCTATCTTCCCTTTTAATTTTTCAGCAACTTTTTCAATTTGTTTCTCCCCTTTTTTTGTTAAAGGACTTTTGAATTTCTCTGGCCAGCAGGAAACAATCTTCTTTTTATTCTTAATAGATTCTCCGTGACGAAGAATAAAAAATTGATTAGTAGAAAACTTCTGGCCGGCCAGATCTTCTTTGCTTCCAATAACCTCTAAATTATGGCATTTTTTGCATCGCCAAACTGGCAATGGCGTGCCCCAGTACCTTTCTCGAGAAAAAGCCCAGTCTTTAAGATCGTTAAGCCATTCGCCAAATCTTCCTTTTTTTAAATGAGGCGGTATCCAATTAATTTTCTCGTTATTATTAATCAAATCTTTCTTAACTTTTTTCATCCTAATAAACCAGGACTGTTTGGCGTAATACAAAAGGGGAGTAAGGCACCTCCAACAAAAAGGATAATCGTGCTCATAGAGCTCTTTACCGAATAATAAATTATCTTTTTCTAAATACTCAGCGATTAAACGATCTGCTTCTTTAACAAAAACACCGGCCCAAGGCTTAATTTCCGGCTTAAATCGCCCTCTCTCGTCTATCGTCATTAAAAGAGGTAAATTATTTTTTTTAGCTACTTCCATGTCGTCTTCTCCAAAGGCCGGAGCTATATGAACAATGCCTGTTCCCTCGTCAGTTGAAACAAAATCTCCGGCAACAACCCTAAAAGACGGTTTATCTGGTTTAGCAAACTTAATTAATTGTTCGTATTCTAAACCTATTAAGTCTTTACCCTTAATTTTCTTTGTAACATCAACGCTTTTTATATTAAAAAGTTTTTTAATGTACTCTAAGCGATCTTCAACTAAAATATATGTTTCCTTAGAGCCCAGCTTTACCTCAATATAGTTAAGATTTGGGTTAACTGCCAAAGCAACGTTAGCTGGAAGAGTCCAGGGAGTAGTTGTCCAGACTAAAAAATATTTTGCTTTGGCTTTCTTAATTTTGAATTTCAGGTAAACTGAAGTTTCTTTAATTTTTTTGTACCCCTGGGCAACTTCATGGGAAGAAAGAGATGTTTCACATCTCGGGCAATAAGGAACGACCTTGTAGTCTTGGTATAAAAGCCCTTTTTGCCAAATTTGCTTAATAATCCACCAGACACTTTCAATGTAATCTGATTCGTAAGTAATATAAGGATTTCCCATATCCAACCAATGGCCGACCCTTTCCGTCAACTTTTCCCAATCTCCCTTGTAGCGCCAGACCGATGTTTTGCATTTTTTATTAAAAGAAGCTATTCCGTATTTCTCAATGTCTTTTTTATTTTTAAAACCCAGCTTTTTCTCAACTTCCAGTTCAACCGGCAAACCATGGGTATCCCACCCGGCTTTCCTTAAAACCTTAAATCCCTGCATTGTCTTGTAACGGCAGATTATATCTTTAAAAACCCGAGCTAAAACATGGTGAATACCGGGCTTAGCGTTGGCTGTTGGCGGCCCCTCGTAAAAAACAAAACTCGGCGCTTTTTTGCGCTCTAGAATGCTTTTTTCAAAAGTCTTGTTCTCTCGCCAATATTTTAATATCTTTTTTTCTAATTTAGGAAGATTAAGGTCCATTTTTTAAGAATATTATTTTAACTGATTTTTATTACATTCTTTCTGGGGCGGAAATTCCCATTAAACTTAAAGTGTTCTTCAATACGGTTTTACTGGCTAAAACTAAAGACAAACGAGCTTGAGTTAATGCTTTATCTTCTGAAATTACTTTACAATCTCGATAAAACTGGTGGAGAAGAGTGGATAAATCAATAGCATACTTAGGAATTCGCTGAACCTGATAATCTTTTGCTGTATCTTCAATAACCTCTGGAAATTTAATAAGCTCTTTAATTAATGAAAGTTCTAAAGAATGGTTTAATAATTCATAATCTGCTTTAAAATTCTTGCTTTTTGCTTTTCTTAATATGCTGCAAATTCTAGCATGGGCGTACTGAATATAATAAACAGGATTATTTTCTGACTGCTCTTTGGCTAAAGAAAGGTCAAAATTCAAATGAGTGTCAGCTGATTTTTGCAATAAAAGAAATCTAATCACGTCAGGACCCACCTTATCTAACAGCTCGTCCATGGTGACAAAAACGCCCTTTCTTTTTGACATTCTCTTCTTTTCTCCTTTTTCAAGAACAGTAACAAATTGCAAAAGAATGATATCAAGCTTTCCTTCATGGCCTAAAGCTTTAACAGCCGCTTGAAGCCCGAGAACGTCTCCATAGTGGTCAGCTCCCCAAATATTTATTACTTTGTCAAATTTTTTCTTTTCAAATTTATATATATGAAAAGCGATATCTCCTGCCAAATAAGTTTTCCAGCCATCAGATTTAATTATTACTCTATCTCTCTCGTCCCCGAATTTTGAAGATTTAAAAAACTTAGCTCCTTCTTTTTCGTAAATGAGGCCCTTTTTCTCCAAAAGCTTTAAAACCCTGTCAACAGCTTTTGATTTATATAAATCACTTTCTTTTACCCACTGGTCGTACTTAATACCCAGTCTTTTTGAGGTCTTTTTGATCATCTCTTCAATAATGATCTTAGCTGCCTTTTCTCCTGCTTTATAAGGATCCTTTTCTTTTACTTTCTTTTGAAGATAATTAATATAATCCCCTTTATACTTTGCCTGGCTGTCTTTTAAGACAGAATGGCCCAATGTTAAAATCTGCATTCCGTAATTATTAACGTAATAGGCCTTTTCTGTTTTAAAACCGGCCTTCTTTAAAACATTCCCCAGAACATCTCCCAAAGGGCCTCCTCTGGCATTACCAACAGTCAAAGGGCCTGTTGGATTAGCTGAAATAAACTCTACTTGAACTTTTTTATCCTTTCCGATATCAAGCTGTCCAAAATTATCTTTTTCTTTTAATATTCTCTCAACCTGATTTTGCAAATATTCTTTGGAAAAAAAGAAATTAATGAAACCTGGCTTGGCAATTTTAATCTTTGTAAATAATTTTGGGCCTTGAGCTTCAAGCTTTTTGCTTAATAATTCAGCTATTTCCATTGGGCTTTTCTTTGCCAGTTTAGCGATTTTTAAAGCAACATTAGTGGAATAATCTCCATAGAGTTCGTTTTCTGGATGCTCTATTAGAATTTCCGGAACTTTAAAAGCAGGGAAAACTCCTTCTTTTTGAAGGTTTTTTATCGCTTTTCCTGTCAGCTTGACTATTTCTTCTCTTATCATACTTTTAGTTTATCCCATTATCTATTAAAATAAAAGTATGAAGCCGTTAGCTGAAAATAAAAAAGCGTATTTTAATTATGAAATCCTGGAGAAACTCGAGGCGGGTTTAGTTTTGATCGGCCAAGAAGTAAAATCAATAAAATTAGGAAGAATAAATTTGGCCGGCTCTTATGTCGTCTTAAAAGGCAATGAGTTTTTTCTCGTAGGATCTAATGTCCCCCCTTATCAGCCCAAAAACGCTCTCCCAGACTATGAACCCCAGCGACCGAGAAAGCTTCTTTTAAAGAAAGCTGAAATTAAATATTTAATCGGGAAATCAAGCCAAAAAAGCTTGACTTTGGTGCCCTTAAAGGTATATACTAAAAGAGGAAAAATTAAGATAGAGTTCGCTATTGTTAGAGGAAAAAGAAAATCCGATAAAAGAGAACGAATTAAAAAGCGAGAATCAGACAGAGAAATAAGAAGGGCAATGAAAGAAAAGTTTTAATGGGGGTGCAATGTATCGACAGAAATATTTACCAAAATATGCAAGCTGAGCTCGCTAGAAGCTCATAAAACTCCTAGCAAACAAAATACACGCCAATGTATTTTCCAGGGCTAAATCTATTCTAACTGCTGCCTTTGGTGTCAGTATGGATAGCTTAGTGCCCGCTTACGCAACAGTGTAAGCCATCCTCTTTGCTAACTCTCGATAGGCAAAGCCGGGTGTTATACATCGAGATAGGAAACTTGTTTCAGTCTTGACAGGTTTCTCGAAAATTCAAAGACAAGAGATACTAGAATTTTATCTGTTTTTAATCTAATATCTTTAAAACTAAAACAGAGTAAGCTTGTAGAAGTATCTTGGCAGAATTTTTGGACAGGGGTTCGACCCCCTCGCCTCCACATTAATAAGCTTTGAACAGAAAACCATTAGTCAACAACCAAATAAGGGCTAGAGAGGTAAGATTAATTGATGAAACCGGAAAACAGCTGGGTGTTATTGAATTGGAAAAAGCGCTCAAGGAAGCCCAAGAGCGTAATTTGGATTTAATCCAGGTTACAGATAAAGTTCAACCACCTATCTGTAAAATGATGGATTACGGCAAGTATCTTTATCGGGAAGAAAAGAAACGAAAAAAGTCTCAAAAGCAAACAGGCGGGGATCTTAAAACAATTAGATTGGGATTTAATATTTCAGACCACGATTTGGAAATGAGAGTAAACCAAGCAGAAAAATTCTTGAAACAAGGAAATAAAGTAAGAATAGAGTTAAAGTTAAGGGGTCGAGAGAAAGCTCTTCAGGGTTTTGCCAGAGAGAAAATAAGTAAATTCCTGAATATCTTGGAAAATAAAATCTCCCATAAGACAGAAAAAAATCTTAAAAAAGAAATGAGAGGATTAACAATGATAATATCCAAACAATAGTTATGAAAACGAGAAAATCTATTACTAAACGTTTTAAAATTACAAAAACCGGCAAAATTCTTAGAAGATTAACCGGCCAAGACCATTCTCTGGCAAAAAAGCCCGGAAAAAGAATAAGAGCTGGCCGTAAATGGGTTAGAGTCTCAAAACCGGAAGCTAAAAAAATTAAAAAACTACTAAGATAATTATGGCCAGAGTTAAACGAGGAAAAGCAGCCAGAAAACATAGAAAACGCCTAATAAAACAGGCTAAGGGTTTTCGATGGGGAAGAAAATCAAAATATCGGGCAGCCAAAGAAGCATTACTGCATGCCAGGTCTTATACTCAACGCGATAGAAGAACAAAAAAAAGAGAAAGGCGATCTCTTTGGCAGGTTCAAATTAACGCTGCCTGCAGAGAACACGGCCTTTCTTATAGTAAATTCATCGGCAGTTTAAAGAAAAACAAAATTGAACTGGATCGTAAAACACTGGTGGATTTAGTCCAAAATCATTCTGAAATTTTCAAGAAATTAATTGAAAAGGTAAAGAAATAATTCTCCCTTTTTTAATTAAAAAGCCTTCTTTCCTTAATAAAGAGGCTTTTTTCTTTTGGCCAAGATTATATCCTCCTATTTTACCATTGGATCTTACCACTCTGTGGCATGGAATATTTAGATCCTTGTTTTTATTCAAAATATTTCCAACTGCCCTAAAAGCCCTTTTGCTACCAGATTTCTTAGCTACCTGAGTATAAGTCATTACTTTGCCTTGAGGAATCTTTTTCACTGTTTCATAAACCCTTTTTTGAAATAAAGTCATTGGCTTTTTTGAGAATATCTTTAGCATTTTTATAAGTTAATTCTTTCAGGGCTTTCTTATAGGTAAGCCATTTTGAACCGATATGTTCTGAAGAAATTATTACCTTTTTATCTTTTGTTTTAACTAAATAAAAAACTACGGTTTTAAAAATAGTTTTATTTTTAACCCTAAAAAAATACTTTATGTTTTCTTTAAATTCGGGAATAAACTCTATATTCTCTATTCCCGTCTCTTCTTTGATTTCCCTTCTCGCTGTTTCTTCTGGTTTCTCTCCCTTTTCAATATGGCCCTTGGGCAAATCCCAGTAAGTTTTGGGTCTTTTAGCTCCAGATTGATAATGTAAAAGTAAAAAGAAAGCATTGTTCTTCTCTTTTCTGAAAATAATTGCTCCGGCTGATTTTTCAATTGACATGTTTATTTAAAGAAACTTAATAGATTTTTTAAGGGCCAGCAATTGATGATATCTCTCTTTTCTGCCCAACCGCGTCTAGCCTGGGCAATGCCAAATTCCATAAAAGGAAAGTGGTCTTTGTGATGGGAATCTGTGTTGATTATCATCTTCACTCCTGCTTCTTTTGCTAAGCGTATATTCTTATCGTTCAAGTCTAATCTGTTAGGAAAAGAATTGATCTCTAAAATAGTCCCGGTTTCTTTGGCTGCTCTTAAGATTTTATCGAAATCAAATTGATATTCTTCCCGGCGCTTTAATATTCTTCCCGTAGGATGGGAAATAATGTCTACGTGGGGATTTTTCATTGCTTTAATTATTCTTTCTGTCATCTTTTCTTTTTCCATTTTCATAGTGGAATGGACTCCGGCAATAACAAAATCCAATTTAGCCAAGGATTCGTCTTTTATGTCTATTGAGCCGTCGTTTAAGATATTAGTTTCCGCTCCCTTGAGTATCTTGAAGTTTTTAATCTTCTTATTGAGCTTGTCAATGGTCTTGTTTCTTTGAGCCAACTGCTTTTCATTAAGCCCATGCTCTATCTTTAAAAATTTAGTGTGGTCTGCAATGCCAATATATTCATAGCCCATCTTCTGGGCAGCTTCAGCCAGTTCTTCAATGGAGTTTAAGCCGCCATTCCAATCAGAATGAGTGTGAAGGTCTCCTTTAATGTCGTTGTAGCCGATTAACTTCGGCAGCCTGCCTTTTAAGGCCAGCCCAATCTCTCCTTGATTCTCTCTTATTTCAGGAGGAACCCAGTCCATGCCTAATTTCTTATAAACTTCCTTTTCTGTCTTGCTGGCTATCATTTTAGAACCCCTGAAAAGACCGTATTCTGACAGTTTCAAGCCCTTAGCCATGGCAATCTTTCTCGTAATAATATTATGTTCTAGAGAGCCGGTAAAATATTGGAGGGCTGATCCATAGGATCTTTTTGGCACTACCCTAATATCCATGTCAAAGCCCTCTTTTATTCTTACTGAAGACTTTGTTGTTCCTTTTCCCCAAATTTTTATTACTCCGGGCAAATGAACAAAAAAATCCATAACTTTCTGTGGATTCTTGGAAATTACCAAGAAATCGGCATCGCCAATAGTTTCTTTCATTCTCCTTATTGATCCGGCCAAAGAAACCGTTTCCACTCCTTTTAGCTTTTTTAACTTTTTTTGAACTTCGTTAACAGTGGGTAAAATTTCTCCCAATAAAAACCTTCCTTTTGATCTTTTTAAAAACTTAATTCCCTCTAAGATATTCTTTTCTGTCTTTTCTCCAAAACCAAACAAAGGAGCTATTTTATGGGCTTTAGCTGCTTTTTCTAAATCCTTTAAATTCCGAATTCCGAGCTTTTGATATAAGAACTTGGCTTTCCTTAATCCCATTCCCTCAATTCTAGTAATTTCCTCAAAATTAATGGGTAATTTCTTTTTTAACTGCTCGTAATATTTAACCTTTCCTGTATTTAAATATTCCTCAATTATCTCGGCAATGCTTTTTCCTATTCCCGGAATACCTTCTAATGCTTCTCTTCTTCCTTGTTTGTAAATTTCTCTAACATCTTTTTTTAAAGTTTCCAAAGCAAGAGCTGCCCTTCGATAAGCCTTGGGCCTGAAAGACACTTCTTCTATGTCTAAATAGTCGGCAATTTTGTAAAGTATCTTAGCTATCTCTTGATTTTTCATTTCTATCGGGCTCTATTTTATTTAAATAAACTTAATTCTTGTAATATTTAATATATAAGTTATAATTGAAACAGAACAAATTAAGGTTATTAAATTTTATGCTTATTTTAGGATTAGGAGATATAATTGCGGCTGGCCTTTTGATGTCAAGAGTCTACGATATTGATATTCCCATCTTAATTATTATGGCGTTTGCCGGCTATCTCTTGCTAAAAGGCCTGATCTTTATAATGGATATTGGGAGTCTTGTTGATATTGTGGCAGGAGCTTTGCTGATCTTGAGCTTGTATTTTGGAATACCAAATATATTTTTCTTTGCCGCTGCCGCTTTGCTTGCCTTTAAAGGAATTATGACTTTATTCGCTAGGTTTTAATTCTATTTATAAAAGCCAAGCAAAAACACTCGATTAAGAGTGTTTTTTGTTTAAATCTTCCAGTAATTTTTTTAAATCTAATCCATGGATTTTGGCTGCCCCTTCTAAGGTATCGTTTTGAGCCATAGGGCAACCCACACAGTGAAGTCCGTAGTCCATAAAAATAAAAACTGACTTAGGGTATTTTTTAATAACCTCGCCGATAGTCATTTCTTTAGTAATTTTTAACTTATTCATATGCTTTATTATATCCCACTTCTAATAAAAATAAAACCTCTCTTATTCAAAAAGGTCTTATTATATATTCTACTTCTATAAACTTAAGCTCCGCAGCATTCTTTGCTGGGTTTATCAGAACTACAAGAACAGCCTTTTTCTCGGGTTACCCCGCAACATTCTCCAGCTTCACCTTCTGAAGCGCTGCCGCAGCTTTTACACGTATATTGGTCCTTTTTCTCTTCGTTTTCCATAGAATTTAGATATATTAATGTTTTTAATCCGACCTTTATGATTATTGAGATAGAACGCGTTCCACTGCTGCTTTTAAGGTGTTATAAGGTACAGCTCCTCCTGGGACAGGTTCTCCGTTGATAAAACTCCCCGGCGTTCCTCTTACTCCTATTTTTATTCCCTCCTGATAATCTGATTCAACTTTGTCTTTATATTTCCTTGAAGAAATACAGCTTTCAAATTGATTTGAATTAAGCCCGAGTTGAGAAGCTAATTCTTTATAAAAACTTTCTCCTAATCTTGATTGGTTTTCAAATAAACCGTCGGCAAACTCCCAGAATTTTCCTTGTTCGGCTGCACATTCTGAAGCTTCAGCTGCCGGCCTTGCTTGAGGATGAATCTGGTCTAGAGGGAAGTGCCTATAAACCCAGCGAACCTGATTAGGAAATTCAGCTAAAATTTTCTGAAGGGTGGGATGAAAACTTTGGCAGAAAGGACATTGAAAATCAGAAAACTCAACAATGGTTACAGGAGACTCGAAATTACCTTGAACATGATTTTCTTTGGTAACAGTAATTTCTGCCTTGGCCTCCTCTTTTTGGGACGATGGTTGATTACCAGATTTTGAAGGCAAAGAAACTCCTCCGCTAAAAATAATAGCTAGGGCAATAATTGCTCCGGCAATTACAATAGCTAGAGGTATGAGATATTTTGTATCTAATTGTAAAGTGATTTTAGGCATAATTTATTTATTTTGGGTTAAATATTTATTAACAGAGAGAGCTGCTTTAGCTCCTTCCCCGCAAGCGATAATTATCTGCTTGAAAGAAACATCAGTGCAGTCACCAGCCGCAAAGACGCCCTCAATTGAAGTTTGGTTAGTTTTATGATTAATGATAATTTCTTTAACTGGATTCAGTTCTAAAAATCCTTTAATAAAATCTGTGCTGGTCACGTTTCCAACGTTGACAAACACCCCTTGGATCTTAAGTTCTTTTTTCTCTTTAGTATTTCGATCTTCGTACAAAAGCGCTTTAACGAACTTATCTCCTTTTATTTCTTTGGCCTGAGCCATAACAATAAATTCAACTTTTCCTCTTTTTTTAAGCTCTTCTTGGGTAGCCATATCTCCAATAATTCTTGGCCCAAACTCCAAAACATAAATTTTATTAGCGTACTTAGCCAAATCTCTGGCTGAATCAAGCCCAGCGTTTCCTCCCCCAACCACCACGACGTCTTTGTCTTGAAACAAAGGAGCGTCACAAATTGAACAATAACTTACACCCTTGCTTTCAAAGTCCTCCCCTCCTGGCACGCCCAACTTGCGAGGGGTTTTGCCCGAAGCCACAATGACTGACCTAGATTCGTATTCTTTGTCTTTTTTTGTCTTTACTAAAAAATTATCTCCTTTTTTACTAAGTTTTGCTACGGTTTCTCCTTCAATAATATCTAGTTTATACTCTTTAGCCTGTTCTCTTAAAAGGCTTACAAATTCAGCTCCCGAAGAGATATTTTTAATACCGGGATAATTATTAATGGAACTGGTGTAAGCAAGCTGGTCGCCGCCAAACTTTTGGGTCAGTAAAATTAAATCAAGCTTTTTCCGGGCAGCATAAATTCCAGCTGTAACGGCAGCCGGCCCGCCTCCGATAATAATAAGATCGTAAACTTTATTGGGTTTCTTTTTTGCCATAATTCAAAATATACTACAATTATTTAAATTCGCCGATAATTTTCTGCCAGTTCGGTTTTCGCAAAACAGTATGCCAAGGTTTTTTAAGCTGAGGCCAGTAAGATTCAAAAGCAGGGGATGTTTTTTGGTAAAAAATACCGATAGGAACTTTTTTGTCCTTATCAAAACAATAATCCCATTGGCGAGCCTTTAATAAAGCTGCGGAAAAATCTTCCTGTTTGTGATTCTTTAATTTATAGACATTCTTTTGGAAATAAGGGACGACATTATGAAAGATAATACAAGGCTGTAAAATGTCAATGAAGGAAAATCCTTTATGTAAAATGGCTTGCTTGATTAAATCTTTAAGATGGGGGACGTCTAATGCGTATCCCCGAGCGACAAAGCTGGCTCCGGATTCTAAGGCCATTATTAAGGGATTTAAGGGTCTTTCTTTTAGGCCGAGGGGAGTGGAACCGTCTATAAATCCTTTCTCTGTGGTAGCTGTAGCTTGCCCGGTAGTCAAAGAAAAAACCTGATTATTATGGACGAGCATAGTCATATCTGCATTATACCTGTAATTGTGTATAAAATGAGAAATTCCTTCATTGTAAGTATCGCCGTCGCCCCCAAAACCAACTACTGTCATTTTAGGATTCCCCATCTTAATCCCCAGGCAAACTGGCAAAACTCTGCCATGAATTCCGTAAAAACCCTTTAGGTTAATGTAGTCATAAATTTTAGCATGGCAGCCAACGCCAGAAACAATGGCAATATTTCTATTCCCCAGCTCAGCCACCGCCGCTTTAAAAGCTTTTAAAATCTTGAAATTCGGACAGCCTGGGCACCAAGTAATTGTTTCTTTTGTTGAAAAGTCTTTAGTCATATTTTTTTAATTGATTGATTAGAATGTCTGGGGTAAAAGGCCTGGCATCGTATTTTAAAACTTTATCTTTAATAATAAGGCCTGTCTCTTCGGTAATAACACCAGAGAGAGCGCCAGTTGCGCTATTTTCCACCAAAATTACTTTCTTTGATCTTTTAATTTCTCTAGCCACTTCTTCTTTAGGAAAAGGCTTTAAATAAGAAATTTGAAGGAATCTAAAATTTTTAAGACCCGGTAAAGCGTCAAGGATTGCTCCTTTGGTAGAACCATGGCTAATAATTAAATTCCTACCCTTGCCGTAAACTCTAATTGGATTTAATTTCTTAACTTCTCTGGCAATGATTTTTTCTTTCCGGAGCCGCCTCTCATGGCCCTTAACCACCTCTTTTGCGTCTTCTGTCGTAAAGCCTGCTTTATCATGCTCGTAACTGTTAGCCCGATCTAGAGGGTAAGAAACCGCTTTTAAAGGAGATTTGCTCAATTGATCAAACGTGTAATTGCTTTCTCCCAAATGCTTGTCTCCCAAGATTATAGCTGGCATCCGATATTTTGCGCTCAAATAAAAGGCTTCCTGGGTTCTGATAATGGATTCTTGGGCGTCGCCTGGAGCAACGACTATTCTTGGAAATTCTCCTTGACCGGCGTTCAAGGCGAACTTTAAATCGCCCTGAGCGGTATAGGTAGGAACGCCAGTAGAGGGAGCCGGCCTCTGGGACAAGTAAATCACTAATGGCAGCTCGGCCATCCCTGACAGGCTTAAGGCTTCTGTCATTAAGGCAAAACCGCCGCCCGAAGTTCCAATCATCACTCTGGCTCCGCTAAATGAAGCGCCTAAGGCAGAGTTGATCGTTGCGATCTCGTTCTCTGGCTGAAAAACTAAAATATTATTTTCCAGCTGCCTTTTTGCTAAAAAGTGCAAAACAGGCGTGGCTGGCGTCATTGGATAAGCTAAATAAATGTCCAGGCCGGCAGCTAAAGATCCTACTGCTATTCCTTCGTTGCCGGAAATGAAATATTTAGACTTAGATTTTTTAAGGTTTTCTTTTTTCTTGCCAATCTTATAGCCCTCTTTAATAGCTTTTGCAATCAGATTTGATTTTTTGCCAAACTCCTTTTCCGCACTATGCAGTAAAATTTTTAAATCTACTCCAAAACGTTTAAAGAGAGTTCCTATTAAAACGTCGTTTGCTAAAATCTTTGGTCCTTGTAATTTTTGAACAATAGGTTCTGTCTCTTTAACTCCAAAAATCAAGCCGTTTTTCTTTAAATCTTTTTTATGCAAATCAATTGTCTTTTGGTCTAAAGCTAAAATGATATCGTACTTTGAGCCGTGAGAAAAAATCTTCTTGTTTGAAATTTTAAGCACGTTAAAGTTGTGCCCTCCTCTGATAAGGGAAGGATAATCTTTATAGTTAAAAACGTAGTATCCTAAACTACAAAATATTTTTCCGATTAAATGGGAGGTCAAAGCTGAGCCCATCCCGGCCTCCCCACCAATTAAGATCAGCTTTTCCATAGATTAATATTGCTATTTTATTTCTTGCCGATGACCTTCTTTATCATATTCATATAGCTTATCTTCCTCTTCATTGACCACAATCTTGTGGGCGCCATCGCAAAATGGCTGGTTTTTTGATAAGCCACACATACAGACCCAGACTGATTCTTCCTTGGGCTTTATTTCCAAAGGTCCTTTGTCTTTTTTTATAATTTTTCTAGCCATATTCTTATTACTTATTATTAAATCAAAATTCTAATCCTTGTTTTGCGACCCTTCCTTTTTTAAAAGGATGTTTTATTTCTTTGAACTCAGTTGCTAAATCCGCTCTTTTAATCAGCTCTTTTCCAGCTCCTCTTCCTGTGAGAATTATGTCTTTTCCTTTTAAAGACAGATTAATAACTTTTAAAACGTCTTTCAGCTTAATGAGTCTTAAAGAAAGAGCAACGTTAACTTCATCTAAGATAATAAGGTCAAACTTTTTTGAAAGAATGGCTTTTTTTGCTTTTTCCAGAGCTTTTTTGGCTGCTTTCTGGTGAATATTTCTGGATAATTTGTCACCCATTATGCCAACAAAACCCTTCCCGCTCTTAATCAATCTGAATTTCCTGCTAAACTTCTTTACTGCCTTGTCTTCTCCGCTAAAAAACTCCTTGCTCTTGATAAACTGAATCATTAATACTTTCTTTCCCTGGCCTATAGCTCTTACTCCCTGCCCAATGGCAGAAGTGCTTTTCCCTTTGCCTTTACCAGTAAAAACTATGATCATACGCTGCACAGCCCGAATCCGCATTGGGGACAAGAAAGGCATCCTTCTTGAGACTGAAGAGGACCGCCACATTCGGGACAAATATTAGCTTGAGGCTCTAATAGTTCTAAAGTGGTTGAAGTAAGGAATTTTTTATCTTTTTTAGCCGCTAAGGTTAAGACTTCTGTTTTTCTTGAAGCTTCCCTGTAAACAGTACAAGACTTGCATTTTAACTTCCAGGCCAGCAAATAAGCTTTTAAGACTTCTGTTTGAGGAGATTTATTGGGAAAATTAATCGTTTTGGAAATACTGTTGTCAACATTCTTTTGGAAGGCAGCCTGCATTTTAATGTGATCTAAAGGAGAAATATCCAAAGCTCCGATAAAAACTTTTTTGATGCGGTCGGGTATTTCCTTTATCTGCTGGACACCTCCGGCGGTAGCTATTTTCTGGGCTAATTTTTCGGTAAAGATATCCTCTTTCCTTAATCTTTCTTCAAGATGGCGGTTGGTATAGAAAAATTTCTGGCCGCCCATTACTTCTTTAACATAAGCTAAAGCAAAACATGGTTCCAAGCCCGAAGAAACATTAACAACCATGGAAATGGAACCGGTAGGAGCTATGGTAGTCGTGGCCGCATTTCTTACTTTCTGACCTTTCTTTTTCCAAACGCTCTTTTTGTAATTTGGGAAAACGCCTTTTTCCTTGGCCAGTTCTTCTGACATTTTATGGGATTCTTCAGTGATAAATTTCATTACCTTTTCAGCCGTTTTAAAACCTTCTTCCGAATTATAGGGAATATCTAATTGAAAAAGCATGTCAGCGAAACCCATCAGGCCCAAGCCAACCCGTCTATTGTTTTTAAACATCTTGCTTACTCTCTCTATGGGAAACTTTGTGATATCAATAACATTATCTAGCATTCTAATGGAAGTCCTCACTACGTCTCTTAATTTTTCCCATTTTATTTTTTTATTTTCAATAAACTTATCTAAATTAATTGATCCGAGATTGCAGACATCGCCATCGTGAAGCATCTGTTCGCCGCAAGGATTGCAAGCTTCGATCCTCCCGAGGCCGGGCAAAGGATTAACCCTGTTGACTTCATCAATAAATATTATTCCCGGCTCCCCGTTTGCCCAGGCAGCATTAACGATTTCATACATTACTTGTTCGGCGGTAATCTTTTCTTCTTTTATCTCAAGAACTATTCCGTGTTCGTCTCTAATAATCCTTCGAGGGAGTATTTTCTTGTTCTTAAATTTACAAACCCAGAATTCTTTGCTTTTTGATTCAACCTTTCGCATAAAATCATCTGTCAGGGAAACTGAAATATTAAAATTTCTGATTTCTCCTTCTTTTTCTTTGCAGTGAATAAAATCAAGGATATCCGGATGATCAACTCTCATTACGGCCATGTTGGCGCCGTGCCTAGACTGTTGTTTGATGATTCCGAATGCTTCGTTGTAAACTCGAAGGAAAGAAACCGGGCCCGAAGACACTCCCATTGTTCTTTTGGCTAAAGAGCCGGCCGGCCTCAACATGTGAAAAGGAAAACCCAGGCCAGATCCCGCTTGTTGCAAGAGAGCTGCGTCTTTTAAGGTCTGAAAAATCCCCTCCATATTATCTTCAATATGTAAAACAATACAATTAGATACCACCGGGGTTGATGCGCCGGCATTAGTAAGAGTCCTGCCAGCCGGTAGGAATTCAAAATTAGCCATTACATTATAGAAATCTTTTTCAAATTTTTTGATCTTACTGGTGCTGGTTTTGTACTTTTTTTCAACTCCGGCCAGCGTTTTAGCAACCCTTTGAAACATTTCTTCCGGGGTTTCTGTAACTTCTTTCTTTTCTCTATCCTGCAAAAGGTATCTTTTTGCGACAACCTTAAGAGCGTTTAAAGAAAGGGGGAGTTTTGTCGTTTTGCCGGAAAGAACTTCTTTTTTAGCTTCCCTGATCTTCTGGCGCTCTCGTCTGTAAAGAATGTAAGCTTTAGCTGAAGTGGTGTAGCCATTCTTCATTATGGCAATTTCAACCACGTCTTGAATTTCTTCTATATTCGGAGGTTTTTTCCTCGTACCGTAAAGTTGATTCAGCATCTCCACCACCTTATCTGAAATTTTTCCGGCTATCTTTCCATTGAACTCAGCTGTTGCTTGTCCGGACTTTAAAATAGCTGAAGTAATCCTTTCTTGGTCAAAAGGAACGATTTCACCTTCTCTCTTTTGAACTTTTTTAATTTTATTTTTAATCATAAGGTATTAACTCATTTTAACAAAAACTATGGAAAATGTATTAATTCCATAGTTAGTTTGTGATAACTATTATTATTATAATTTTTGAAACTTCTTATCAATAACCGACCAATTTATATTCTTGAAAAAATCTTCAATATAAGATTTGCGGTCTGACCCATAATCAATAAAGTAAGCGTGCTCATAAACATCTAAAACCAAAAGAGGGGATGTTCCCCAAACGCCTCCTTGGTTGTGCAAGTCAGTCAAATAGTTGTGTAATTTTCCGTCGTTAAAGTCAAAAGCCAGGATTACCCAGCCGCGAGCTGCCATGCCTAAGGCTTTAAATTCTTCCTGCCAATTCTCAAAAGAACCAAAATCTTTAATCAGGGCTTCTTTGATTTTTCCTTTCGGGTCTCCTTCCCCTCCCAAGCTGTCAAAATAGGCCTCGTGCAAAAGAACGCCATTGGCGGCAAAAGTTTCCTCCAGCTTTAATTCTCTTAGTTCGCTAAAGGTAGCATTGGCTGAAGACTTGTCAGCTGTTTTTAATTTCTCTTGAATCTCCTGCCATTTTTTCAAATAACCTTGATAAAGTTTGTTGTGATGGATTGCAATTGTTTTTTCTGAAATTCCGTTTAATTTTTGAAAAGGTAATTTTTTAGATTGATTATAATCTTTCATATCTTTTAAATTATTAACTATATTTATAATTATAGCAAACCAAGATTACTTATCAACTAGTAGATAATAAACCCTCAAGAGGGTAAAATAAAGTAATGATAGAAATTGACGGATCATTTGGGGAAGCTGGCGGTCAAATCCTAAGAACAGCCAGCGCTCTTTCGGCAGTTACCAAAAAACCTTGCCGGATTTTTAATATCCGTCATGGCCGGATAAATCCTGGTTTAATGCCCCAACACCTTTTGGGAATTCAAGCCCTGTCTCAGTTTTGCAGCGGAAGATTGGAAGGGGACGAACTCGGTTCTGAAGAAATCAAGTTCTTTCCCGGTGAAGACTGTAAAGACCGAGTATTAATAAAGATTGAAACGGCAGGAAGTATTACCTTGGCTTTGCAATTCTTAATTCCTTCGGCTCTTTTAGCTAAAAAATCAGTGAAGATTTCTTTTGATGGCGGCGGCACAGATACGTTTTTCTCTCCTACTATAGATTATTTTCAACATGTTTTCTTAAAGGTTTTAGAAAAATTAGGGGGAAAGATAAATATGAATATTATAAAAAGAGGATATTATCCAGAAGGCGGCGCCAAAATTGAGGTGGAAGTTTTCCCTTCTAAATTAAAAGGCCTGGATTTAATTGAAAGAAACGATCTTAAAAAGATTTTAGCCTTTTCTGGAGCTTCTCAGTTTTTAAAACAAAAGAAGGTTGCTGAAAGACAGCTCCAGGGAGTAAGGGAAATCTTAGGGAAATTAAAATTACCGATTGAAGAAAAAATAGAATATTTTCCAACAGAAAACCCCGGCAGCCAAATTGCTTTGGCGGCCATATTTGAAAATACGGTTATTGGCACAGATAACTTGGGAAAATTAGGAAAAAGAGCGGAAGAAATTGGAAAAGAAGCAGCCCTACAGCTCTTAAAAGAAGAAAGGTCAGGTGCCTGTTTAGACAAGCATATGGCTGATCAAATTCTGCCATACTTGGCTTTAGCTGGCGGTAAAAGCTCTGTCACCGTCTCTGAAATCACCAATCATTTAAAAACCAATATCTGGGTAATTGAAAAATTTTTGGGGAAGAAGTTTGATATAAAAGATAATTTAATTAGCTGGAAATAGAATTAACACAAAAGTCCGCTTTAAAAGCGGACTTTTGTATTAAATTACGAGAAACTTAGCGGCTAAATTGAGCTCTTCGCTTAGAATGACATTCTTTGCAATAAATCGGTCTGTCAGCAGAAGGTTGAAAAGGAAGTTCAGTGATCTTCCCTCCACAATCTATACAAGTCCAGTCACCCTGATGCATTTTTCGCTCAAATTGTTCGCCAGGTTTTCCTTCAAATTTTTGGAAAGCCATGGATTTTAATGAATTCTTTATATAGACGCAATATAGTGAACCCAAGCGAAACGCGCTTAAGAACATGTAAATTTGCGCTATTGATTAGATAATTAAAACGACCTTTCTGGCTTCAAAGCCCGCTCTGCTTGAATAAACATCTATTAAGTGAATTTGGACTTGAAAGCTTCTTTGAAGCAATGTTATCTGACTTAGTTCAGCATGTCAAATGGAACAGTCCTATTATCTTTCTTTGCCTCCCGTCTTCTTCCTCTGATTCGTCTGAAATAACGTTGAAAGTTTTAATTGCTTGTTCTGTAACATCAATAATTAGCTCAATCCCTTGAGATTCAATCTCTCTTTTGGCAGCTTCTGTAACCTTGGCTGTTCCCGACTGGCCGGTCCCAATAACGATTATTTCTGGCTCTTGTTCAATCGCTTTTTCTAAATCTTCTATATCAATCAAGTGGTGCTCTCTCCGCCGCCATGACAAAACCTCGTCTGTCCAGCGCACCTCAACATCGTAAGTATAGGTTTTTCCGTTAATGGCAATGGAGCCAAAATTGTACTCTTCTATCATAATAATGTTTTTTGCTTGGATAAGGTTTTTTCTTCTCCTTTAGAAAAAATCTTGATTTTACCGAAAACCCCGTCATACCCCGGCTCAATGAAAACCTTGCCTTCTCTTACCCTGACAATGCCCTCGGCAATTTCCGGCAAAGTTGAAGACTTAAGATCTTTTAAAGGAATCTCCAATAAAATTTTGAACTCTGTATTGAATTTTTTAATTAAATTCTGGTATTCATTGCCAACTTTCTTCGTGTTAACCGATGAAACTCCTAGAGCGGCAGCGATAATTTCTTGGAGAGGAATTAAGCTTTTAAAAGGAATGGCTTTAACTGGCTTTAAGTTGTCTGGCCTGTCAGCAAGCTCTTCTACTCTATTAAGAACTCCGACGGTTAAGGGCTTACCGCAAGCAGGGCAAATATTATTATACTTTCTTGATTCTTCCGGAGTAAGGCGAATCTCGCAATTCCGGTGCCCATCATAGTGATATTTGCCCTCTTCGGGGAAAAATTCAATGGTGGACAGGAACTTTTGAGGATCTTTTGATTTTATTGCTTGAAGAATTGCCAGATAACTTATTTCTACATCAAAAACATTTGCCTCCCTTCCGATTTTGCTAGGGGAATGGGCGTCTGAATTTGAAATTAAGGCAATGTTGTCCAAAGACGACAATCGCCAGTTCATCTTAGGGTCTGAAGAAAGGCCTGTTTCCATAGCATAAATATATTTGGAATAATCTCCGAAACACTCTTCAATAGAATCAAATCCTGATTTGGACCCGAAAATAGAAAACCAAGGAGTCCAGATATGAGCTGGCACCACTAAACAGTCTGAAGAAGCATCTAAAATAATCTTTGCTAATTTTTCAGCATCCAGTCCCAAGATTGGCCTGCCGTCTGATTTTAAATTGCCTATGCAATTCAAGTGAGCGTTAATTTTATCTACTGCCTCAAAGCCAGGAGCGAAAACAAGAATATGAATTCTCCGAACCTGATTATTTTTAGAATAAATACAGCTGATTTCAGCGGTTAAAATAAACCTGGTTCCTTTATTAGTATTTTTTACTTTAAAGAGGCCTGGCTCAGCCGGCTCTAATTTATCTTTTAAGCTTTTTAGCCATTCGGGATGGGTAAAGTCTCCGGTTCCTAGAACTTTTATTCCTTTGATTTTCGCCCATTTATCCAAGCTCTCAAGGTTCATCTCTTTTGAGGTAGCTCGGGAATATTTACTATGAATATGAAAATCAGCTATAAATTGCATGTTTTTAACGTATAATAGCTTATTACTCTTTTTGGGTCAAAAACTAAAATGAGGTTTTATCTCCAAATGAAATAGAAAATCTCCAGAATAACGCCCAAGATAAAGAAAATCGGGAGAATATAGAATAAAGGGTTCATTTTCTTTGATAACATTTTCTTTGAAAACTCTCGGTAAAGAAAAACAATTATCACTCCCTCTATTCCAATAGCTATAGCTCCGGT
The DNA here is from genome assembly GCA_002434805.1 of Patescibacteria group bacterium UBA6532. Taxonomy (GTDB): domain Bacteria; phylum Patescibacteriota; class Minisyncoccia; order Minisyncoccales; family UBA6532; genus UBA6532. Next base: position 30,996 of record DJKW01000002.1, read on the forward strand.
AAAGCCGATTATATCAATGAATTTTCTAATACCTAAAAGAAAGAGAAAAAGGGGAATAAAAGAGGCAATAAACCAGGAAAGATTTTTGGATAAACCGAGGTCATACCAAAAAACCTTTTTTAAAGTTAATCCCAAGGTAAGGAAAGAAGTAAAACAGGTAATAATTCCAAATAAAAAACCCAGGCGAATAATATTACTTCCCAGAACAGAAGATAATCCGGAAATAGCCTCTTTTGAAGTATTTGGGCCGGAAGTCCCGAAAACAATAAAAATAAACAATAAATAAGTAAAAGTAGATATTAAGATTCCAGTAGTAATCACTTTTCTCAGCATTTTTCTGTCGCCTTGAACCATTTCTTTGATTTCCGGAACTATGGCAGATCCCCATAAAGAAAAGAGGATCACTCCATAGGGAAAAATGAGGAATTTAACATTAATTTCTTTAAAGTAGTTGATATCAATGGAAGGCAGGGCTTTTATTAAAAATAAAAGAACAATAGAAAAGAAAATGACCAAAAGAGAAAGCTCTATTTCAGAAATACTTTTAATTCCCCGAAAAATCAAATAACTTCCGAAGCTAAAAAACAATAAGGTATAAATAATTGGGCTTCCACCAAACTGAGAACCCAAAAAGAGGTGTAAAAATTCACCGCCGACTATCAAGTAAGCGAGGAGAGCGCCAAAGAGTCCCAAAACCACCGTTAGAATACTAATTTTTTCCCAGTTCCTTCCAAGATACTCTCTGGTATAGCCCGGCAGACGATGCAGCTCTTTTGTTCCAAAAGAAACTTCTCCGTAGATAAAATGAATGAAAATTGCAATTATTGAAAGTAATAAGAAATAAAAAACAACCGGTAAAAAACCGGCCTTTGAAACAACAAAAGGCAAGACGAAAATCCCTACTCCGATAATAGTACCGGTAAAAACAGAAAGAATCTTGAGAAACTTCAACATTGTTTACGTTTACTTTATCAGCTTAATTCCCAAATTAGCAATTTGGCTTCCTCCAAAAATTAAAATTCCAGCTAAAATTGACCAAATAACCAAATTTAAAAGTTTGGGAACAGAACCTAAAGGCAATATGTTCTTTAACTGCTCTTCAATTATTGATTCAAATTGAGACTCTAAGCCCTGATTTTCGATTTTTTCAGATACAACAGCTTCTTCTGCTGTCATCTCAAAAAATTGGGGGGGCCTCAGCCCGAACAGTAAAAATATTATAGGAAGAATAGAGCGTCCAGAAGATAATCCCTATTCCAGTTATTAATAGAATGAATCCAGTAATTCTTTTTGCCATAAACAAGCAATGCTTTAACTTAATTATATCTTAAAGAAACCTATTAAGCCATTTTAAATAATTCTTAGTTACCTTGCCAATAGGAATCTCTACAATGCAAGGGGCAGTATAGCTGTGGTTTTTTCTGATAAATTTCTCAATCTTTTTAAAATTTCCTTTCTTAGTTTTAATAACCATGGTGAATTCTTTGTCTTTTTGGATTTTCCCTTTCCAAGAATAGATTGAATCAATGGGAAAAATATTAACGCAACCAGCTAGCTTTTTTTCAACCAGCTTTTCTCCAATGTCTTTTACTTCTTTTTTCTTTGGAAAAGTAGAATAGATAAAAATCATATTGATTCATTTAACCTTCAATTAGTTCGTAGTCTTCTTCGCTTTTCGCTCCCAAGCCCAGCTCTACTGCTCTTTTTATCTGGGGAAATTCCCATAAAGGCAAGTCTAATTTGTTTTTAGCCGGAAAGCTTTTCAAAATTTTAAGGCCTTCAACGTCAATGGCAATCCTATCTATGCCAGCTAAAATCAAATTTGGCTCTCTAACATCACCCTTGTCTGGCCCTCGAGTAACGAAACACTTCCTGGCATCCATAATAATTAAATCCGGCTTAAAAAGAGTATTTAATTCAGCAACTTTCTCTTCAAGTTTTCTTAAATGAAGAAAAACTCTTTCTGGAGCCTTCATAAATCCTACTGCTAACTTCAAGCTGGCAGTGAACCTGGATTGGATATGAGTTTTTAGGCAGGGCAGTAGGATTATTCTGTCTACTCTATCTAAAACATAGGAAACACTGACTTTTTTTAAATATTTTCCCTGGGGAATTTCCTTTTTCACCCATTCTCTTTCTTCTAAAACGTAAACCTTGGCTCCCAGTCTCTGGCATGCATCAAATACTCCTCTCTTTTCTAAAATCTTTCTAGTATTTAAAGAAAAAGTGGAAGATTCTCCTATTATTACTGCTTTTGCGCCGGCAGCATAAATTGACGGGATAATTGCTTCAAAAATATCTAGAGAAGTAGAACCAGGAAAAGGATCGGCTGTATTGTAATTTGGCTTTAATAGGACTACTTCGTGTGGTGAAATAAACTTCTTCCAACCGCCGAGCAGATTAACTGCTTTTTGGATGGACTCTTTTATGTCGCCTTTATGTTTAATTTTACTGATTAAATTTTTATCTTCCATCATATTTTATATTACCCCCCAGACCAAACAAGAGCAAGACGCTTAAATATAAAATAAAACCGTGGTTTAAATCCACGGAAAAGACAAATCTAACAAAAGCCACTAACTTTCGTGATTAGTTCTGAATTCTTTTAGTTATTATAATTTATAAACCTTGTATCCTTCTCTAATCTTCTGATCAACTTTTAATCCGAGGGAATCTCCCTTTTTTGCCTTCTCCACCTTCTTGTGCTCCACCTCCATTGATTTTACTTGCTGCTCAAAATCAGTGTCCTCGCCTCCTATAATCTTAATAGTATCTCCTACTTTAAGTGAATCGGAAAGCTTAATAACCCCTACTCCGATATTTCCAAAGTAGTGAGTAATTGCTCCTATCAGTTTTCCCTCTTCTTTTTTAACCTCTTTTTTGACCATGCTAAATAATAGCTTTTAATTTAATCTTCGACCTTGTTTGGTATACTTATATTATAGCAAAAGGATGTTATTTAAACCATCGTTTCTCTATGGCTTCAATGTGCCCTCGAGAGGAGTCGAACCCCTATCTCAAGCTCCGGAAGCTCGTATTCTATCCATTGAACTACGAAGGCTTTTTAGCAACTAAATAAATGTTTTGGCGGTTACCCCTTTTATTCTTTATAACACCAATGTCTTTAATCTTAAAACCGGCTTTTCTTGCCAGGCTTATCAATTCTTTTTTTGAAAAATAATGGTAATATCTTTTAATCTTTTTGCCCCAGGGATCTAAAATATCGCCAAAATCCAATTTAGACAAGCCAAATAATCTTAAAATTCCAAACTTAATAATTAAAAACAACTCTTCAATCCGGTGAAATCTCCAAACAGTCATTATTAAAAGTCCTTCTGGCTTTAAAACTCTTTTGGCTTCTTTTAAAAAGCTTAGACGAAATTCTTGGGAAGGAATATGATGTAAAACAGCAATGCTATAAATCTTATCAAAGTGATTGTCTGGAAAAGGCAAATTTAAAGCGTCTGCTGTTTGAAACTTAGCTGAAGAATGCCTGGCTTGGGCAATCTTAATTAACTTTTTAGAACTATCTACGCCAACATAATCTGCCTTTTTTTCTTGAAAGAACTCAAAAAAACGAGCGTTGGCGCACCCGAGATCTAAAACCTTCTCTCTGGCAACCAAATAATCATCAAAGAGAAATTTAATCTCCGGCCAAGGTTTCTCCCTGGTTCTTGCAAATTCCTCGGCTATTAAGTTATAATCTTGGGTAGTCTTTTCTAAAAGATGTTCAGCAAAATCTCGTTGCATATGGAAACCAATGAAATTACAATCAAAAGCTTAATAAAAACTCGAGCTAAAACTCCTGATGATTTGGCATTGATGAAGAGAAAAATATCCAAAAAGCATAAAATTCCTCTGTCCACCAATTCAGAACTATTAAAAGCATATCATAAATTAGTTAAAAAAAGAACGATCAAAGAGAATAAAGGGCTGGAAAACCTTTTACGCCTCAGAAAAATCCGTTCTCTTTCTGGAATTGTCGTAGTTTCCGTTCTAACCAAGCCTTATTCTTGTCCTGGCAGATGCCTCTATTGCCCAACCCAAAAAGGAATCCCTAAAAGCTATCTGGACGGGGAGCCAGCTGTTATGAGGGCGATTTTTAATAAATTTGACCCTTATTCACAAGTTCAAAACAGGATAAAAGCTTTAAATAACATCGGGCATCTCACAGACAAAATTGAATTAAGGATTATTGGAGGAACTTGGAGTTATTACCCAAAACAATACCAAAATTGGTTTATCAAAAGGTGCTTTGAAGCTTGCAACCAAAGAAAATCTAAAAGCTTAAAGCAAAGCCAAAAACTGAATGAAAAAGCCAAACGCCGAATTGTTGGCCTTACTGTTGAAACGAGGCCAGATTATATTACAGATAAAGAAATAAAAAGACTGAGAGAATTGGGCGTTACCAGGGTTGAGCTTGGAATACAAAGCATTTATGAAGATGTATTGAAATTAAACAAACGCGACCACGGAATTAAAGAAGCAGTTAAAGCTACCCAGCTCTTAAAATATGCCGGCTTTAAAATCTGCTACCAGATGATGCCGAATTTGCCGGGCTCTTCCATAAAGCGCGACAAAAAGATGTTTAAAGAATTGTTTTTAAACCCCGACTTTCAGCCCGACCTCTTAAAAATTTATCCCTGTGCCTTGTTAAAGGAAGCTCCTATCTACAAAATCTGGAAGAGAATGAAATACAAGCCCTATTCAGAAAAAGAGCTAATAAGACTAATAAAAGATATTAAAAAAAACATACCTTATTACTGCCGAATTCAAAGAATAATCAGAGATTTCCCTTCGCAAAAAATAGTAAAAGGAGGGGTTAAAATATCTAATTTACGCCAAATCTTGGCTGAAAACTCCAAAAATGAGGATTGGAAATGCCATTGTATAAGATGCCGGGAAGTAAAAGAAAACTATAATCCAAAAGAAAAACTTTATCTTTTTAAAGAAAGCTACCTTGCTTCCAACGGAAAAGAAGTATTTTTGAGTTTTGAAAGTAAGGAGAGGGAAAAACTCTATAGTCTTTTGCGCCTACGCATAAACGCCAAATCTCGTTATATCATACCTGTTTTAAAGAATGCAGCGATAATTAGAGAGCTCCATACCTACGGCCAACTCCACCCTATTAATGAAGATAAAGTTTCTATAATTTCACCGCAGCACAAGGGCTTGGGCAAAAAGCTAATTAAAGAAGCAGAAAAAATAGCCAAAAAAGAATTTGGCTTATCTAAAATTGCAGCGATCTCAGCTATAGGAACAAGAAGTTACTGGAGAAAACTAGGATATAAGTTAAAAGATACTTATATGGTAAAAGAAATATAAAAAAGGCTCATATTATGAGTCCTTTTTATTTCTTTTTTGATTTATACTTGGAAACTTTTTGGGATTTTTGATATATAAAGGGGCTGGGAGTACGGTAGGCAGTTTTTCCTTTCTTAGCTCTTCTTGACGAGTATTTTTTCATAATTCTTCTTTAACTTTTTGCGCTTTTTAATGCGGGAAACGCGAATTAATCCCGAACAAGGAATAATATCGATTCCTCTTTTCTCTAGTTCATCTAAAAACAAATTAACTCCCAAAGAATCAGTAGACATATGACCGGCAATAACTACGTTTAAATTGGCAGCTTCAGCTTCTTTTTTGTGTTCTTCTGAAATATGCATGCCAACTACTGTGCCAATTCCAGCTTGAGCTAATTTTTCATAAAGTTTTGGCGAACCCGATGCTCCGCCGGTAATTTCCGTCAAAGCAATTTTACCGCATCTATTTTCTTTATTGCCAACAAAAATCTTGGGGCCAGCTCCAATTTCTCCAGATCTTTTATATTCTTCAATTTCTTTTAAAAGACTCATTAAATCCTCGATTCTTTCGGGCTTTGCCTGATTTATTTTCTCTTTCAAAAAGTGAGCAGCCAAATTATCGCAGACAGTGTGAATACATATTAAATTAAATTTAAGAAGACGAGTAGTATCAACCGTTCTCTGGTGGTTGTCTGGATTTAACCTCCTGACAACTTCAGAAATCTTTTCATTGGTTAATTTCTCAGCTATGTTAATTGGCACTCCGTACTGATTTAAAACATCTATTTGAAGATCCATTACTTCGTGTAAATTAGCCAAAGCTTTGCCCAAAGGATGGTGAGAAACAACTAAATCAATATTGCCTAGTTCTTTAGCTAATAAAATTTCAGCTGGATCAATCTCAATACCAACTAAAATTCTTTTTATCTCTTTGTCTTGGGATATATTTAAAACCCGCGTATCAGAATAAGGACTTATTAAGCTTTCTTTATCAAACCCTTCTTTTTCCTTATTGGAAAGCTTTTCAAATTTATCTTTTTTCCTTTTAAGCAGTTTTTTAATTTCCTTTTTTGAGCGGAAATCAGCTTCAATTCCCAATTTTATTGCCAAATTGTAAATTTCTTTTATTTTCATGCCTTAGTTAACGATAATTTTTCTTCAACAGGTTTCTTTTTATTGTCTTTACCTTCTAATTTATTAAAAAACCCTTGATAAAGTTCTTCAATTAACTTCTTTTCTTCTTTTATATCTAAAACTTCCCGGCGAATCCGAGATTTTTCTCTACGAATAAATTTCCTCACGCTTTTGGGAAGTCTTTTTTCTACCATAAAATTAAAATAATTTAATAATTCAACCATTAAAATTACTCGCCTTTAATTACAGCTAATGGCACCAGTCTGGCCACTTTTTTAGAAAGTCCTGCCTTGTGTACTACTTCTACCACATTATCGATGTTTTTGTAAGCTAAGGGAGCTTCTTCGGCAATTCCCCTCATTGACTGACATTTAATAATAATCCCTTTTTCTCCTAATCTTTTCACCACTTCCTCACCGGAAATAGTCCTAATCGCAGCTTTCCGGGACATGATACGGCCAGCCCCATGGCAAGTCGAGAAAAAGGCCTCTTCTCCTTCTTTGGTTCCAACCAAGATATAAGAAGCAGTGCCCATGGATCCTGGTATTAAAACCGGCTGGCCCACTTTTCTGTATCTCTCTGGAATTTCAGGATGGCCTGGCGGGAAAGCCCGAGTAGCTCCCTTTCTGTGAACAGCAACCTCTGTTTCTTTTCCTTCAATAATGTATTTTTCTTTTTTAATAATATTATGGGCAACGTCATAAAGAGGAATTAAAGGAGAAGATTTTTCTCCCAATACCGACTTCCACGCTTTTCTGATAAGATGAGCGATCATTTGACGATTAGCCCAGGCGTAATTTGCACCGCAAGCTGAAGCTGCCAATCCCCTCTGTCCTTCTGGCGAGTTAAAAGGAACGCAGGCAAATTCTTGGTCAGGAACTTTAATATTATATTTCCCCATCAATCCCATAAATTCTCGGATATAATCGGTGGCGATCTGATGGCCAAGACCCCGGCTCCCAGTATGAATCATAATGACAATCTGGTCTTGAAATACGCCAAAAGCCTTAGCTGTTTCTTCATCAAAAACTTTTTCTACTCGCTGAACTTCCAAAAAATGATTACCAGACCCCAAAGTTCCAACCTGGCTTCTTCCTCGGTTTTTCGCTCTGTCTGAAACAGCTGTTGCATCAGCCCCTTTCAACCTGCCTCCTGCCTCACAGTTTTCCAAATCCTCTTTTTCACCGTAACCCTGCTCCACTAATCTTTCTGCTCCATTTTCTAGAATTTTATTGATTTCTAAAACGTCAAGTTTTGTCTCCCTGCCCTTTCCCAGTCCAGAAGGCACTTCTTTTTGAATTTCAGTTGCCAACTTATCTAAATAGGGCTGAATATCTTTCAAGTAATAATTTGATTTCAAAAGCCTCATCCCGCAATTTATATCATATCCCTGCATGCCAGGGGAGATAATGCCGTCTGACGTTCTTATGGCAGCTACTCCTCCAATTGGCGAAGCATAACCCTCATGCATATCTGGCATGGCTAAGCCGTATTTTTGAATTCCCGGCAAAGCGCACAAATTCATTAATTGAGAAATGGATCTGTCTTTAAACACCTCTTCTAGCATATTTTCTGAAACATAAATCCTGGCAGGGACCCGCATATCCTTCCTTAAATCTTTGGGAACCTCCCATGACCAATCAGTAATTTTCTTAAAATCTTTTTTAGAAAACATAATATTCTGATGTTTATTTAAATTCTTCTCTTGCAATCTTCCTGTCATCCCAGGGGATTTTTTTCCCTTCAGCAAGACACATCCAAGGTTCCGATCCCTTACCGGTAATAACGACCAGGTCTCCGGGCTTTGCCATTCCTAAAGCCTTGTTAATTGCTTGCCTGCGGTCTAATATTTGGTATAAATTTGGGTTGGAAATTCCAGATTCTATTTCAGATAAAATTTGCTTTGGGTCTTCATCGTAAGGATCTTCATTGGTTAAAATAATCTCCTGGCAATATTTATCAGCAATTTTACCAAGCTCTGGCCTTTTCCGCTTATCTCTTCCTCCTCCAGCTGCGCCTAAAACGCAGATTTTATTATTAGTATTAGGAAAATGATTATCTATGGCTTCGTAAACCTTTTCTAAGGCATCGGGAGTATGGGCATAGTCAACTATAACCATAAATGGTTTCTTAATTACTGTTTCCATTCGTCCCGGAATGCTTTTAACCTTTTCCAACGCTTTTTTACAGGTCTCTAAGTCTATTCCCTGCGACAATCCAACCTGGATGGCTGCTAAAGCATTGTAGATATTAAATTCTCCAAACAACTTTAAGTTCAAAGGTTGGAATTTAGAAATATCTTTCAGGCTGTAGCCAATTTTATTATTGGCCTGGAACTGCCAGAAATATTGAGAGTTTTTGTCGTCAAGATTAATAACATGAGTGCCTCTGCAGGATTTGAAAAGTTCTCCTTTGGATTTTTTGTATTTCTCAAAACTTCCGTGAGCTTCAATATGCTCTTTTGTTAAGTTTGTAAAAACAGCAGTATTAAAATCAATAAATTTGTGGCGGTGCTGTTTAATTCCTTCCGAAGTTACCTCTAAAACAGCGTATTTGCAGCCAGCTTTTACTGCCTCCCTTAAAAACTTTTGTAATTTTAAACGGCCTGGCATTGTCATTTTTAAAGTATTTGGCCATTCTTTTTCAGCGATTTTAAGCTTAATAGAAGAAAGAGAAGCTGTTTTGTAGCCTGCCTCTTGAAGAATTAGGGTGAATAAATTAATAACGGTTGACTTCCCATTGGTGCCGGTTACCCCGATTACTATCAGCTCTTTGGAAGGGAATCCATAGAAAACAGCGCCAAGCAGAGCCAAAAACCAATGGTAAGTGCTTAATAAAAACGAGGGAATAAGTTTCTTTATTGATTCTTTAATCATCACTTTAACTATAAATTAATTTAGCTTAAAAGAGAAGAATAAATTTAAAAAGACTCCAGAAATAAACTAAAGTCTTTTTAAGCTTGTGGACCCAGGCAGAATCGAACTGCCGTCTCTACAATGCGAATGTAGTGTTTTGCCGTTAAACTACAGGCCCTTGAATTTTTCTTTTATTCTCTCAGCTTCCTTTTTTAATATTTCACCGTCGTATTCAGCCGAATGGGCTGGCGCTCCTTTGTAAATAGGTTTTTTTTGATCTAAGTGCAAGTTAAAATGCAAGTCTTTATTGTTTTTTAAATAAATATGGAATCTGGGATAATTTCCAAATCCCAATCGTTTTAAAAAAATTGATTCTTTCTTTTCTTGGGCATAAAAACGATAACCTAATTCTTGCAAAAGATTTGGAATGTTTTTATTTGGCTTTTCTAAGGTAAATTTCATTAAAATGTCGGAGCGCCGAGATTCGAACTCGGGCTAAATCCTCCCGAAGGACTCGTGCTGCCATTACACTACGCTCCGAAGCTACTTTGGAGGCAGAACATCTTTTAGAGGAAAATATATCTCTTTCTTTTTAGCGATGATTTTATAAACGTTCTCTAGGAAGTCGCCGCCGGCATAACCGATAATAAAAGCGAAGACGGCATTAACATTAAAGGCAGAAGCGACCAAAACGCCGACAATGCCGGAAATAAAAAGCATTGCCAAAAAGTAGGGGAGATTAAACCCGACGTTTTTATAAGAGAATTGGTGCTTTATAAAGCCGACCATTCCCCTGACAGCTCCTCCGCCAAAAGCAGCAATAATAATTAAAATAGTCATGATTTTAAGTTACCCAGTATTTTTTCTTTGTCATTTCGTCTCTCTTTGTTTCTAATTTAGCTCTTCCTGTCTTGCCCTTTTCAGCCAAATCTTGAAGTTTTTTCTCGGATAATTCAGCTAATGCCTTAACTTTCTTTAAGAGAAATTCTTTCTTGTTGTTTTTGGGATCATCTAATACCTCTCCCAATAAAATATCCAGTACCTGGCCAACTTTGGGGCCGGGTTTTGTCTTTAAAATCTTCATGACATCGCCTCCGTTAACTTTCAGCATTTTAGCTGAAATTGGATCTTGGGAAACTTTTTCAATAATGTATTTTAAATGGCGCAATTTATATGGTTCCGCTTTAGGGACGCCCGATCCTATGCGGTCTGCCATTCTCACCTCTAATAATTCTTCCATATTTTCTATTCCCACTTGCCTGACTAATCTCCTCACTGAAGCTTCAGAAACCTCCCCAACATTGTAGTAAAAAAGATGGTATCTGACAAGCCTAACAATCTTTTCAATGTCTTTATTCGAAAATTTGAGCCGCTGAAGAATTTGGGCTGTCATTCTCGCCCCTACTATCTCGTGTCCGTAAAAAGTGGACTCTGACCCTTTTCCTGCTTTTACCCTGGGCTTGGCAATGTCGTGAAAAAGGCTGGCTAATCTGACGTATTTGTTAAAATTCTTCTTGACAGCATACTTTAAAGAAAGAAGATTGTGTTCATAGCATTCATAAACATGATGTTTATTCTGCCCAACACCATATCCTTCTTCCAGTTCAGGGACAATATGCTTTAAAAGACCTAATTTTCTTAAAAGCTCAATACCGTCAGCTGCCCTCTCTGTTGTAATAATCTTCATTAGTTCATCCCTTATTCTTTCTTTGGAAATAACCCGTAAAAGCCCAGCGTTCTTTTGAATTGACTCTGAAGTTTTCTTTTCTATAGAAAAACCCAGGGTGGCAGCAAACCTTACAGCTCTCATCAGTCTTAAAGCATCCTCTTTAAATCTTTCTTCGGCATCTCCTACTGTCTTAATAACTTTGTTTTTTAAATCTTCCTGGCCGGAAAAAAGATCTATTACCTCCCATTTGCCATTGTCTTTTAATTCCAAAGCCATGGCATTAACGCTGAAATCCCTTCTTTTTAAGTCTTCTTTTAAAGTTTTGGCAAACTTTATTTGGTCGGGATGCCGTTTATCTGTATACTTTGCTTCTTCCCTAAAGGTAGTAATCTCAATTTCTTTTAAGATAGGGTTCTTGCTTTTAGTTTTGACCGTAACCGTAAAAAAGCTGTTTTCGTAAAAACTCTTGGGAAATATCTTTTTTATTTCTTCCGGCTTGGCATTAGTGGCAATATCCCAATCTTTGGGTTCAGCTCCTCTTAAGAAATCTCGAACACAGCCTCCAACTGCATAGGCCTTAAAACCTTTGGAATTTAGCTTAGAGATAACTTCTTTTACCTCTTTTGGAATATTCTTCATTGATTTTATATTAACCCAATTACTTGAATTTTTCAATTTTTATGGTAAAATAAAGCGCGATGCCCCTGTGGTGAAATGGATATCATGCCGGTCTTCGAAACCGTTGTTGAGGGTTCGAATCCTTCCGGGGGCACATTATTTAAATAAAAGAAAATTGTTTGTTGCAGAAATTCTCCAGGATTTCTGTTTTTTGATTTATCCTTGCTTTTTTATTTGTTTTGTTGTAGTTTAGTCTAGAGGAAAGATAGTTATGAATGAAAAAGAAGCTTTAGAAATATTCAGTAAAGTCAACGCGATAATTACAGAAAATCACATCGTCTACACTTCAGGTAAGCACGGCCCAGCTTATATCAACAAGGACGCAGTCTATCCGCATACCAAGGAAACGTCTAAGTTATGTCTATCTATTGCAGAGCATTTTTTTGGCTACGACGTAGAAGTGGTTATCGCTCCTGCAATCGGCGGAGTAATCCTCTCACAGTGGATAGCACATCATCTCTCTGAAATGATCGGTTATGAAGTATTAGGCGTTTATGCCGAAAAAACAGAGGATGGCAATGCTTTCATCATTAAACGCGGTTACGACAAACTCATTGCCGGAAAAAACGTCTTGGTGGTGGAAGACGTCCTAACTACCGGCGGCTCGGCAAAAAAAGTCATTGAAGCAGTTCGTGCTCTAAAAGGCAATGTTATCGGCCTTGGCGTTCTCTGTAATCGCGGAGGAATCAAGCGAGAAGACGTAGCAAACCCACCAAAACTCTTTGCTCTTGTTAATGTCACGTTTGACGCGTGGGACGAAGCAGAATGTCCGCTTTACGATAAAAACGTGCCAATCAACACAGACGTTGGCAAAGGCAGGGAATATCTAGATCGCAAGGAAAAAGATAAACAATAAGGGTATAGCGGCATCCGTCATAAAAGACAAAGCCGCTTTTTTTTCAAAATAGAGCGCTAAAGTTGTTAATTTTCATTAATTAGTTTATAGTAAAATAATGAAATAT